>NZ_SEHL01000020.1:0-5577 GCF_004151355.1 Dermacoccus sp. 147Ba
CGAGTGTGCGCAGAGCATCGCGTTCCCGCCGACGATCGTTGCGCCGGGTTATCTCTCCGGCATCTTTCGCGATGTTTCCAAGGCGGGCCGCTCCGCGGCCCTGAGCGCCCCCGGCGGGGCGCTGCGCTCCCTGCGCGCGGCTAGCGCCGTGCTCGTCCGCTCCGACCCCTCTGGGGGCGCTAGAGCGCGACACGACACGCGTCGGTGTATTGAAGTCTGCGCGTACGTCGGTACGCTTGTAGTCAGCACCCATCGGGCGAGCCTCAAATTTTTCTCTGGTTTTGAATGTCTCGGTAAGCACGGTGGGGAAAGGCTCAGGGTTGCCGCCCTGGGCCTTTCGTGCTTCCTGGGCAGATCATGCCGCACGTGCCCACTCACAGCGAGCAGGCACGCCGCAGTCACTTCTTCAGCGTCTCGGGTGAGTCCGCGATCCACCCTTCGACCTGCGACGGCTTCTGTCCCTTGCAGTGCGTGAAGGTGCCATAGGCCTCGCAGTCGAATCGACGGACTTGATTCAGCTTGGTGCTGACGACTTCGAGCACGATCTTGCGGTCACCGTGCACCGTCTGATCCCGTGTGCGATCGACCTCACTTTGGAGTGCTCCGAGGATCTGACAGGACGCCTTACCCCCGACGCGCTGCCGCACCCGGTCATCGGACAGAGCGACCGTGTCACCCTCCGCGCACTGACGTGTCAGGCCAGGTCCGAACGTCAGCGGTGTCCGCGTCGGTGTCGGCGTCGATGTCGGCGTCGTGGCCTTAGACGACGATTCGCCCCCTCCGCTGCACCCCGTCAGCCCTGTCACGGCGACGATCACGGCACCTGCAATCAGTCGCTTACTCATCCTCAATTTCCTCTCCGGTCATAGCTTCCTCATAAAGGTGTGGATACTGCTCTGAGAGTTTCCGCGCTTTGGCCCATTCGTGATGCAGCACGTGCTCGACATACGCCGTGTATCCGGCATTGCGGTGATTTCGCATGATTTCGCGTGGGTGATTCGGTGACTCGAAAAAAGCCACGCCCGGCGCGAATCGCTCCACCTGACGCAGTTCTTCTTCACCAATGCGCTCATGCAGCATCCGAACCGCATCAGAATTGTCGTGTCGAAGCGTCATTCTGACTGCGAGATTCGACCGGGCCGTGCCGCCGAGGACCGCGGCCTCAGCGCGCTGAGTCAGCAGGATCACGCGGATTCCGGCCTTGGCGTGCTGGGCGATGATCGAGCCGATCAGCCCGGTTGCACGGGTTTCGTACCGTTCGGCCGGTTTTCGACCTTGTGCCGCGTCCACGCGCTTGAGGAAATCGAGCATGCCCGCGAATTCTTCCAGCACGAGCACCATCAGTGGTTCTTCTGGCGTGAATTGTTCGAGCTTGTCGATACGTCGCTCGAAAAGTCCCGCCGTCCGTGCGTTTCCGATGTCATTGACTTCGGTCAGAATCTCGATAATCTTCTCGGCCTGGTCCTCTGTCTGACCGAGTGAAATCATTGATTCTGAGTCTTGCCACGGCGCGAGAATGACCGCTGACGGGTCAACGCCGACGACGCGCACGCATTCAAGCCCGGCCATTTCCGCCAAAACGTTATACGTCGTATAACTTTTTCCGGAGCGTGTTTGGCCTTGGATGATCCAGTGGCCCGCCGTCGCCGCCATGTCGACGACGACGGGCTGACGCATCTGATCGACACCGAGGGGGATCGGCACGCTAGTCATCGGGGAAGGTCTCCACCCTCAACCGTGAACCACAACTCATCGGTCTCTTCCGCCAGGTGAGGTCGTGCGTCACGCGGATCGTCCGTCGCGAGGGGACGCTGCTGCCACGACGCCTCCGCTACGTCATCCACGCCGCCACTCACGCACCGCAGATAGACCGTTTGCGCGTCCACACGCTCGACGCGCACCACATCCGCACCAAAAAACGGGGTGAGTTCGGGCACGGCCCGTTCGATCTGCGGCACCGAGTGACCTGGCAGAAGACCGAGGGTGACGAGGTCGCCCCAGGCCGTACGCTCCAGGCCGATCACGCGAGGCGGTACCCCGTCACGATTCGCCAGACCCATGAGCGGCGCGGCATCCGCCCACATGCGACGCAGACGGCGCAGACGGGCCCAATGCCGTTGCAGCGACCACGACCCATACAGACCCGCAATCACGACGACAGCCGCAACGATCGTGAGCCAGGTCGGGCCCTGGGCCGCGATCAGCATGACGACGATGCCGACCGCGATCCCAGGCCAATCGAGCGCACGACGCACGATCTGTCGGATCGTCCATCCGAGGCCCGCGCGCATCACAGCGAGTCCTCCGCGTCATGCCGCTTGCGCGCCTCGATCACGATCAGCTCCAGTCGGCCGAGGGCACTGGTAAGCCGCACCTCAGGCAAAGGCCGCTCGTCACCCCCAAGCAGATCGAGGCCGTCCCACAGTGCGTCACTCATGCCCTGGTGAGCCGCCTCAAAAGCACGCTCGTACCGGAGCAGATCATCACGGCTCGCAGACCCGATCAGACCATCGAGAGCCGCCACCATCTCATCTGCGGCGGCCTCCATCGACCGCGCCAGATCACTCCGACGCGACACCCCAGGGAAAAAACCGGCACCCGCCACGTCACTCACCCCGACGCTGCTCAGCCTGCTGCTGCTTCTGAGCCTGCTGACCCTGGCCCGACGACTTGATGCCCTCCGCCGACCAGGACTCACGCACCCCAGCCCCGTTACGCGGCGCATACACGTTCACACTCAGTCCCTCGAACGGCACCGGTTCGAACGCCGGAAGAGCCGGCATCGCCGGAGACGGCACAAGAACGTTGGCCGTGACGGTCTGCTGACGCCCGAACATCTCCGACGCATACATGACTTCTACGAGCCACAGCGGCATGCCTTGCTCGTTGCGATCCTGCGCGTCGCTCGGGCGCCGCTTACCGTCGGCGGTCTGCTCCCACACGGGCGCGGGTTCGATCACACCCGTCGCTCGAAGCTCCTGCCGGCTGCTGTCCACTGCGTACGTGCTCATGTTCTGTCTCTCCATTACGTGTGTTCGTGCTGTCTGTGAACACTCTATACTGTGTTCAGTTAGCACTCTAGCTGCACATAATGTTCAGTGCAAGCACACACTACGATGGGAGACATGACCGATGGTGAGAACGGGCGCAAGTACGCCAAGTACGCGGACATCGAAGCCGTGCTGTCCAACGCGCAAGGCGTGGCTATGACGGACAAGAAGAAGCACGCAGGGCGAACACTCAGCGCCGCGTGGGAAGCCATGATGCAAGCCCACGACCACACGACAGCAGCCGTCAAAGTCCGTGAAGCTGGTCTAGAGAGGGAGTTCTACCTCATCGCCCTAGCTGACCTCGCCGCCGTCAAGAACGCAGCCGAGTCCGAGATTCGAAGAGTCGCCGCCTACCTCGTCAACGAGTGCAACGTCTCGAGCACGACCGTGGCGCAACAGGCCGAGGTCTCACACACCACAGTGCAAAGGTGGGCAGCCTCAGACCGGGGCGAGTAGCTCCAACGATGGGGGCCAGGCTTACGAGCTTGGCCCCCTTTCGCATGCCCATGTCTGGGCTGCTAGTGGGCACCATTTCAAGCTGCTGGGTACGAGGGAGGCGGCGTCGGCGTCATCCCTCGTGAGTCTGCCCGCGCTACCACTCAGAGATGGTTACGGGCGGCGACGTGAGCCGCCTTCGGCGTCTATAGCTGTGGGTCATAGCACCCAGCCCCGAGACCGCCGTAAGACGACTACTATCCGTGGCCCCTCATGCGCCGAAACCGTCCAAACCAGATAGCCGGCTGTTCCGGTTCGGCGGGGGCCGGCGTTGACTCCTGCTCCGGGGCCGGCTCAACGTTGCGCGCTTCGAGCAGTCGTTGAGCGAGACGCAGATCATCGAGGTTCTGGAGGCGTTCAGCGGCGATCATCTGCCACTTCTCGGCGGCAGCCTCAGCGGCAACCAGTCGCCCGCGCAGCGTGGCGAGCTCCTCGCGCAGCGAATCGAGTTGCGCACGAATTTCGAGGGTTTCAGGTGACATGTCAGAGCGTGTCACTGGCATGTCAGGCGTGGCATGTCGTGGCATGTCAGCCTTGATCTTCCAGCCGACACCCTCAATCGCAGTCACGGGAACATGCCACACGCCGTCAGAGTCCTTCTCTGCGCCAAAATCGCGCAGCTTGCCAACCTTCCGGTTGACCGTCGAGAGGGACACTCCGCAGAGGCGCGCGACCTCCGCGAGGCCGGTAATCCGATGATCCGTCACTGACACATCGTGACATGCCATGCCATGTCAAAGACTCGCAGCGCGCATCCCTTGATTGCGAAGCACCGCGCGAACGGCTGAGCCTTGGCGGTCGTCCGGTACTTGGTCGATCCACTGCAGCCCGAGCGAATCGAGCAGTTGTGTTCCGGCGTTCTTACCGCCTGTCTCGACAGCTTCGAGCAGGTCGAAACGGACCGGGCTTCGACGGATCGCCGCCCAGGTCTCGTTGGGGAGACGGAACAAATCCTCAGTGCCGATCTCTTCTGCCGCGATCTCTTCATCGGTCTTTTCTGCCTCGGCAACCTTGGCGAGTTCTGCCAGACCGTTCGACCAGACCATCTGGGTACGTCCCCGGCTGACCCTGACCCATTCCGACCACACGTCCGCGTCGTCGGCATCGCCCGTAGCAGCGACGGAAGCGAGCACCTGGAACGGGGTACGTGAGCCCTTGCGACCTTGCTTCAGCTGACCGAGCGTTGCCTCAGCGGCGATCTTCTCCGCTTCGCGCTTCGTCACCTCATCGACGGCAGCGACAGCGTCTGTGCTCTTCGTGACGTACGCGCCGAGAGTTTCTGCGGCCTGGCTCGCGTACATCATCCGAAGGTCAGCACCAACGTGCGAGATGGTGCCGTCCTTCTCACGAACCGTGGCCACGGCATCGAGGCCCGAACGCTGCAATCCCTGTCGCCACTTGGTGAAGATGACGCCCTGTGCCACTCGGAGACGGGCAGCGCGTTTGTCCATGTCTTCAGGCAGCTTGGCTGAGTCCAGGATCATGACGACGTGGTAGTGAACGTGCCAGCCACCCCCACTGGCGTTGTAGGTGACTTCCGTCGCGCGAACGTAGCCGAGGCAGCCAAGATGTTCGAGCAGCCCAACACGGCGCTCTAGCTCTGTCCAGTGCTTGCGCGGGCGGCGACGTTCACCGGCCTCGTGGTCGGCCCAAGCATCCTTGTTTGCTTCAACGCGCTTGATGTAGCTCGCCTCAGTCTCAGAACCCCAGTACCGACCGAGAAAGCGCCAGGCATCAGATAGACCGTCCCAGAGGTCTTCGAGTCGCTGTCCCTTGTGGTGCCGCGCTGTGAGCGTGAGCATGGCCACCGTGTGACCCTGAGCAGCCGCCCAGGTCAGAAGCTCCGACAACGAAGCCGAGCGTGCCGCACCGATCTTCGCTGAGCACTGCGGGCATGCCGACCAAGAGCCGCACGTGGTCAAGCCCGAGAATCCGGCGGGTGCGCCAGCACCACCACGAACCCCAACACCTTCCGGGCGACATGCTTTGTGGCCGCAATCCCGCAGAAACGTTGCCCCAGATACGTCAGCAG
>NZ_SEHL01000021.1:0-3190 GCF_004151355.1 Dermacoccus sp. 147Ba
TAACGGAGAGTTTGATCCTGGCTCAGGACGAACGCTGGCGGCGTGCTTAACACATGCAAGTCGAACGATGAAGCGCCAGCTTGCTGGTGTGGATTAGTGGCGAACGGGTGAGTAACACGTGAGTAACCTGCCCCCTACTCTGGGATAAGCCTGGGAAACTGGGTCTAATACTGGATATGACCAATCACTGCATGGTGTGTTGGTGGAAAGATTTTTTGGTGGGGGATGGACTCGCGGCCTATCAGCTTGTTGGTGGGGTAATGGCCTACCAAGGCGACGACGGGTAGCCGGCCTGAGAGGGCGACCGGCCACACTGGGACTGAGACACGGCCCAGACTCCTACGGGAGGCAGCAGTGGGGAATATTGCACAATGGGCGAAAGCCTGATGCAGCGACGCCGCGTGAGGGATGACGGCCTTCGGGTTGTAAACCTCTTTCACCAGGGACGAAGCTAACGTGACGGTACCTGGAGAAGAAGCACCGGCTAACTACGTGCCAGCAGCCGCGGTAATACGTAGGGTGCGAGCGTTGTCCGGAATTATTGGGCGTAAAGAGCTTGTAGGCGGTTTGTCGCGTCTGCTGTGAAAGACCGGGGCTTAACTCCGGTTCTGCAGTGGGTACGGGCAGACTAGAGTATGGTAGGGGAGACTGGAATTCCTGGTGTAGCGGTGAAATGCGCAGATATCAGGAGGAACACCGATGGCGAAGGCAGGTCTCTGGGCCATTACTGACGCTGAGAAGCGAAAGCATGGGGAGCGAACAGGATTAGATACCCTGGTAGTCCATGCCGTAAACGTTGGGCGCTAGGTGTGGGGCTCATTCCACGAGTTCCGTGCCGCAGCTAACGCATTAAGCGCCCCGCCTGGGGAGTACGGCCGCAAGGCTAAAACTCAAAGGAATTGACGGGGGCCCGCACAAGCGGCGGAGCATGCGGATTAATTCGATGCAACGCGAAGAACCTTACCAAGGCTTGACATACACCGGAATCATGCAGAGATGTGTGCGTCTTCGGACTGGTGTACAGGTGGTGCATGGTTGTCGTCAGCTCGTGTCGTGAGATGTTGGGTTAAGTCCCGCAACGAGCGCAACCCTCGTTCCATGTTGCCAGCACGTGATGGTGGGGACTCATGGGAGACTGCCGGGGTCAACTCGGAGGAAGGTGGGGATGACGTCAAATCATCATGCCCCTTATGTCTTGGGCTTCACGCATGCTACAATGGCCGGTACAGAGGGTTGCGAAACTGTGAGGTGGAGCTAATCCCAAAAAACCGGTCTCAGTTCGGATTGGGGTCTGCAACTCGACCCCATGAAGTCGGAGTCGCTAGTAATCGCAGATCAGCAACGCTGCGGTGAATACGTTCCCGGGCCTTGTACACACCGCCCGTCAAGTCACGAAAGTTGGTAACACCCGAAGCCGGTGGCCTAACCCTTGTGGGGGGAGCCGTCGAAGGTGGGACTGGCGATTGGGACTAAGTCGTAACAAGGTAGCCGTACCGGAAGGTGCGGCTGGATCACCTCCTTTCTAAGGAGCACATGAGCTCTTGCATCACCGCGTGTGTGATGGGAGTGTGCTGGGTGGAACGATGATCATGGTGCACGCACTGCTCGCTCGAGCTAGCTCAAGTACAACACTGTCTTCGGATGGTGTGGGGAACGGGCTGGCTGAGGTGGGGTGGTGGGTGTGATTGGCGCGTTGTTGGGTTCTCAGGACATGCATCATGCGTGTTCTGGGGTTTGGCTGGCACTGACAGCCCGGCCACGAACGACTGCACGTGAGGACCTGTGAGGGTTCGGTGTGGTTGTGGTGGGTTGGTTGGTGTGTGGCGTGTTGTTTGAGAATTACACAGTGGACGCGAGCATCTAGTATCTGTGATCTTTAAGTTTTTAAGGGCACACGGTGGATGCCTTGGCACCAGGAACCGATGAAGGACGTTGTAATCTGCGATATGCCTCGGGGAGTCGATAAACAGGCTGTGATCCGGGGATTTCCGAATGGGGAAACCCGACCAGAATCATGTCTGGTCACCTGCACCTGAACACATAGGGTGTTGGGAGGGAACGTGGGGAAGTGAAACATCTCAGTACCCACAGGAAGAGAAAACAAGAGTGATTCCGTGAGTAGTGGCGAGCGAAAGCGGATGAGGCTAAACCATGATCGTGTGAGACCTGTCAGGGGTTGCGGTTGTGGGGTTGTGGGACAGTGCTGACCTTGTCTGACAGCAGGGTGCGCAGTAAGAAACCAGTTGTGTAGTCGAACAGTTTTGAATGGCTGGGCGTAGAGGGTGCGACTCCCGTAGACGAAACATAGCTGGCTGTGTTGTGCTGTTTCCCAAGTAGCACGGGGCCCGTGAAATCTCGTGTGAATCTGGCAGGACCACCTGCTAAGCCTAAATATTCCCTGGTGACCGATAGCGGACTAGTACCGTGAGGGAAAGGTGAAAAGAACCCCGGGAGGGGAGTGAAATAGATCCTGAAACCGTGTGCTTACAATCCGTCGGAGCCTCTGTGTGGGGTGACGGCGTGCCTTTTGAAGAATGAGCCTGCGAGTTAGTGCTCAGTGGCGAGGTTAACCCGTGTGGGGTAGCCGTAGCGAAAGCGAGTCCGAAGAGGGCGTTTGAGTCGCTGGGTCTAGACCCGAAGCGGAGTGATCTACCCATGGCCAGGTTGAAGCGCCGGTAAGACGGCGTGGAGGACCGAACCCACTTAGGTTGAAAACTGAGGGGATGAGCTGTGGGTAGGGGTGAAAGGCCAATCAAACTCCGTGATAGCTGGTTCTCCCCGAAATGCATTTAGGTGCAGCGTCGCGTGTTTCTTGCCGGAGGTAGAGCTACTGGATGGCTGATGGGCCCCACCGGGTTACTGACGTCAACCAAACTCCGAATGCCGGTAAGTGAGAGCGTGGCAGTGAGACTGCGGGGGATAAGCTTCGTAGTCGAGAGGGAAACAGCCCAGATCATCAGCTAAGGTCCCTAAGCGTGTGCTAAGTGGGAAAGGATGTGGAGTTGCTGTGACAACCAGGAGGTTGGCTTAGAAGCAGCCACCCTTTAAAGAGTGCGTAATAGCTCACTGGTCAAGTGATTCTGCGCCGACAATGTAGCGGGGCTCAAGCACATCACCGAAGCTGTGGCAATGACACACATACCCTTAACGGGGGTGTTGTTGGGTAGGGGAGCGTCGTGTGGCGAGTGAA
>NZ_SEHL01000022.1:0-1783 GCF_004151355.1 Dermacoccus sp. 147Ba
CGGGAAGCTAACCACCCGAACCATGAACGCCGAGCCTTCGGGCTCATTGTTCATGGGGAGCGTGGGACCCGATCGTGTAGTAGGTAAGCGATGGAGTGACGCAGGAAGGTAGCCTCCGCGGGGCGATGGTTGTCCCCGTTCAAGCATGTAGGCCGAACGTCTAGGCAAATCCGGACGTCGTATTGGCTGAGATGTGATGGTGACCACGTATGTGGGAAGTAGGGTGATCCTATGCTGTCGAGAAAAACTTCTAGCGAGGTTCGAGCCGCCCGTACCCCAAACCGACTCAGGTGGTTAGGTAGAGAATACTAAGGCGATCGAGTGAATCGTGGTTAAGGAATTCGGCAAAATGCCCCCGTAACTTCGGGAGAAGGGGGGCCCAAGCCTTGAAGCACTTGCGTGCTAGGGGTGAGGGTCGCAGAGACCAGGGAGAAGCGACTGTTTACTAAAAACACAGGTCCGTGCGAAGAAGTAATTCGATGTATACGGACTGACGCCTGCCCGGTGCTGGAAGGTTAAGAGGACTGGTTAGTCACCTTGTGTGGCGAAGCTGAGAATTTAAGCCCCAGTAAACGGCGGTGGTAACTATAACCATCCTAAGGTAGCGAAATTCCTTGTCGGGTAAGTTCCGACCTGCACGAATGGCGTAACGACTTCTCCACTGTCTCAACCACGAACTCGGCGAAATTGCAGTACGAGTAAAGATGCTCGTTACGCGCAGCAGGACGGAAAGACCCCGGGACCTTTACTACAGTTTGGTATTGGTGTTCGGTACGGCTTGTGTAGGATAGGTGGGAGACTGTGAAGCATTAGCGCCAGCTGGTGTGGAGTCATTGTTGAAATACCACTCTGGTCGTATTGAGCTCCTAACTTCGGTCCGTGATCCGGATCAGGGACAGTGCCTGATGGGTAGTTTAACTGGGGCGGTTGCCTCCCAAAGGGTAACGGAGGCGCCCAAAGGTTCCCTCAGCCTGGTTGGCAATCAGGTTTTGAGTGTAAGTGCACAAGGGAGCTTGACTGTGAGACAGACATGTCGAGCAGGCACGAAAGTGGGGACTAGTGACCCGACGGTGGCTTGTGGAAGCGCCGTCGCTCAACGGATAAAAGGTACCCCGGGGATAACAGGCTGATCTTGCCCAAGAGCTCATATCGACGGCATGGTTTGGCACCTCGATGTCGGCTCGTCGCATCCTGGGGCTGGAGTAGGTCCCAAGGGTTGGGCTGTTCGCCCATTAAAGCGGTACGCGAGCTGGGTTTAGAACGTCGTGAGACAGTTCGGTCCCTATCCGCTGTGCGCGTAGGAAACTTGAGAAGACCTGTCCCTAGTACGAGAGGACCGGGATGGACGAACCTCTGGTGTGTCAGTTGTTCTGCCAAGGGCACGGCTGATTGGCTACGTTCGGAAGTGATAACCGCTGAAAGCATCTAAGCGGGAAGCACGCTTCAAGATAAGGTTTCCATGACACTACGGTGTTGAGAGGTTCCCCAGAGACGATGGGGTTGATAGGCCGGATGTGGAAGCTCAGTAATGAGTGAAGCTGACCGGTACTAATAAACCGACAACTTAAAACATCACCAAGTGTTCTGGTGCTCGCGTCCCTGTGTAATTCTGAAACAACAACCACATCTCGTCAGATGAGTTGGTTAGTTTCATAGTGTTACGGTGGTTATAGCGAAGTGGGAAACGCCCGGTCACATTCCGAACCCGGAAGCTAAGCCCTTCAGCGCCGATGGTACTGCACTCGCCAGGGTGTGGGAGAGTAGGACACCGCCGGACTCCTTC
>NZ_SEHL01000023.1:0-1569 GCF_004151355.1 Dermacoccus sp. 147Ba
CTAGTGTCACGCGTCTGAACTTGTTTGACGAGTTGGGTGGGGCGATTGTAGTTCAGCGGTTACTGTATCGTTCAGTGCATGCTGACTCTTGCTTCCCGCTTGGACGCCATGCAGCGTCTGGGCCGGGCGATGGCCGACCCCACGCGTTCACGGATCCTTCTGTCGCTTCTGGCGTGCCCCGCGCATCCGGCAGAGCTCGCCAACGCGCTAGACCTGACGCGCTCGAATGTGTCGAACCACCTGGGTTGCCTGCGGGACTGCGGGATCGTGGTCGCCACCCATGAGGGCCGCCAGGCCCTTTACGAGATCGCTGACCCCCACCTCGCACGTGCGCTCACCGAGCTGGTCGAGGTCAAGCTGGCCGTCGACGCGGACGCCCCCTGCCTCGACGTCGCCTGCGAGGTGCCTGGTTGCCACGACGGCAGGTCCGGCGCATGACGGCCGCGGCGCTGCTCCAAGCGATCGGGCTCTTCATCGCGACCAACATCGACGACATCATCGTGCTCTCGCTCTTCTTCGCCCGAGGTGCCGGACGCCCCGGGACGACCGCGAAGATCTTGGCCGGGCAATACCTTGGCTTCGTCGGGATCCTCGCCGCCGCACTCGTGGTGACCTTGGGGGCGGGGTGGGCGCTGCCAGAGGAGGCGATTCCCTACTTTGGGCTCATCCCCCTCGCGCTGGGTCTCTGGGCTGCGTGGGAGGTCTACCGCGGCGAGGGCGACGACGATGATGCCGCCGTGTCAGGTAAGAGCGTTGCCGTGGCGACCGTCGCCGGCGTCACCTTCGCCAACGGTGGGGACAACATCGGCGTTTACGTCCCGGTCTTCCTCAACATCAGTACTCCCGCTGTCATCACCTTCTGCATCGTTTTCCTCGTGCTCGTGGCAGTGCTGGTGGCCACCGCCAAGTTCGTCGCCACGCGTCGACCCATCGCCGAGGTCCTCGAACGGCGGGAGCACATCCTCTTCCCCATCGTCCTGATCGGACTGGGCGTCGCAATCCTCGTCGGCGGCGGCGCGTTCGGTCTCTGATGTCACGCGCCTGAACTGGTTTGACGGGTGGCGTGGGGCAGGATTTCCTCGGCGGTCTTGGTCCAGATGAATGGGTGGCAGCGCTCGTTCCAGCCGTCGATGAAGGTGCTGATCGCTGTGACGAGTTGCTTGACGCTGTCGAAGGAGCCGCGGCGGATGGCCTGTCGGGTGATGATCCCGAAGAAAACCTCGACGAGGTTGAGCCAGGACCCGCTGGTCGGGGTGAAGTGCAACGTGATCCGCGGGTGCTTGGCCAGCCACTGCTTGATGTCCTCGTGCTTGTGGGTGTGGTAGTTGTCCAGGACCACGTGCAGCTCCCGGCGCGGGTAAGCCCTGGCGACCTTCTTGAGGAAGTCGAGGAACTCGGCCTTACCGTGCCGGTCGTAGCACTGGTCGGTCACCGCACCGGTGGCTACCTCGAGAGCGGCGAACAGCGTGGTGGTGCCATTGCGCTTGTAGTCGTGGGTCACCTTCTCCGGCAAGCCTGGTCGCAGCGGCAGGATCGGCGCGGTCCGGTTCAAGGCCTGGATCTGGGACT
>NZ_SEHL01000024.1:0-1306 GCF_004151355.1 Dermacoccus sp. 147Ba
GAATCGCCCTGGGTTTCGTTCCGTTCTTCAAGCAAGGATGGAACCGATGAATCAGAAGTACTCGCCCGAGATGCGCGAGCGCGCGCTGCGGATGCTCGACGAGGCCAAGCCCGAGCATCCGAACCTCATGTCCGCGGTGCGACATGTCGCGGGCCTGCTCGGCATGAGCCCGGAGACGCTGCGCGTGTGGCACCGCCGCCGTGAGATCGACGCCGGGCAGCGCCCCGGCGTGCCGACCGACGTCGCCGAGGAGAACAAGCGACTTCGCCGTGAGAACGCCGAGCTGAAGAAGGCGAACGAGGTCCTCAAAGCCGCGAGCGTGTTTTTCGCGAAGGAACTCGACCGTCCCTGACGAGCATGATCCGCTTCATCGACGAACACAGGGATCAGTTCGGGGTCGAGTTCCTCTGCCGCGTCCTCCGCGACGCGGTGCCGGGGTTCCTCACCTCGCGCGGGTATCGCGCGGCGAAGACGCGCGTGCCCTCCGCCAGGCAGCTGAAGGACGAACTCCTCGTCCCCGAGATCCAGCGTCTTCACGAGGAGAACTACGGCGTCTACGGCGTCCGGAAGATGCATGCTCTCCTCCGGCGGGAGGGGTGGGACATCGGGCGTGACCAGACCGCGCGGCTCATGAAGCTCGCCGGGGTGCGCGGGGTGGCGCGGTCGAAGAAGGTGTTCACCACGAAGTCCGACCCGACCATCGCGCAGCCGATGGATCTCGTCGAACGCGACTTCACCGCTCCCGCGCCGAACCGGTTGTGGGTCGCGGACATCACGTATGTCGGAACGTGGGCGGGGATGGCGTATGTCGCGTTCGTGATCGACGTGTTCTCCCGCATGATCGTCGGCTGGAACGTCGCCGGGACGCTGCGCGCGGAGGTGCTGCCGTTACAGGCGTTGAACATGGCCGCGTGGGGCGCGCGCGGGTCGCTCGATGACCTCGTCCACCACGCCGATCATGGGTCGAACTACCTCTCGGTCGTCTACACGGATCGCATCAACGAGCTCGGCGCGACCCCGTCGACAGGGAGCGTCGGTGACAGCTACGACAACGCCCTCGCCGAGGCCGTCAACGGGCTCTACAAGACCGAGCTGATCCGTCGGAAGGGCCCGTGGCGGACGGTCGAGCAGGTCGAACTCGCGACGCTCGAGTACGTGTGGTGGTGGAACAACGCTCGTCTCCACGGCGAGCTCGATTACCGCACGCCGGTCGAGGTCGAGGAGGCGTACTACGCTGGCCTCGAATCAGCCCAGCCAGCGCTCGCTGGACAGGGAAGCAGGTAGGAACGAAACCCAGGGCGATTCA
>NZ_SEHL01000025.1:0-1296 GCF_004151355.1 Dermacoccus sp. 147Ba
GCGGGCAGGTTGTCGGCTCCGATCTCGGGTTCGGTGGTGGGCACGATGTTGAGGCGGCAGCGGGCCAGGACCTCGAGCCCGAGGTAGCGCCGTCCTTCGGCCCACTCGTCGGTTTGCTCGGCCAGCACGGCACCGACCAGGCGCACGATCGCGGCGCGGTTGGGGAAGATCCCTACGGAGTCGGTCCGGCGACGGATCTCGCGGTTGAGGCGCTCCGCGGGATTGTTCGACCAGATCTGGGTCCACACGTCCTTGGGGAAGGCAGTGAAGGCGAGGATGTCGGCGCGGGCGGCGTCGAGGTGCTCGTGGACGGCGGGCAGCTTCTCCTGCACGTAGTCCAGGAGACGGTCGAACTGCGCCTGGACCGCGCCGGAGTCGGGCTGGTCGTACACCGAGTGCAGCATCGCCTTGACCGCCGGCCACATGCTCTTGGGCGTCACGCTCATGAGGTTGGCGGCGTAGTGCGTGCGGCAGCGCTGCCAGGCCGCGCCGGGCAGGTTGGCCGCGATGGCCTCGACCAGGCCTGCGTGAGCGTCACTGGTGACCAGCCGCACCCCGGTCAGCCCGCGTGCGGTCAGGTCGGCGAAGAACTCGTTCCACGCCGACCCTGTCTCGCTGGTGGCCACGCGCAGCCCCAAGACCTCGCGGTGCCCGTCGCCGTTGACGCCCACAGCGATCAGCGCGACGGCGTTGATCACCCGTCCACCCTCACGGACCTTCATCGTCAGCGCGTCCGCGGACACGAACGTGAACGGCCCAACCTCAGCCAGCGGGCGGTGGCGGAAGTCCTCGACGATCTGGTCCAGGTCACTCGCCATCCGAGACACCTGGGACTTCGACAACGAGTCGATCCCCAGCTGACGCACGAGTTTGTCCATGCGGCGAGTGGACACGCCAGCGAGGTAGCAGTCCGCGACCACCGTGATCAGGGCGGACTCGGCACGCTTGCGGCGTTCAAGGAGCCACTCGGGGAAGTAGGTCCCGCTGCGCAGCTTCGGGATCGCGACGTCCACGGTCCCGACGCGGGTATCGAGGTCGCGGTGGCGGTAGCCGTTGCGCTGCGTCGTGCGCGTCGCGCTGGGGCGTCCGTACTCGGCTCCGACCACGGCATCGGCATCCGCGGAAAGCAACGCGTTGATCATGGTCTGCAGCAGGCTGCGCATCATGTCCGGGCTGGCTTCGGACAGGGCTTCACCCAGAAGGCCGGCAGGGTCGACAATGTGTGGTGCGGTCATCGTGATGACTCCGTTCGAGAGTGCTGTGAGAGGTTCGCTCGAAGGATCACGCGGTGGCCGC
>NZ_SEHL01000026.1:0-563 GCF_004151355.1 Dermacoccus sp. 147Ba
CGCGCGTCATTAATTCGTTGACAGTATGGGATGATGGCATATGCCGTCACCTGTGCTGGAGATCAGCGAAGAGGACCGTGCGACCCTGACCTCGTGGACACGGTCGCGGACGTTGCCGGCGGGACGTGCGCAGCGTGCGCGGATCGTGCTGGCCGTCGCGGCGGGGACGGGCACCTCGGCAGTGGCGCGGCATGTCGGGGTCTCGCGTCCGACTGTGATCAAGTGGCGTGACCGGTTCGCCGTCGACGGGCTCGCTGGCCTCGAGGACGAGGAGCGTTCGGGCCGACCGAAACGCATCGATGATGCCGTGATCATCGCCACCACGCTCGAGCCGCCACCGGCCAAACTCGGGGTGACGCATTGGTCCTCGCGGTTGCTGGGCAGGCACTTGGGGATCGGGGATGCCACCGTCGCCCGTGCCTGGCGCAAGTACGGGGTCAAGCCATGGCGGCGGGAGACGTTCAAGTTCTCCACAGACCCGGAGCTGGAGGCCAAGGTCCGCGACGTGGTCGGGCTGTACCTGAACCCACCGGAGAAGGCGGTCGTGCTGTGCGTGGATGAGA
>NZ_SEHL01000027.1:0-217 GCF_004151355.1 Dermacoccus sp. 147Ba
TGGTTCAGTATGGGCGGTTCTTCGCCGGTTCCGGAATATCAACCGGATGTCCATCGACTACGCCTGTCGGCCTCGCCTTAGGTCCCGACTTACCCAGGGCAGATTAGCTTGACCCTGGAACCCTTGGTTATTCGGCGGACGGGTTTCTCACCCGTCATTCGCTACTCATGCCTGCATTCTCACTCGTGTAGCATCCACGACTCGATCACTCGGCCGC
>NZ_SEHL01000003.1:0-392086 GCF_004151355.1 Dermacoccus sp. 147Ba
CGACGCGGTGCCCGGCGTCGGCGAGGGCGGTGGCCTTACTCTCCGACATAGGGTCGAGAGGCCATGATCGAACGACCACCAGCATGAGGAGAGCCATGAGCGACAACGAGCGCACCACGAGCCCCGACTCGCGCGGCACCGGGGACGAGCTGCACCAGGGGGTGAGCGGTGGCAACGCCATGACGACGTCGCAGGGTATTCCGATGACCGACGACCAGAACCAGCTGCGTGCGGGCGACCGCGGCCCGTCGCTGCTGCAGGACGCCGCGTTCCGCGACAAGATCATGCACTTCGACCACGAGCGCATCCCGGAGCGTGTCGTCCATGCCCGCGGCTACGGCGCGCACGGCGTGTTCGAGAGCTACGACGACCACAGCGACCTCACGGCCGCCTACCTGTTCGGCAAGAAGGGCCGTCAGACGGAGACGTTCGTTCGTTTCTCGACGGTCGCCGGCAACATGGGCTCCGCCGACCTCGCGCGCGACGTCCGTGGCTTCGCGACGAAGTTCTACACCGAGGAGGGCAACTGGGACCTCGTCGGCAACAACATCCCCGTCTTCTTCATCCAGGACGCGATCAAGTTCCCCGACCTCGTGCACTCGGTCAAGGAGGAGCAGGACCGCGGTTGGCCGCAGGCGGCGAGCGCGCACGACACGTTCTGGGACTTCATCTCCCTCATGCCCGAGTCGACGCACATGGCCCTGTGGGCGATGAGCGACCGCGCGATTCCGCGCAGCTTCCGCTTCATGGAGGGCTTCGGTGTCCACACCTTCCGCTTCGTGACGGCCGACGGCAAGAACTCGTTCGTCAAGTTCCATTGGAAGCCCGCACAGGGCATGCAGTCGGTGGTCTGGAACGAGGCCGTCAAGATCAACGGCGCCGACGCCGACTTCCACCGTCGTGACCTGTGGAACGCGATCCAGAGCGGCGACTTCCCCGAGTACGAGCTCGGTGTCCAGGTGTTCGACGACGAGTTCGCCGACAGCTTCGACTTCGACGTGCTCGACTCGACGAAGATCATCCCCGAGGAGATCGTCCCGATCCGCCCGCTCGGCAAGATGACGCTCAACCGCGTCGTCGACAACGTCTTCTCCGAGACGGAGCAGGTCGCGTTCATGACGCAGAACGTCGTGCCCGGCATCGACTTCACGAACGACCCGCTGCTGCAGGGCCGCAACTTCAGCTACCTCGACACGCAGCTGTCGCGCCTCGGCTCGACCAACCACACGCAGCTGCCCGTCAACGCGCCGAAGTGCCCCGTCGCGCACTTCCAGCGTGACGGTCACATGCAGTTCGCGCACCAGAGGGGCCGCGCCAACTATGAGCCGAACGGTTTCTCGGGTGACGACCGTGGCCCGCGTGCGCTGACGACGTTCCAGCCGGACACGTACCCGACGAAGGTCGAGGGTGAGGCGCGCCGTCTGCGTGCGGAGTCGTTCGCCGACCACTACAGCCAGGCCAACCAGTTCTGGAAGAGCCAGACGGAGGTCGAGCAGAAGCACATCGTCGACGCATTCGCGTTCGAGCTCGGCAAGTGCGAGATCCCCGAGATCCGCACGCGCATGCTCGGCAACCTGCGCAACGTCGACGAGTCGCTCGCGCAGCGCGTCGCCGACGAGCTCGCGATGGAGCTGCCGGAGGCCTCGCCCGCGAAGGTGGCGCCGCGTCACGACCTGCCCGTCTCCAACGCGCTGAGCATCGTGAAGAACGGACCCGACAGCTTCGCCGGCCGCAAGATCGGCGTCGTCGTCAGCGACGGAACCGACGCCGACCTGCTCGCCGCGGTGCGCTCGGCCGCCGAGGCCGAGGGCACGGTCGTCGAGATCGTCGCGAAGGCCGTCGGTGGCGTCACGCTGTCGAACGGTGAGAAGCTCGCCGCCGATCACGCCATCGCCGGTGCGCCGTCGGTGCTGTTCGACGCCGTCGCGCTGCTGCCGTCGGCTGACGGTGCGGCGACGCTCGGCAAGGTCGCCGAGGCTCGTGACTTCGTGACGGACGCCGTCGCGCACAACAAGTTCCTGGCCCTCGGCCCGGACGCGTCGGGTCTCATCGAAGCCGCGGGTGTGGCGTCGAAGAAGGACGACGGGTTCGTCGACGTCAGCGACGCGACCGGCGCAAAGGGCTTCGTGGAGACGTGCCGTGCGCTGCGCTTCTGGAAGCGGGAGCTCTCCGCTTGAGCGAACCCTCTCGCGTGCTGTGCCGCCCCGATATCCCTGCTGGGGACGTCGGGGCGGCGCTTGCCGCTGCCGGTGCGTTCGCTTCCGCCGCAGCGGCGTTGGGCCGCGACAGCGCGGTGTATCTCGACACGCTCCGATCGCTCGGCGCCTTCGACCTGACGACGGCGCGCGTCATCGAACCGCACCTCGACGCGCTTGCGATCCTCGCTGAGGCGGGGGTTGCGCCGGGCGACGTGCTGCCCGGCGGTGAGGACGGCGCCTGGGGTGTGTTCGCGGCGCGGGCGCCGGGCCTCGCCGCGTGTCGCGAGGGTGACGGCTGGGTGCTCGACGGGGTGAAGCCGTGGTGCTCGCTCGGTGAGCAGTTGTCGCATGCGCTCGTGACGGCCGGTACGCCTGAAGGACAGCGGTTGTTCGCCGTCGACCTCACGGATGCGCGGGTGCGTGGCGCCGAGGAGCCTTGGGTGTCGCGTGGGCTCGTCGCGATCCGTTCGACGTCGCTGACATTCGACGCGATGCCCGCGACGCCCGTCGGGGAGCCAGGTTTTTATCTCGGCCGTGACGGTTTCGCGTGGGGTGGCATCGGTGTCGCCGCCGTCTGGGCGGGCGGCGTGGACGGCCTCGTCACAGCGGTTCGTGCGGCTGCGGGGCGGCGTGAACCCGATCAGATCGCGCTCATGCATCTGGGCCGGTTCGAGGTCATCGCGTATCTGCTCGACGCGGTGCTCGCCGACGCAGCCCGCGCGATCGACGGTGGAAACGCTTGCGGTGCAGCGGGTCTCGCGTTGTCGTCGCGCGTGCGAGCAGTCGTCGCCGATGCGGTGGAGCAGGCGCTGACGATCTGTGGCCACGCGCTCGGCCCCGGCCCGTTGACGAGCGACGAGACCCACGCGCGGCGCGTTGCCGACCTCGGCGTCTATGTGCGTCAGCACCACGCCGAACGCGACCTCGCCGCCATCGGCGCCGCCACGCTGGAGCGTCACTGATGCGCGGGATGCCCGCCGCGCCGGCCTCGTGGTCGTCGCGGGAGCCCGGCACGAGCGAACGCACATGGTTGCGAGGGACGCCATGGGCGTCGCTCGGGCACCTCGACGTCGAAGCCCTCGCTGCCCGGTACAGCCGCGTCGTCGTCGTCGCGGCTCACCCCGACGACGAGACCCTCGCCGTCGGCGCATTCTTGGCGATGCTCGCGGACGCGGGGTTGGCCGTAGACGTCGCCCTCGTCACCGACGGCGAGGGATCGCACTCTGCGGCAACGGGATTGACATTCGAGGTCGTCCGCGAAGTCCGTCGTCGCGAGTTCGACGACGCTCTCGGTGTGCTGCTCGGCGGCGCGCTCGGGCGGGTTGAGCGCCTTGCGCTACCTGACGGCCGCGTCGCTGACCACCGTGCCGAGCTGGCCGCTGCGCTGGAGCGCGTCGTGCAGGTAACTGCGGCGGAGGCATCCACGGTGTCGGACCAGTCGCCCTCGAGAGCGGTCGGCTGCGATGACGCAGCCACCGATGTGACCTCGACGGTGGCGCCGTCGATGACGCCGGTGCGTGGGTCGGGAACTGAGCGGGTGCTCGTCGTCGCCCCGGCGGAGGCAGATGCGCACATCGACCACGACACGTGCGGAGCCGTGGCGCGTGACGTCGCGGCGCAGCTCGGGGCGGCGTGCGTCAGCTATCCGTTGTGGTGGTGGCACTGGGGCGACCCATCGTCGGTTGCCGAATTAGTCTGGGAGAGAAGCGTTCTCGCTGTCCCCGACGTCGCCTCGCTCCAGCGCAAACGCGCAGCCATCGCGGCGTACTCGTCACAGATCGGGACGTTCGCGCGCCCCGCAGCCGAGCCTGCGATGCTCGACGCCGGCGTCCTCGCCCACTTCGAACGTCTCGTCGAGACACTCTTCGACCCCGACGGCGCGCTGCCCCGCGTCGCCTCGTCCGATGATGGACGCACGCCGGCGGCATCCTTCGACGCGATGTTCGAGGGCAGCGACGACCCGTGGGGTGTCGAGACGCGCTGGTACGAGCGGCGTCGCCGTGCCCTCATCGAGGCGATGCTGCCTGAAGAGCATCTCGGGCGCGTGCTCGATCTCGGATGCTCCACGGGCGTCCTGACGCAGGTGCTCGCCGAGCGCGCCGACGGCGTGGTCGCGGTCGACGGGAGCGCCCAGGCGCTGGCGCGCGCTCGTCGACGTGACGTCGACGGCGTCGACTGGCGCCACGCCGAACTGCCTTCTGTGCTCGATGAACTCGCCGACGAAGGGCAGCGGTTCGACACCGTCGTGCTGAGCGAGATCGGCTACTTCCTCGACGGCGCGACGCTGCTGGCGACCCTCGCCGGCATCGACGCACTGCTGCGCGATGACGGTGTCGTCGTCGTGGCGAACTGGCTGCACCCGACGCGTGACATCCCCCTCGACGGGCGTCTCGTCGATGAGCAGGTGCGCCTCGTGTGGCCGACGCTCGCGCGTTACGAAGACGACGACGTCGCCATCGTGGTCGCTCGCCCGAGCAACGGCGATGCCCCAACCGCCGCAACGACCCCCGTGTCGCGCGACACCCGCGCCGTCCTGCGAATCCCGTCCACATCGGCGAATCCTGTCCACACCGGCGATTTTCGTCCACATTCGTCGGCTGACGGCGAGCGCGGCATTGGCGCCGTCAGCGGCGAAAGTGCCAGAGATGACGTCGAAGGAGAGGCCTCATGACAGTGCCTGCCGTCGAGGCGACGCCTCGCAACCTGCACTACGGCGAGTTCTACGGTCTCACCGACCCCGTGCCGACGGCCGATCCTGAGGGCCGCCCGGTGCTCGTCGTCCACGGCAACTGCCAGGCGGAGTCGCTGCGCGTACTTCTCGACGGTCGGTACGGCGACCGCATCCGCACGATCCGCCTCGTCCCGGCGCACGAACTGGTCGCCGATGACGTGCCGCACCTGCATCGCACCCTCGCGCAGGCCCAGTACCTCGTCACACAACCCGTCGCCCCCGGGTATCGCGGCCTGCCCGTCGGCACGGAAGAACTGTTCACGGCGGCGCCGCACGTCAGGTCGACGATCGTGCCCGTCATGCGGTGGGCGGGGCTGCACCCGGCGCAGGTCATCGTCCGCACGCCCGCGGGCGAGCCGCCGATCGTGCCGTATCACGATCTGCGCGTCATCGCGGCGTGCCGCCGAGCGGGTGACCACGCGGCTCGTGTGACGAGCGCCGACCTGCCGCAGCTCGACGAGCGCGCCGTCGGTGCCCTGCGCGACGCATCCCTCGCCGAGCTGACGCGGCGCATCGAGGCGCACGGCGCCGTCGACATTCGTGATGCCCTCACGCGCCCTGGACGGCGCAGCGTCCACGTCATCAACCACCCGACGAACGACGTCCTCGTCGAGGTCGCCGACCGCATCGCGGCCGCCCTCGACCTCGGCGCACCCCGCGAGTACGACCCTGGCCGGTCGCTGCTCGGCGCCCTCGTCGCGCCGATGGACGAGCGCGCCGCCGCGCTCGCGCAGGTGCGGATGAGCGATGACGACGTCGCCCGCGTGTGGCAGGTGCGCGGTCAGGCGGTGGGCGAGGACGAGCTCGTCGCCGCCCACGCCGCGTGGTACGCCGAGCACCCGCAGGCACTCGCGGACGCGGTGCGTCGACATGCGACGTTGCTCGAGATCGTGGACGGTGACGTGTGAGCGCCGCACCGAGCGGCGATGCGTTCGAACATCCGACAGACGTCAAGATGACGAGAAGCGCCGTCGCACATGACAATACGAGGATGACGACGACGCGCCCGGCGAGCACTGCCGCTGAGGACCCCCGCAGCGCGCACGTTGCATCGGGTGATGCGGCTGCAACCGTCGACCACCTCCTGCTCGGCCCGCCCGAGCACGGGGTGACGCGCCACGGGGCGGCTCTCGCCGGTGCGCGCCGCACGTCGATGCTCGACGTGGGGACCGGCGCGCGTGACCTCGCGGCGTACCTCGCGGACGATGCCGGGCCCGTGCATGTTCACCTCACCGACGCGCTGCTCGGCGCCGACCACCGGGCGATCGAAGCCGGGGTGCGCGCGATCGAGGGCGCCGCACGGCCCGTGCACGTCACGCTTCACGACATTCCGCAGCCCGCCGAGGGGCAGGCGCGCTACGAACGTCGCGCTGCGCTGTATGCGCGCATCGTCGCGGCCGCCGCGTCTGTTCAGGTGTGCAGCGAGGCCGAGCGCGCGATGCTGGGTGACGTCGTCGCGGCGCCTGCCGGTGACGCTGACAGCGCCGCTCGGGGTTTCGGCGACGCCGATGTCGCTGGCGTCGGTGTCGCCACGTTGCCGGTCGATGCACGACCGAGTGCAACTGCGGCGGGCGACGCGGTGCTCGCCCTGGGCGATGACGCGCCCGTCGGCGTCCTCGGGTTCGTCCATCCGGGCAAGGATCCGCAGTTGGCGCTCAATGTTGCCGCGGCGCTGGGTCGCGACCTCGTCATGCTCGGCGCGGTGGTCGAGGGGCACGAGGACTTCGTCGATGACTTGCGCCGCGCCGCGAACGCGCGCGGAATCGAACTGCGCGTTCTCGGGCACCTGAGCGAGGACGAGATGGACGCCGCGATCGCGACGATCGCCGTGCCGCTCGCGGCCTACCGTCACATCTCCGCGTCGGGTTCGATCGGCCGATGGATCGCCGCCGGTCGCCGGCCGATCACGCTGGCCACGCCGTGGGTCGCCGAACTGTCGACGACGGCACCCGGGTCGGTGGCGGTCGTCGAAGCTTCTACTGGTGCAGGCGAATCGGGCGATCGTGATGGTGTGATCGATGTGCTCGTCGATGCCGCCCGGGCGGCGCTGAGCGACCCGATGGTGACCGTGACGAACCCGTCGCATCCCGGCTTGCTCACGACGCCGGACGCCGCGCGTCGCCAGAGCGAACTGCTCGCCGCGCACCTGACGCCCCTGGGTGGTGTCGGGTGAACGCGAACGCTCGCGCGGGCGAGCAAGGGGCTGACCTGAGCGTGGGTGACGGACACGACGTCGACGTCGTCGTCACGCATTTCGAGGACCCACAGCGTCTGCGATGGGTTCTGGATTCCCTGGCGGCGCAAGATGATTCGTCGCTGCGCCTCCACATCGTCGTCGCGGATGACGGTTCAGCCACCCCGCCGAGCGTCCCCGACGGCGTCACGCTCCTGCGACAGGCGAACGAGGGCTTCCGCGCCGCGGCGGTGCGCAATCTCGGCGCGCGCGCCGGGTCGTCACCGTTCGTCCTCTTCCTCGACGGCGACACCGTGCCGACGCCCGGCTACTGTGCCGCGATGGTCGACGCCTTGCGAGAGGCGTCGCGCGAGGCGCCGGGCGCCGGCGCCCTCGTCGTCGGAGCCCGTCGGCATGCCGATCTCAGCGCCGTCGCTGCGCGGGGTGACGACGTCGTGTCCTGGTGTGCGGCAACCGATCCTGAGGCGCCGGCCGACGGTGACGTCCTCGCCGCACCCCAGTGGCTGCGCGACGGCTACGCGCGCACGAACGACCTGCGTGACGCCGGCGACGGCGACTGGCGACTCGTCATCAGCGCCGTCATGGGCATGACGCGCGACGCGTTCGAACGTCTCGACGGGTTCGACGAGAGCCTCGTCGGGTACGGCGGCGAAGACTGGGATCTCGCCTATCGCGCCTGGAACACCGGCGTCGCCCTGCGTCATGCGTCGGCCGCGGTGGCCTGGCACGACGGCCCCGACGCGGGGGAGCGAGCCGATCTCGCGCAGCTCAAGGAGGGCGAGCAACTCGCGCTCGCTGCCCGCATTCCACAGCCAAACGTGCGGGGGCGCCACGGTATCTGGCGCGCCCCGCGCGTCGTCGTGTTCTGGCGGCCGGCGCGAACGGTGGCACCGAGCGGCGAGTACGCCGCCCTCGAGTCGTGGCTCGCGCTCGCGGACGTCGGGATCTGGTGCGGTGAACGCCGACCCGACGTGCTCGCCGATGACCCTCGCGTGTGCGCCGGCGAACCGTCCGACGACGTTCTGCAGCGCGCTGAGTTCATCGTCGACGTCATGCAGCCGTGCGTTCTGCGCGATGCCGAGGGTCTGCTCGCAGCGTGCGACGGCGCGCCATGGGTGGGCGGCGGCGTGACGGCGGCGCGCACCCGTCATCGGACGAATGTGGACGAAAATCGCAGAAGTGACAGGGTCGCTGGGCCGGTCGAATCGCCCGCGGATGCGTCACCGATCGTCGAAACCGTGCCCGCAGACGGGCCCCTCGACCTCGAGGCCTGGGGCCGACGGAGGTGGTCATGAGCGAGCGCACCTATCCGTGCGTGACACGTGCGCTCACTCGCAGCCGTGACGGTTCGCCTCGCCCTGCTCTCGCCGGCGCCACCGTCATCGTGCCTGCGCGTGACGAAGAGCAGGCGCTTCCGCACTGCCTCACGGCGCTCGAACGAGCGCTCGTCGAGGTTGCTCATCTCGCGCCGGCGATGACGTTGCGTGCGTGCATCGTCCTCGACACGTGCACCGACGACAGCGAGGCCATCGTGCGTGCCTTCGCGGGCGCGGCGGCGCACCGCGGGCAGTTCAGCGTGGAGCCGCTCGTCGTCACGGCGGGGAGCGTCGGGCGAGCGCGTGCCGCGGGAGTGCGCTGCGCGCTCGAATGGGCGGAACGTGACGGAATCGATGCCGACGCGCTGTGGCTCGCCTCGACCGACGCCGACACGCACGTCCCGCCGCACTGGCTGAGCGCCCACATCGCGACGGCCAACGCCGGCGCCGACGCGTACGTCGGCACCGTCGAACCGGACGCGGCTCTCACCGGCGCGCGGCGCGCAGAGTGGATGGAACGACACCATCTGCGGGAGGGGCATCCTCACGTGCACGGCGCGAATCTCGGTGTGCGCGCTTCTGCGTACCTGCGGGTCGGCGGGTTCGCGCCGCTGTCGCTGCACGAGGACGTAGACCTCGTCGAGCGGCTGCGCGCCGAGGACGAGCGCCTCGTGCGGGCGGCCGATGACGCGCGCGTCGTCACGTCGAGCCGTCTCGACGGGCGAGCTGTCGGCGGGTTCGCGACGTATCTGGCCAACCTGCGAGGAGGAGTCGCATGACGTCGCTGCGCATCGCCGTGCTCGCCACGAACCGCAACCCGTTGAGCGAGCCGTTCGCCGGCGGCCAGGAATCGCTGACGGCGGCGCTCGTCGCCGGGTTCCGTCGGCGCGGCCACCACGTCGTGCTGTTCGCGGCCGAGGGGACGCCGGCCGATGTGGCCGACGAGGTCGTGGCGTACCCGGCGCTGCCGCGGTTCTCGGCGGTTGCCGCGCTCGACCCGCAGCTGCCGGAGAAGCCGTTTCTCGACGACCATCACGCGTTCACGTTCGCGGCCGCCGAACTGGCGCGCCGGGATCGTGCCGGTGAGCTCGACGTCGTCGCCAACCACAGCCTGCACCACCTGCCGATGTCGCTGTCGCGCGCTTACGACGCGCCGGTCGTCACGACGTTGCATACGCCGCCGTTTCCGTGGATGGAGCTCGGCGCTGCCCTCGCCTCGCCGGCGTCGCGGTTCGTCGCGGTGTCGAAAGCCCTCGCGGCGCAATGGTCGACGGTGACGCGGCAGGTCGTGGCGAACGGTGTCGACGAGTCGCGTTTCGTCCTCGGGCCGGGCGCTGACGACGGCCGTCTCGCCTGGGTCGGTCGGATCACGCCGGAGAAGGCGCCGCATCTCGCGATCGATGCGGCGCGGATGGCCGGGCGACGGCTGGCTCTCGTCGGGCCGGTCAGCGATGCGGCGTACTTCGAGGCGCAGATCGCGCCGCGGCTCGGGGGCGACGTCGAGCATCTCGGCGCGGTGCGGCCAGATGAGGTCGCGAAGGTCGTCGGGCGGAGCGACGCGTTGTTCGTCACACCGGCATGGGATGAGCCGTTCGGCCTCGTCGCCGTCGAGGGCGCGATGTGCGGGACGCCCGTCATCGCCCTCGCACGAGGTGGTCTCGTCGAGGTGGTGCGACCGGACATGGGTGTCCTCGTCGACGCGGCGACGAATCCGGTCGTGGATTCGTCTGAGATCCCGGCAGGAGCCGTGACGGCGGCGCCCGACGACGTGCTCGTCGCCCGACTTGCCTCTGCCGTCACCGAACTCGACGCTCTCGACCGCGCGGCGGTGCGCGAGTGCGCCGTCCGCCATTTCTCTCTCGATGCCTGCATCGACGGGCATCTCGCGGTGCTGACGGAGGCGGCTGACGCGGCGCGCCGTTCGCAGCCTGCGTCGGGCGCGCGATCCGTCGAACGTCACACACCGCTGGACCCGCTCCCGAGCGACGCCGACGCGCGGCGGCTCGTCATCCGTGAGGACATGAAGCCTTCAGCCGGGGTTCGTCCGGGCGTGAGCGCGCAGAACGGCACGGGCAGTGACGTTGCGGACCGTCCGTTGCTCCCGGGGAGCCTTTCGGGCGACAGCGTCTCAGGCGGCGCCCAACCGGACGCGACAGGGGCGATGTCGTGATGCGCATCGGTTACTACGTGCACCATCACGGGCGGGGGCACGCGACGCGGGCGGGCGTCATCGGCGCCGAACTGACGCGGCGCGGGCACGTCATCACCTATCTCGGCAGCGGCGCACTGCCCGACGGGGATCAGGTCGCGCTCGCGTCGGATGCCGATGAAGCGGATGCACCGTTCGTCGACCCCGATGCGGGTGGGCGTCTGCACTGGGCTCCGCTCGGCGGTGGCTACGCCGAGCGTTCGGCGCAGATCGCGGCGTGGGTGACGCAGGCGCGCCCGGACGTCGTCGTCGTCGACGTCTCCGTCGAGGTGACCGCTCTCGTGCGGCTGCTCGGCGTCCCCGTCGTCGTCGTGGCTCAGCCCGGGCGACGCGACGACGCACCGCATGCGCTGGCGTTCGACCTGGCGGCGGCTGTGCTGGCGCCCTGGCCGGCGCGGCTCGACGTCGCGCCGCACCTCGAACGCCATCGCGACAAGACGGTCGAAGTCGGTGGCCTGTCGCGCTTCGCGGGTCATGCTGCGGGGCCGAACGCTGCGGGCGGTGGTTCGTCGGCATGTCCCTCCCCGAACTCCTCAGAAAGTGTTGCGTCAGGCCCGCGGGCGGCCAGTTACCGCGATGCCGGCGGCTGCGGCGTCGCGGCGGACGTCTCGCAGAGCACTGCACCGGGCGCCGGATCCGGCGGTGCAGCAATAGACGCTGCGGGAGGCCCTTCGCTGGGCGCACGGCGAGGGGCCTCGTCAGATGCCTTGGCGGGCAGCGATTCTGACGGTGCTGCGGTGAACGTTCCGGATGGCCTTTCGGCGGGCATGCCGAGAGGGGCCTTCTCGGACGCGAGATCGCGGGTCGCGCAAGAGATACCAAGGTTGCGTGGCGTGCTCCTCGTCGGCGGCGAGGGCTGGGACGACGCTGAGCTTCCGGGCGCCGTCGAACGCGCTGTGCCGCAGGTCCATTGGCGGACGCCCGACGCCGACCACCCCGTCGAGGTTCTGCTCGCGACGGCTGACGTCGTCGTCACCCACGCGGGGCAGAACGCTCTTGCGGACGTCGCTGCCTTCGGTGTTCCTGCCGTCGTCGTGCCGCAGGAGCGTCCGTTCGACGAGCAGGCCGACATGGCTCGTGCTCTTGACGACGCCGGCATCGCGCGCGGGCTGACTCTGGGTGCGACCGCTGACGAGGTCGCTGCCGGCATCCGTGAAGTCCTCGCCGGGGACGACGAGCGATCGACAGGACGTGCGTGGGCGCGCTGGTGCGTCGACGGCGCTGTTGACCGCGCGGCTGACGTCATCGAAGCCGCAGCGCGCGGGGGCGTCGCTGACCTAGCTGCTGGAACTGACGCCGACGATCTGGGAGGTGCTGTGCGTGGGAGCAGACATGGCATCGACGATGTTGCGCGCGCAGGTGTCGCAGAGCGAGGCGTCCGCGAAGCCGGGGGCGCGGCGCGTGGAGTCGTCGAGGGCGGCTCCGGCTGGCCAGCCGCTACCGGCGCCGAGGCGCCCGCACTCGGAGATGGGACGCTGCAGTGATGACCGACATGGGGTCGGGCCGGACGCTGCCCGTCGCCGTCGTCACTCCGGTGCGGGGGCGTCTCGAGCACCTCGTCAATCAGCGACGGTTCCTCGACGAGGTGGCGCCCGACGTACGACACGTCATCGTCGCCGTCGACATGCCTGATCTGGGTGACGACCTGCACGTGGCGGGCGTCATGGGTGAGAGCGTCAGCATCGTGCCCCTCGACGATCACCCGCTGGGCATGCCGACCGCGCGGGCCCGCAACGTCGGCGCGACGGCGGCACTCGATGATGGCGCGGAACTCATCGTCTTCCTCGATGTCGACTGCGTCCCCCTGCCCGGTTTCGTCGATGCGTCGCGTGACGCGCAGTGTCAGCTCGATGCTCGCGGCGAGCGTGCCGTGCTCAACGGCATCGTCACGTATCTGGGGGAGGACGATCGTCTCGACGGTGAATTCCCGGCGGCTGCGAGACGTTTCGTCGCTCCGCATGCTGCGCGCCCCGCGCCGTCGTCGGGTGCGGTCGAGGTCGACGACGACCATCGTCTCCTGTGGTCGCTCGCGTTTGCGCTCGATGCCGACGCCTGGCGCGCGTGCGGCGGTTTCGACGAGCGGTACGTCGGGTACGGCGCGGAGGACACCGACTTCGGCATGCGGGCCCGTGACGCGGGCCTGCGGATGGCGTGGGTCGGCGGCGCGCACGCGTTGCATCAGTGGCATCCGAGCGCGAACCCGCCGCGCCATCACGTCGTCGACATCGTGCGCAACGCGAACCTCTACCGCGAGCGGTGGGGCACCTGGCCGATGGAGGGCTGGTTGCAGGCGTTCGCCGACGAAGGCCTCGTCGAGTGGACCCCTACGTCGTTGTCCCTGGCGTCGCCGCATTGAGCCTTGCGGTGTGCCCGAATGTGGACAGGATTCAGCCGCGCCCTGGGTCAGCGTGATGACGGCGTCAGCCGCCGGCACGAGCGCGTCGAGTCGGCTGAGCTGCGCCGCCGGGTCCTCGATGTGCGGGTTGCGCAGGTCGTGCACCGTGACGACGACGCCCTTGCCCAGCTCGTGCGCCACGTCGACGACCTCGCGCAGGTGCTCAGGGCTGAACGACTCGAACCCGAAGAGGACGTGCAGCACGTCGAACTCGCCGGCATGCTCGCGTAGCCAGGCCGGATCGAGGATGCGCGGCGGCCACCAGCGCGTCGAGCCGTCGTCAGCGATGACGGGCGGGTCGGGCAGGCGGATCACCTCGTCGCACCCGTCGCCTGGTGTCTCGCCGGTCGGGGAGAGATGCGCGACGTAGGGGTGATCGGCCGGAACCGACGCGACACGAAGCATTGCTTCTCCTGGACGCGATCTCATCGGCTACGACACTGAGCACGACACAGTGAACGCGACCGAGGGCGGGCGCCGTCACCCTACCCGCCGGCTCGCCCGTTGACGGATCGTCGTTGCCCGGATTCGCGTCATGTTCGACGCGAATCCGGGCAACGATCGTCCCTCGGCCTGACAAGTGCATCGCGCATGTGCAGTCAGACGGTGCCGCCGACAGGAGCCAGGCCCCGGGGAGGCGGAGCGAGGCAGACCCGTCTTCGTCGGCTCGGGCATGTCAGACGTGCTCCGGTGGACACGCGGCGGCGTGGGCCGTCACAGTGGGTGGGTGAGTGAACCCGAGCGCACCCCGGACGGTCGCTACATCGTGGTGAACGGTCGACGCTGGCGCGCGTCCGACCCCGGCATCCCGCCGAAGCTACGGCAAGAACTCGTCGACGAACTGATGGCCGCCCGTCGCCTCGTGCGCACGGACGCCGAGCACGCCCGACCGCGCGTGCAGGAGGCCAAGATCGCTCTCGGCGAGCGGGGCTACGAATGGTGGACTACTCCGTCCGACGACGAACGCGACGTCCGCATCGAAGCGACGATCCGCGCGCTGCTGCGTCATCGCGCCGGCAAGAGCATCTGCCCCAGCGACGTCGCGCGCGTGGTCGGCAACGGCGCGCACACTGACTTCCATGGCGACGGTATTTCGAAGGCGAGTGGCCACGGGACGGCGACCCGAGTCGGAGGCGAGTCGACCACCACCGGGGGCGGCGATGCGACGAACGGCGATGACGGGTGGCGCGACCTCATGCCCGCCGTCCGCGCCGTGGCGCATCGAATGCGAGCGGCCGGCGAGGTGCTCGTCACCCAGGAGGGCAAGGCCGTCGACGAGACAGCTCGCGGGCCCGTCAGGATCATCTTTGCCGACGGTGGCGCTGACGATGACATTCGTGCTGACGCTGGGGAGCGCCCCTCGTCGTGATGTTCCCCGACATCGCGTCGCTGCCGACGCGATGTCGGCGAAAATCGCTGACGCTCAGTCTGACGACGGGGCGTATCGCTCGAGATCCGCCGCGACCGTCCCCCAACGCCGCGCTGAGTGCCAGCCTGGCACCACAGGTTGACTTCCACCGTAGATCGCAGCGGGGGGACACCCCACGTCAAGGGCGTCGGGCTGCCGATCTCACTACACGACGTGCGGCAGGACGAACAGCATGAGCATCGACCACGTCAGGTGCGTGACGATCGGCCCCGCGAGCGAGCCCGACTGCTGACGCAGCACGGCGACGACGAAGCCGAGCATCGCCGCGGCGAGTGCGAGCAGCGGAATGCCGGTCAGGGCCGTGACGGCCGTGTAGGCGACCGTCGTCCACAGCACGCGCTTCCTCGGCGACAGCACGCGCCAGAGCCCGCCTCGGTAGAACGCCTCCTCGGCGATGCCGTTGACGGCCGTCGTCAGTGCGACGATCGGCAGGCTGCCCTTGCGGGCATGGTCGAGCAGGTGCGAGACGGGGTCGCGCAGCGCCGGGATGAAGCGCACGAGAAACGCGCCGACGACGAACAACAGCGCCAGCGCGATGCCGATGCCGAACGCCTCGAGCAGTTCGCGTCCGTCAGCGCGCCAGCGCAGCCTGGTCGCGCCGACCCGGCCGGCCGCGAAGATCCCCGCTCCGTAGATGACGGAGACGAGGAACGTCGCCGGGTAGAACAGGGCCTGCCCCGGCTCGAGATTGAGCGACCACGAGAGGGCGACGGCGGCCGCGACGCCCGTCGCGCCGATGATGACCCGCGTCGCCCCGAGACGATGCTCGGGCACGGGATCGGCCCCGGCGTCACGTAGTTCGACGTCGCGTGCCCCTGCGAGCGCGGCGCCGAAGACGTGGCGAGGTGAGCGGTGCGATGTCGCCATCAGCGTCCCGGGTTACGACGGGCGATGACGGCGCTGAGGACGGTGGCGAACCCCGTCCACGCCGCGTACGGCGCGAGCACGACGCCCTTCTCCGGCGACGCCTTGTGCGCGCGGCGCACGAGGTCGGCCGAACTGGCGGCGAGCACCGCAGCCTCCAGCACCGCCGGACGCAGCTTCTTCGCGGCGAAGAACGTGCCGTTCCAGCCGACGTTGAGGGCCAGGTTCGCGGCGAGCGCCGCGATGTACGCGCGCTGTTCCTTGGTGCGGCCCGTCTCGGCGAGGTCGGCGATCGTCAGGCTCGAGATGAGCGCGAGATCGGTGTAGAGCGCGCTCCACACGATCGGGAACGCGGCGGGCGGCGGCTGGATCGCCGGCTTGCGCAGCGTGCGGTACCACGTCGACTTCGGGTCGGTCAGCAGCGAGCCGGCGACGGCGGTCGCGGCGACGGCGGCGGACGTCAGCCCGAGCGTGCGTACCCAGCGCGAGGTGTCGAGGTCCTTCACGGCCGCGCGCACGGCATCCTCGAACGACGTGTGACCGCCCGGAGGTGCGCCGACGAGGTCGTCGAGGTCGCGTTCGTGGACGACGGTGTCGTGCTGCAGGCTGCCGATGAGCGGCGCCGCCAGGCTGCTGGAGATGGGCGTCACGAGGCCGATCCAGTGCCCGGCGAGTCCGGCAGTCGTCACCGGCGCCGTGCCCACGATGCGCGGCAGCCAGCGCTTCGTCGCCTTCGCGTAGCGCTTCATCATGTCGCCGTACGGCATCGGTTCGGGGCCGCCGATGTCGAAGGTGCGGCTGACGTCGGCGGGCAGGTCGGCGGCACCGACGAGATAGTGCACGGCGTCGGCGACGGCGATCGGCTGGATGCGGTTCTTGATCCACTTCGGCGCGATCGCGCCGGGCAGCCGCTCGCTGAGGTTGCGCAGCATGATGAATGACGACGACTCGTCGCCGATGACGACGCCCGCCTGCAGCGCCGCCGTCGGAACGCCGGAGTCGATGAGCACGTGGCCCACCTCGACGCGCGAGCGCAGGTGGTCGGACAACTGCTCGACGTCCTCGTCGTCCGGGTGCAGGCCACCGAGGTAGACGATGCGCGAGACGCCGGCGTCGCGGGCGGCGTCGGCGAACGTCGAGGCCATCTCCTTCTCCTCGGAGACGAAGTCGTCGGACGTGCTCATCGAGTGCAGCAGGTACCAGGCGACGTCGACGTCCTCCATGGCGCGCGCGACGTCGGAGGCCTCGGACGCGTCACCCTCGACGACCTCGACGTGCTCGCCCCACGGCAGCGCACGCACCTTCTTCTCGCTGCGGCTGAGCACGCGCACGCGCCATCCCCGCTCGACGAGTTCAGCGGCCACCTGGCCGCCGACGTATCCGGTGGCCCCGGTGACGAGGGCGAGGCGAGAGGTCATGAAGTCCATCCGTTTAATCGAGGAATGCGCGTGGATCACGTTGGAATTTCAGGATAGTCGTACCTGACGTCGGCGTCAGCGGCGCCGGTCACAGCGGGGTCGCTCAGCGCGGGCGTCAGCTGCGCCGCTCATGCGGGCGCACCTGAGCGCCGCGGTGCGTGGGGAACGGCTCGCCGTCATTCCAGCCTGCCGGCGCCCAGAGGGGGCTGGGCGGCTGCGGCCTACACTCCTCGACGTGTCCGAATCTCAGGGCGAGCCCTCGCACCCGCCGCTCCGAGTCGAGCGCCGTTGCGCTCGGCTCGAGCGTGTCGCGGCTGGGTTGCTCGTCCTCGGGCTCGTGCTGTGCGTGGGCGCGTACGTCGCGGCGGTGCATGCTCGGGGCGCGTCGTTCTCCTGGCGGCGCGCGATGATCAGCGACCTCGGACGCACGATCTGCCGCGACTGGCACGGATTCTGGGTCTGCTCGCCGCGCGCCGACCTCTTCAACGTCGCCGTCGGCGTCGCAGGAGCCTGCATCCTGGCGGCGGGCGTTCTGACGCGCGATCGACTCGGACGATTCGTGACGGCGGCGCTCGTCTGCCTCGGTGTCGGACTCGTGTGGGTCGCGGTCTTTCCCGCTGACGGAGCCATCGGGGTGCACATGGTGGGCGGCGTGCTCGCGCTGCCGGCGCCGTCCGTCCTATTGCTCGCACATGGGCTGGTGGGGGTGCGGTCGGCCGGCTCACGAGGGGATCACGAGCGGTTCGCGAGCGAGCGCGAGCCCCGTCACACGCTGACGCGCGTGCTCGGGGCGCTGGGTGCCGTGTCGTCGCTCATGAGTCTCGACCACGTCATGCCGGCGCCGGCGCCCATCCCGCGCGGGGTGGCGGAGGGCATCTCGTTGCTGGCGCTCGCAGTTGCCCTCGTCGTCGTGGCGTTCGACCTGCTGCGACGCCCGCGCGACATCACCGCACCCTGACACACCCCGCCTCCCTCGATGTTGCCCGGGTGTCACGGCGCTCGCGCCCCAAGAAGCGGGCAACATCGCGGCCTTGGACGCGCGCCGCGCGACACGAGGAGCAGGGGAGTGCGTCTCAACCGCCGAGGCGGCGCAACGTCGGCCAGACGGCGCCCCATCCTCCTCGAGGGTCGGAACATCGCAGCATCGTCGTGCCGTCGAGGCCGAACGAGTCGTGCGGCGCGATGAGCCGCCCGGCGGGGTCGCAGCGCGTGAACGCCGCACGGATACGGTGCTCGTCCCCGCCGACGGCGAGGACGTCACGCGTGCCCCCGCCGCTGCGTGGCGGCCCGAGGCTCCAGAGCGCGTTGTGCCACGAGGCGACGTCGGCACGCGGCACCCCGAGCGCAGGGCCGTACTGATGTGCAGCTCCGGCGAGGGCATACGAATCGGTGACGATGGCCGCACCCGTCGGACGGGCTGTCGCCATCTGAGCGGCGAGTGACGGCCAGTCGGTCTGGTCGCGCTGCATGGGGTCGAGGGCGGAGACGATGGAGAACGCCGGTGACGAAACGGGCGCGATCGGTAGGCAGATGAGGGCTGCGACGACGGCGTTCGCCGTCACGACGATGGGCGCGCGTCGCCACACGTGCTCCTCGTCCGCAGCCGCCCGCGCCCAGCCGACCGCGACAAGCGGCAAGAACACCGCGACCGCGTAGTAGGGCTGCGCTGGGGAGACGAGCGCGAACACAAGGACGATCGCGGCCATGGCGGCGAGCACCGGCCCGGTGCGCTGTTGTGGTGGGTCCGGGGCGATGCGTCCGGCGTGACCGTCGTCGATGGAGAATGGAGCGTTCGTGACGCCGCCGAACGCCTTGACGTGCCGACCGTCGTCGTGGCCGTCGTCAGCTCCGGGGTGGGCGGCGCGACGACTTCCCGGGTGCCACCACAACCCTCGCCATGCGACCCGGACGAACGGCGGTCCGACGAACACGACGAGCAGTGGCACGACGAGCCATCGGTTGAGCACCCCATGACGGGCGACGAGGTCGGCCGAGACGTCGAGCATCGGCACGCCGTGAACGATCTGCGCCCCCACCTGGAACCCGCCGACCGCGACGAGCAACGCGGCGCCGCACCAGGCGTCACGGGTGCGCAGCACCCACCGGGCGCACGCGGCGAGCGCGACGAAGGCCGCGGCGACGAGCACGAGGACGAGCAGCTTGTTCCAACATGCCACCCCAGCCGCCGCGCCGGCCCACGTCAGCGCATGGCGACGCCCCGTCAGCGCAGCGACGACACCGAGCACGACGAGCTGCCACGCGAGCAGATCGAGGCTCGCCGTCAGCATGACGTGCCCCATGAGCAGCGGATAGACGGTGAACGCATGCGCCCACGCGGCGATGCGCTGCACCCTCACATCAGCGCCGAGAAGCCGCGGAAACAGCCCCGCGACGAGCGCGCCCGCCCCCGCCGCGAGCGCGGCCGGCAGCCGTTGCACCCACACCGCGTCACTCACCGACGTCGCTGCGTGCGCGAGCCAGACGGTGAGCGGCGGCTGATCGTCGTACCACCACGCGGGCGGCAACATGCGAAAGTACAGCTCGTCGCCGTGAAAACCGTGGCGCGAAGCCGTCGCGAGCAGCACGATCATGACGGCCAGCGCTGCCGGAGCACCGGGGCGCCACCACGGCTGCGCCTCGACGAACCGCGCCGGCACACGCCACCTCGATGAACTCGACACGGACGGCGTCACGGTCATGCCCCGCCGATGAACTGTTCGAGGGCGGCGACGGCCACGCCCGCGCCGTCCTCGGTCGCCACCTGACGTCCGAGATCCGCTGCACGCTCGCGCATTCCAGCACTCAACGCCGCGCGCAGCCGACGCGTCAGCAACCCCGCGGTGAGCAGTCGGCGCGGCAGCGGCGCGGGTGCGGCGTCGAGCGTGTGGAGGCGGTGCGCCCAGTGGTACTGGTCGGCGAAGTGCGGGACGACGACGCTGGGCGCGCCCGCGGCGAGCGCGGTACCCGTCGTGCCCGACCCGCCGTGGTGGACGACGGCGCGCACCTGCGCGAACAGCGCGTGGTGCGGCTCGTCATCGATGCCGACGACGACGCCATCCGCCTCGCGCGGCGCACCGTCGAGCTGAACGAGAGCGCGCACGCCGAGTCGCCGGCACGCCTCGGTGACGACGTCGACGACGCGGCCCGGTGAGTTCTGGTGCATCGAGCCGAACCCGACGGCGATCCACTCGTCGCCGGAGGCGAGCAGCGCCCGGGTGCGCTCCGACAAGCCCTCGTGCGGCGCCTCGCGCCACCACCCCGTGACGACAGTGCGGGAGTCGTCCACCGGCTCGGCGAGCAGCGGGCTGTACGCGTGCAGCGAGCCAAGAGTCGCCGTCGTCAGGCCCGTGGGGTGGGCGGCGCGCAGGTCGAGTCGGCCGTCGGCCCATCCGCCGTCGACGCCCGCGAAGTACGGTTCGACGCGCCGCAGCGCTCCACGCGCGCGACGCCGCGCACCGGCGGGCAGCGTCCACGCGTACGGCAGCAGCGGCATCGGCCCGTCGAGCGTGTCGAACTCGGGCCACAGGTGCGCGCGGACGACGGGGACGTCGGCGCGCATCGCCTCGTCGACGGCGGCGATCGCGAAGCTCGAGGCGACGAGGACGTCGGCGCCCGCGAGCGCCTCACGCGTGGTCGGCCCGAACGACTGCAGGAACTCGGCGAACACGTTGCGCGTGCGGTTGAGCGCGCGCAGATCACCACGCCGCAGTGCGGTGCCCGCCGGGCCGGCGAGGAGGGCACCCGGATCGCTCGCCACCGTCACGACGCGCGGGCCGTCCGGCATGACGTGCGCGAGCGACGCGTGGGTGACGACGGTGACGTCGTGCCCACGGGCGACGAGACGCGCGGCGAGCACCCCGAACGGGACGGCGTCGCCGCGGCTGCCGGCGGCGGCGATGACGACCCTCATGCAGCTTGCTCCGACGGGTGAACGCACGGGGTTTCGGTGCTCGCGTCGCGTTCGCGCGGGCGTCGGAATCGCATGGCACACCTTCGAATAGCCGGACGGGTGCCCTCATCGTAGTGCCGCCACGACGGCACGAACGGGCCCGCAGAGTCGCCGCGGCACGGTCGCAAATGCCAACCCCCATGGTCGAATTCCGTGATTTTCCATCGCCTCCGGGGCGCTCGCATCGGCGCGTCGGCGGCTATGCTCATGGTTCGGACCCGCGAGCAGGTCCCCCTCACCTGCGACCGGCCGGTGGACGTTCACACCCCGCCACCCGTGGAGGCACTCGTGACAGACCCCGAGGCCCTCCTCACGCATGGCTACCGCCAGGCGCGCGACATCACCCGCGCGCACGGCACGACGTACTACTGGGGGACGCTGTTCCTGCCGCCGCAGCAGCGCCGCGACGTCTACGGCCTGTACGCCCTGTGCCGCCTGGCCGACGACATCGTCGACGAGCCCGAGAAGGCCACCGGGCATGGCCTCGACGCATCGTTGCCGCCGGGGGAGCGTCTCGCGCAGTTCGAACATCGCTTTCAGGCCGACCTCGCCGCGGGGCGCAGCGACGACCCGTTGTTTGCCGCCATCGTCGACACCGCCCGGCGTCTCGACCTCGATTCCGGTTGCTACGACCGCTTCTTCGGCGCCATGCAGCTCGATCTCGTCCGCACGTCGTGGGCGTCGTGGCCTCAGCTGCGCGACGAGTACATGGAGGGCTCGGCAGCCGTCATCGGCGAGATGATGCTGCCTGTGCTGCGCCCGCGCTCGCGGGAGGCCGCGTTCGCTCCGGCCCGCGCGCTGGGGCTCGCGTTCCAGCTGACGAACTTCCTGCGCGATGTCGGCGAAGACCTCGAACGCGGTCGCGTCTACCTGCCCGCCGACGAACTCGCCGCGCACGGCGCCGACCCGTGGCTGCGCCGCGTCACCCCGCAGTGGCGCGCGTTCATGGCCGAGCAGATCGCCCGAAACCGCGCGCTGTTCCACGACGCCGAAGCCGGTCTGCCGCACCTGCCGGCCTCGTCGCGACGGTGCGTCGGCGCGGCGCTCGCGATGTACTCACGCATCCTGTGCCTCATCGAGGCGGCCGACTACGACGTGTTCAGCACGCGCCACCGCGTCTCCGCAGCACGCAAGAGCGCCATCGCGGGAGCCGTCGTCGTCACCGGACGCGCCCGAACTGCGGCGCCGGTCGCGCCCTCGTCACCGGCCGCGGTCGACAGGACAGGCGTGACGTCGTCCGCGTCATGAGCGAGGCGCACCCGACGATGGAGACCGACTCGACCCACCGCACCCCCCTCGCCCACCCAAACTCGCCGAAGGAGCCGCAGTTGAGACGCCCGCCCCGCAACCGCGCCGAGCTGCGTGCCGAGATCGCGCGGCGCAACCCGATCCGACGCGTCCCCCAGCCGCCGGAGGAGCAGATCCGCTCGACGTGGCGTCAGGCTGCGGTGCCCCGCATCGAGCGGATGCTGGCGCGCGCCCTCGCCCAGGACGCGGGTGGCTGGCACGTCGCGGCGGCGAGCACGGACGTCGTCGCGGGGCGTTCGACGGTGCGCACGATCCTCGGACGCGAGATCGCGTTGTGGCGCGGCGACGACGGCTCGGCGCTCGCGGGACCGGGCGCGTGCCCGCACATGGGTGCGCTGCTGGAGAACTGCCACACCGATGACGGCGACGTGCTGTGCCGCTGGCACGGGCTGCGGCTGCCGAGCGAGTGGCCGGGCGAATGGCTCACCTACCCCGCGCACGACGACGGCGTCCTGTTCTGGGTGCGGTTGCCCAGCGACGGTGAGACGCCGAGCGCCGCGCCGGTGCTGCCCGCGCGCGCTCCACTCGACGAGGCGCTCGTCGCGGTCTACACGCGTGAAGCGCGGTGCGAGACGTCCGACGTCATCGCGAACCGTCTCGACCCGTGGCACGGGGCCTGGTTCCACCCTTACGCGTTCAGCCACCTCGTCGTCGACGAGGACGCGAGCGACGACGACTGCCTGGTCACCGACGTGACGTTCCGCCTCAACCACACCTACGGCGTGCCGGTGCGCGCGGCGTTCACGTGCGCCGACAGCCGCACGATCACGATGACGATCATCGACGGCGAGGGCGTCGGCAGCACCGTCGAGACTCACGCGACGTGCGTGCAGCCGGCGAGCGCCGAGCAGCCGGCTCACAGCGTCATTCACGAGGCGACGATCGCGCACTCCGAGCGCCCCGGTTTCCGTGCAGCGCGGGCGTTCGCACCGCTCATCCGCCCGCTCGTGCTGCGCACGCAGGGCCAGTTGTGGGTCGACGACCTCGAGTACGCGGAGCGTCGCTACGAACTGCGTTCGGGTTTCGCGCGGGACGGGCAGTCGTGACGGCGGCCGACGTCGTGGTGGGGTGGGCGACATGAGCCTGCCCGCGTCCTGGGATCCCTATCAGTACCTGCTGCTCATGGGTGGATGCCTGCTCATCACGCTGCCGCTCGAACTCGTCCTGCGCGCCCGCGTGTACTCGCGCCCGCGACGATTGCTCGCGGCGCTGCTGCCCGTCGTCGTGCTGTTCAGCGTGTGGGACATCGTCGGCATCGTGCGTGATCACTGGTCGTACTCGCCGCGGTTCACGTCGGGTTGGGATGTGCCGCTCACCCCGATGCCGATCGAGGAGCTCGTGTTCTTCGTCGTCATCCCGATCTGCGGGTTGCTGACGTACGGAGCCGTCGGGTTCTGCCTGCGCCTGCTCGCCGCGTGGCGCTCGAGCGGGAGCGCGAGAAGTGCTCTCGCCCGGGTCGATTCGGACGGGCGGGCGGGCGAGGGACGCCATGTGGCGGCTGATGGCTCGTCCGCGCGAGGCGATCATCGCCCGTCGGGGGAGGTGTGACGTGCCCGAGTACACCGTGCTGACCGTCGCGTCGATGATCGGCGTCGTCGCTCTCGAAGGGCGTTGGCGCACCGGCATCTTCACCTCGGCGCGCTACTGGTGCTCGATGGTCATCGTGTTCACGTTCCAGATCCTCGTCGACGGTTGGCTGACGAAGTTGAGCGACCCGATCGTCCTCTACGGGCGTGATCAGTTCCTCGGCATCCGCTTTCCGTGGGACATCCCGATCGAGGACTTCGGCTTCGGTTTCTCGATGGTGACGCTGACGATCCTGCTGTGGGAACACCACGGCCGTCGTCGAAAGGAGAACGCACGATGAGCGCGACGATCGAGGCCTTCACGGCAGGGCTGCGACGAGTGCCGCCGTGGCGCCCCGGACGTGATGCGGCGGCCGAACGGCATGAGCCTGACGGTCGGGGCGGCACTGCTGCGTCGAGGGTGCCGGACGCCGCGGCCCCCCACGTCGTCGTCGTGGGTGGTGGGATCGCCGGCATCAGCGCTGCCGTCGGGCTGGCCGAGCGCGGCGTGCGCGTCACGCTCATCGAGGCAGAGAGCAGCCTCGGTGGCCGAGTGCGCAGCTGGCCCGTCGACGTGCCGACCCCGGGCGCTGACGCGTCGGGCGCCCCGGACGATCGAGCGACGATGAGCCGCGGGTTTCACGCGTTCTTCCGCCAGTACTACAACCTGCGCGCGCTGCTGCGCCGCGTCGACCCGAGCCTCGAATGCTTGCGCCCCGTCGCGGACTACCCGCTACGTCACGCGGACGGTACGCAGGATTCGTTCACGCAGATCGCGACGCGGCCGCCGCTCAACTTCCTGTCATTCGTCGCCCGCAGCCCCTCGTTCGGTCTGCGCGACCTCACGCGCGTCGACGCCCACCGCGCCCTCGACCTGCTCGACGTCGATTTCCCCGCCACGTATTCGCGCTACGACGGGGTGAGCGCCGCCGACGCCCTCGACGCGCTGCGATTCCCCGAACGCATGCGCTCGCTCGCGCTCGAGGTGTTCGCACGCAGCTTCTTCGCCGACCCGCGCGACTTCTCCGCCGGCGAACTCGTCGCCATGTTCCACATGTACTTCCTCGGTTCCGGCGAGGGGCTGCTGTTCGACGTCAGCCGCGACGACTTCGACACGACGATGTGGCGACCGCTGCGCTCCTACCTCGAAGGCCTCGGCGCGCACGCCGTGACGGGTTGTCGCGTCGAGTCGATCGAGCGCGACGGCGAGGGTTTCCGTGTCAGCGCCGGCGCGGCTGCTGCGGGTGCCGACGACGCGAGTCGCGGCCGCATTGACTTCGCCATTGACCGTGACGATGCCCATGGCTCGCTCCGCGCCGACGCCGTCGTCATCGCGACGAGTCGTGACGTGCTGCAGCGTCTCGTCGACGGCACCGACCTCGGCGACGAGGCCTGGCGTGCGTCCGTGCTGACCGGGGAGATGGCGCCTCGTTTCATCGTGCAGCGACTGTGGTTCGACCGCCCCGTCGCGGCGGGCAGCGCGCCGTTCGTCGGCACGGCCGCGTACGGCCATCTCGACAATGTCTCGCTCGTCCACGACCTCGAGGACGGCGCCGCGCAGTGGGCCAAGCGGTGCGGCGGCAGCGTCGTCGAACTGCATGCTTACGCGGTGCCCAACGACGTCACCGATGACGAAGTGCTCGCCGACCTACGACATCAGCTCGACCGCCTGCACCCTGAGCTCACCGGGTGCGAGCCGGTGCACGAGGAGGTGCTCGTCGAGGCCGATTGCCCCCTCGCCGGTACGGACGAGTGGGCCGCGCGCCCGGGCGTCGTCACGCCGCAGCCGAAGCTCGTCCTCGCCGGTGACGGCGTGCGCTGCGAGCTGCCCGTCGCGCTCATGGAGCGGGCGGCGACGACCGGTTTCCAGGCCGCGAACGCGTTGCTGCGCCACTGGGGGCTGCCCGGGCACGAGCTGTGGAGCGTGCCGACGCGGGCGCGGTTCCCGCGCTCGCTGCGCGCCGCCCGTGCGGCGCTGCGCCTGCGCGAGCGTGGCCTCGCGACGGTAGGTCGCGATTCGTCAGGGCGTGGCCGATGAGCGGACGGCAGAACGACGTCGCCCTCGACGCCGGACGTTCCGGGCTCGAAGGACTCGGGCGTGAGCGGCGCGCCGCGGGACGCTGCGACACCGAGAGCCGAGATGGAGGACGCCGCAGCGACGCGTGCCGTCTCACCGATGCCGCCAGCTTTCTCGACGCCGTGCAGGCACGCGTGGCCGAGAGCCTTGCCTTCGCGGCCGACGCCGGCGGTGTGGTGACGGCCGGACTGCCCTCGTCAGCGCTGGTCGAGGCATCGTCGCTCGAGACGCTCGTGCGTGATCTTCTCGCAGCCGGCGGCAAACTCGTGCGGCCCCGGCTCGTCCGCCTCGGGTACCTCGCGGCGCTCGAGTGCACCAACCCCGACGACGACCCCGCGACCACCGACGCTGTCGTTCGTGTCGCTGCGGCGTTCGAGTTGTTGCACCTGTTCGGGTTGCTGCAGGACGACGTCATGGATGCCTCCGACACGCGACGCGGCGCTCCGACCGCGCACCGCCGGGTGAGAGCCGCCGCAGCTCAGCCCGACGGCCCCGACGCTGCGCGCCTCGGCGACAGCGTCGCCGTCCTCGCCGGTGATCTCGCGTTCGCGCTCGCGAACCGCCTCGTCCGCGCTCTGCCGGAGCACGTGGCCGACGCGTGGGACGCAGCGGTCGTCGAGCTCGTCACCGGGCAGCGGCTCGACCTCGTCTTCGCCGCCGAGGCACGCCTCGACGAGGTGAGCACACGCCGCGTCGCGCACGCAAAGTCGGGCGCGTACACGGTGCAGCGCCCCCTCGAGATCGGCGCGTTGCTCACCGGCGAGAGCGCGCCACCGGCGTGGCTGAGCCGATTCGGCGCCGCGCTCGGTGAGGCGTTCGCGCTCGCCGACGACATCATCGGCCTGTGGGGCGAACCCGCCGTCACGGGCAAACCGGCGGGCGAGGATCTGCGCGAACGCAAGCCGACGACCGTCCTCGGCCTCGCCGACTCGGCCCTCGACGGTGAGCTGACGCGACGCTTGGCGCCGGGTCGCGAACCACTCGACGAGGCCGAGACACACGCCTGGTTGCAGCGCCTCGACGTGGCGGGCGTGCGCGCGCAGGCCGTCGCCCGCATCGCCGAGCGCCACGCTGACGCCCTCGATGCTCTCGCGGCGCTGCCGCAGGGCGCGGTGCGTGACGAACTCACGCGTTTCGCGGACGAACTGGCGGTGCGCGATGCGTGAACGTCATCAGGATCATCCAGCACCTCACGCCGACGACTCGAAAAAAGCACCCCCGATGCGCGAGACGCCGATGATCGACGCACCCGACAAGCCAGCGGAAGCGACGTTCGGTGCCGCGCCCGCCGCTCCTCCTACGGGTGTGCCGGCCGCGACCGACGACGTCGTCGTCCTGCTCGACGATGACGGCGCCGCGATCGGCACGTGCCCGCGCGCCGAGGTGCACACCCGTGACACGCCGCTGCATCGCGCCTTCTCGAGCTACCTGCTCGACGACGCGGGTCGCCTGCTGCTCACCCGTCGCGCGCTGACGAAGGTCGCGTGGCCGGGTGTGTGGACGAACACCTGTTGCGGGCATCCGCGCCCCGACGAACCCACGCAGGACGCGGTGAGCCGGCGCGTGCGTGAAGAGCTCGGGCTGGATGTGACGCAGTTGCGTGTCGTCCTGCCGAGCTACCGTTACCGCGCGGTCGACGCGTCCGGCATCGTCGAGCACGAGATCTGCCCGGTGCTCGTCGGGCGCATCGACCCGGCGCAGCTCGAACCGCACCCCGACGAGGTATGCGAGTGGGCCTGGATCGCCTGGCCCGACGCGGTCCACCTCGCGCGTCGCACTCCGGCGCTGCTCAGCCCGTGGGCGGCCGAGCAGATCGTGCTGCTCGCCGAGCAGCTGGGGGAGAATGGACTCTCGCCGCTCGCGCTCCCGCACGATGAGACCGCGCACGAGCACACGCAGCATGAAGAACACGAACCCCTCGATGAGAAGGATCTCGCATGAGTCGCGTCGTCGTCATCGGAGCCGGCCTCGCCGGCCTGGCCGCAGCCTGTCATCTGCGCGGCGCCGGGCACGACGTCGTCATCGTCGAGAAGCAGACGCAGGCGGGTGGGCGCGGTATCCGCCTCGAGCGGGACGGGTTCACGTTCGACACCGGCCCGACCGTCCTGACGATGATCGATCTCGTCGACGAGGCCCTCGCGCGGATCGGCGTCGGCGTGCACGACGTGCTCGACCTGACGCTGCTCGACCCCGCCTATCGCGCCTGCTACGCGGACGGCTCGACGATCTTCGTCCGTCACGGTCATGAGGCGATGCGCGAGGAGATCGCGCGCGAGTGCGGCGCGAAGGACGCGGCGGCGTTCGACGACTTCGTCGCGTGGCTGCGGCGGCTGTACGAGGTCGAGATGCCGCACTTCATCGACGCGAACTTCGACTCACCGCTCGACCTGCTGCGCAACCCGGCTGCAGCCGCGCGGCTCGTGAGGCTCGGCGGGTTCCGTCACCTCGGGCCCGTCATCCGCGAGCGCTTCGACGACGAACGCCTGCACCGCATCTTCTCGTTCCAGGCGATGTATGCAGGTCTCGCGCCGGAGAAGGCGCTCGCGCTGTACGCCGTCATCACGTACATGGACTCGATCGAGGGTGTCTGGTTCCCGGCCGGCGGCATGCGCGAGGTGCCCGAGGCGATGGCGCGTGCGCTCGGGCGCACAGGCGTCGAACAGCGCTACGACACGACGGTGACGCGCATCCTCACCCGCGCTGACGGCGCCGTCGCCGGGGTCGAGATGTCCGGCCCGAGTGGTGACGAGCGCCTGCCGTGTGACGCGATCGTCTGCACGACCGACCTGCCCATCGCCTACCGGACGCTGCTCGACGACCTCGAACCGCCGGCCGTCCTGAAGCGTGCGACGTACTCGCCGTCCGCGGTCGTCTGGCACCTCGGGGTCGAGGGTGTGCCGAGCGACGTCGCGCACCACAACATCCACTTCGGCACGGCGTGGGAGGAGTCGTTCGACGATCTGCTCGTGCGCGGCACGCGGATGCAGGATCCGTCGCGGCTCGTCACCATTCCGTCTCGTGACGACGCCACCGCCGCGCCGGAGGGTTGTTCGACGTTGTACGTCCTCGAGCCCGCACCCAACCTCGCCGTCGGGCGTGTCGACTGGGCGGCCGAGCGGCCGCGCATGAAGGAGGAGCTGCTCGCTTTCCTCGATGACGCCGGCTACCCGACGACGATCGTCACCGACGAGTTCGTCGATCCCACCGGCTGGCAGGCGCAGGGTATGGCCGCGGGAACGCCGTTCGCGCTCAGCCACACGTTCCTGCAGACCGGCCCGTTCCGCCCGCCGAACGTCGAACGCCGCCGCCCCGGCGTATTCTTCGCCGGTTCCGGCACCGTGCCGGGTGTCGGCGTGCCGATGGTGCTCGTCAGCGGCAAACTCGCCGCGGCGCGCGTCGAGGCCTACGTCGGGCGCTGACGGTTCGACGCTCAGGCGTCTCAGGGCGCTGGCACGATGACGCGCAGGGCGTCGGGCAGCGCAAGGAACGTCGTCGGCGACGCCTCGAGCAGGTCGCCGTCGGCATAGACATCCCCGACGTGGGGCGTGATGACGCGGATGTCGCGTCCGCGCAGCGCTCGAACACGTACCCCGTCGACATGGGTGCCGCGAAACAGGCGCGGCAGCATCGCCGGGTAGCGCCAGCGTGGGATGTCGGTGACGACGGTGACGTCGAGCAACCCGTCGCTCATCGACGCGTCGGGGTTGACGCGCATCCCGGCGCCGAATCGCCCCGAGTTGCCGATCGCGACGTTCCACCCGGTGAACTCGTGCGTCACCCCGTCGACGACGAGCGTCAACGGTCGCGGCAGCGCGTGCACGAGCGTTCGAGCGCCGCCGTAGGCGTAGACGAGCGAACTCGGCACCGCGCGCGGAGCGTCGTTGGCGTACGTGTTCGCCATCGAGTCGTAGCCGAGCGTCGCCACGCCGAGGAAGACCGTGGCGGTCGACGGGCCGCCGTCGCCGGCCAGTCCGACGTCGAGGCGGCGTTCGCGCGCGACGGCGAGCAGCTGCGCGACGCGTCGCACGTCGCCCGGGCCCGCGAGCGCGCGGACGAGGTCGTGCCCACGCCCCGCGGGCAACGGCGCCATGAGGCAGCCGCTGACGACGGCGCCCGCGGCCACCCGCCCGTAGAGCCCGTCGCCGCCGAGCGTGACGAGCAGGTCGTCGACGCTCGCGTCGGCGGCGACCTGCGACGCGTGGTCCGCCGACCGCGTGACCACGACGTCGACGCGCCAACCGTGCGCGCGCAGGATGTCCGTCACCGGATCGATCATGCGCAGAGTTGCACCCTTGCGCGCAGCCGGGTTGACGACCAAGGTGACGGGCCGCGTCATGAGGCCCCGGCCTCGCACGCGTCGGGGGCGTCGTCGACCGGCGGAACGAGCTTGCCGGGGTTGAGGATTCCGACCGGGTCGAGCTTGTTCTTCACCGCGCGCAGGATGCGCGCGCCGAGCTCGCCCATCTCGTCAGCGGCCCAGGCGCGGTGGTCGGTGCCGACGGCGTGATGGTGCGTGATCGTGCCACCGTGCGCCGCGATGACGTCGCTCGCGGCCGTCTTGACGCGGCGCCACTGGGCGAGCGGGTCGCTCTCCTCGCGGCAGAAGAACGTGTAGTAGAGCGAGGCGCCGCCGTCGTAGAGGTGCGAGACGTGGCACTGGACGACGGCGTGCGGGCCGACCTCGGCACTACTGATCGCATCGCGCACCGCGCGGTAGAGCGTCGGCAGGTTCGCCCACGTCGTCGCCGTCTCGAGCGTCTCGACGAAGATGCCGCGATCCATGAGGTGGTCGCGCTGGTAGGGCCCGCGGAAGCGGTGGCTGATCCAGTGCTCGGCGATCGCCGCGGGCGCACGTCGCGCACCCGACGCGCGCAGCACGCGGTGCGCCTGTCGCCGGCGCCGACGCAGGGTGGTGCGGTCGGTGTCCTCCCAGCGCAGCACCCCGAACGACGGCTCGCGGGCGCCGCGCGCGGCGAAGGTCGCCATCGCCGCGAGCCCTTGCGCCGACTGGGCCAGGATCGTGCGTGATTCCTCACCGTCGGAGAGGCGGCTGACGTCCGGCATGACGCCGTGGCCGAGATCCTGCGCGAGCGCCCGGAACGCGTCGAACCCGTCGGTGAACGAGTCGAACGCCCAGGTCTAGTAAGCGAACTCGGTCGGTCCCTCGTGCAGCTGCAGCGTCATCTCGGTGATGACGCCGAGCGTGCCCTCGCTGCCGATGAGTACGTCGATGAGCTTCGGCCCGGCGGCCGTCGCCGAGCTGGGAGTGCGCCCGCCGAGCGTCAGCTCGCCCTCGGGCGTGGCGAGGGTGACGGCGACGACGTTCTGCTCGAACCGTCCGTACCCGGAGGACGCTTGCCCGGAGCTGCGCGTCACGAGATATCCGCCGAGCGTTGCCTGCTCGTAGCTCTGCGGGAAGTGTCGGCATGTCGATGCTCGTCTCGCCCCTGACGGGCACCGTCCTCGCCGCCGCGCCGTCCGGACGCTCCGGCCTGGCGAGCGGCATCAACAACGCCGTCTCGCGTACGGCCGGCCTCGTCGCCGTCGCGGCCCTGCCGATGCTCGTCGGTCTCGTCGGCAGCGCCTATCAGGACGGCGAAAGCGTGGCCGAGGCGTTCGGCACCGCCATGTGGTGGTGTGTCGGCTCGGTCCTGCTGGGCGCGATGGCCACCGCCGTCGGCCTGGAGAGCGACGTCAGGCGTCGAGCATCTTCGTCAGCAGAGCACGCAGGAGTTCCTGCTCATCACCCGTGAGGTGGCGAGTGAGCTCGTGGGTCTGCTCCGCGCGGACCGCGCCGATCTCCTGGCGTAGCGCGCGCCCGGCGTCCGTCAGCGTCAACGCCGTGGCGCGCCGGTCGCTGGGGGAGGGGTGACGTTCGACGAGCCCGCGCTCCTCGAGGGCGTCGACGACCTCCGTCGCCGAGCGTGCCGAGATGTCGAGTCGTGCCGCGATCGACGAGGGGCGCACCTCGCCGTCGCCGGAAAGCCGCTCGATCATGGCGAGCGCTCGCGACAGCTGGGGCGTGATGCCATACGGCTCGAGCGAGTCGAGATGGGCTCGGCGCATCCGGCGGGCCGTGAGAGCCAGAAGGCTCGCGAGGTCCGACTCGTGCGTCGGCCGGGAATGAATCGCCATGGCACGATTGTTACATCCCCGGATAGTGAGGCAACCTCACTAAAGCCGAAAGGACGTGATCACCACGACCAGCCAACCGAACCCCCACGGCCCGGGCCCCGGCCACGGCGCCGGCCGCTCCGGCATGCGCGTGAGCAAGGCTGACATCGCCCAGCTCGACGCCCACCCCGTCTCCATGCGCCGCATCACGCGGCTCTTCGCGCCGCACCGCGTGTCCATGGCCGTCGTGCTCGCGATCATCGTCGTCAGCGCCGTCATCGCGCTCGCGCCGCCGTTCCTCACCAAGCACCTCATCGACGACGCCATTCCGCACCAGGACGTGCCGCTGTTGCTCACGCTCGTCGGCGGCATCCTGGCCGTCACGATCGTCACGCAGCTTCTCGGCGTCGTGCAGACCTGGCTCGCCACGCGCACCGGCCAGCGCGTCATGCACACGCTGCGCACCGACCTGTTCTCCCACCTGCAGCGCCAGCCCCTCGGGTTCTTCACCCGCACGCGCGGCGGCGAGCTGCAGAGCCGCCTGACCAACGACATCAACGGCATGCAGGGCGTCGTCACGGACGCCGCCACGTCGATCGCGAGCAACGTGACGACCGTCATCGGCACCGCGATCGCGATGGCCGTGCTCAGCTGGAGGTTTTCGCTCATCAGCCTCGTCGTCCTGCCGCCGGCCATCTGGCTGACGCGCCGCGTCGCGCGTCTGCGACGCGCGGTTCAGTCGAAGGCGCAGGGAACGCTCGCCGACATGCAGACCCAGATCGAGGAGGGCCTGTCCATCAGCGGTGTCGTGCTCGCCAAGACGATGGGCGCGGGCCCGCAGCTCAGCACCCGCTTCACGCGCTCGTCCGCGACGCTCACCGAACTCGAACTCCAGGCCCAGATGGCCGGACGCTGGCGCATGGGCACGATGTCGATCATCTTCGCCGTCATCCCTGCACTCATCTACCTCGCGGCCGGCCTCCCCGCCACGGGTGGTGGCATGACGATCGGAACGCTCGTGGCCTTCACCGGTCTGCAGTCCGCGCTCTTCCGCCCGCTCATGGGCGTGCTCAACGTCGGCATCCAGCTGACGACGAGCAAGGCGCTGTTCAGCCGCATCTTCGAGTACCTCGACATGCCCGTGGCCATCGCCGACCCGGCCGAGCCGGTTCGCCTCGAGCCTGACGCCGTGCGCGGCGAGGTGCGCTTCGACCACGTCACTCTGCGCTACCCCGGCGCTGACCGACCCGCGCTCGACGACGTCGACCTCACCGTGCCTGCCGGCTCCAACGTGGCCGTCGTCGGCGCCACCGGCTCGGGCAAGTCCACGCTGGCGGCACTCGTCAGCCGGTTGCACGACCCCGACGCGGGCAGCGTGCGGATCGACGGCGTCGACCTGCGCGACATGACGCTCGCCGACGTGAGCGACCTCGTCGGTGTCGTCGTCCAGGAGCCCTACCTGCTCCACGCGACCATCGCCGAGAACCTGCACTACGCCAAGCCCGACGCCACGGACGACGAGATCGTCGCCGCCGCGAAAGCCGCCGCCATCCACGACGTCGTCGCCGGTCTGCCCGGCGGGTACGACACCGTCGTCGGCGCTCGCGGACACCGTTTCTCCGGCGGCGAGAAGCAACGCCTGGCGCTGGCGCGCACTCTGCTGCGCAACCCGCCGATCCTCGTCCTCGACGAGGCGACGAGTGCGCTCGACACCCGTACGGAACGCTCCGTCCAGGACGCTCTGGAGCGCCTGAGCGCGGGCCGCACGACCCTGACGATCGCCCACCGTCTCTCCACCGTCCGCGATGCCGACCGCATCGTCGTCATGGACGCGGGACGGATCGTCGAGGCCGGCACGCATGCCGAACTTCTCGCCCGTGGTGGGCGCTACGCGGAACTCGTTGCGGCAGCCGACCACGAGGAGCTGGCAGCCTGAGGCCGAACGGGTGCCGCCCGTCGCTGTGCGGTCATGCACTGTTCACGTTTGCGGGCGTCGCGCATGAGCCTCGGGGAGGCGGCGCGTGTTAGCGTGATGGTGGTTGCTTTGCAGTACCTCGGTTTTTCCTGTTGTTTCAACCTCAGGCGCCTATGGCATGCACATCAGCCTGAGTTTCAAAAGTTGAAGCTCAACGCAACACGATAGATAGAGGGATTTCCCATGGCACAGGGCACTGTGAAGTGGTTCAACGCTGAAAAGGGCTTCGGCTTCATCGAGCAGGACGGCGGCGGCGCTGACGTCTTCGTTCACTACTCGGCCATCCAGACCAACGGCTACCGCTCGCTCGACGAGGGTCAGCGCGTCGAGTTCGAGATCACGCAGGGCGACAAGGGCCCGCAGGCCTCGAACGTCACCTCTGCCTGATATCAGGTAGACCTCACGAAGGCCCCAGCCGGTTCGGCTGGGGCCTTCGTCGTGCCGGATATCTCGTCACTTCGGGATCAGCTGTGGAGCGTCCTCGTCGAGGTCGTGCGATCAGCAGGTGGAGGTCGTGTCGCTCACAGGCTCCTCGGTGGTCGAGGTGCTCGTCGAGGGCGTGGTCGAGCTGGACGTCGACGTCTTCTTCGGTGCGGGCTTCTTCGTGGCCTTCGGACGCTCCAAGCCCTTCTTCACGAGCGAGCGCACCTTGTCGTAGTCCGGGTTGCTGTCGCTGATGATCGGGTAGGCCAGATTGACGCTCTTCATCTGGCCCTTCTTCATCGTGTTGGCCAGATCAGCGAGGTCGGGGAGCTGGTCCTGGGGGAGGTCGAGGAGGATGTTCTCCTTGGCCACCTTCATGATGTCGGGGAAGCGCTGGACCATCTGGAACGGGTTGGTCTGGCTGACCAGAGCGTTGACCATGCAGCGCTGACGGCGCATGCGGTCACCGTCGCCCGTCTCGACCCGGCTGCGCGCGTACCAGAGGGCCTGCTGACCGTCGAGGTGCTGCTCACCCTCGGGGATGCGCCCGGTGATCCCCGTCTTCACGCCGTTGACGATCTTGCCGCCGATGGCGATCCCGCCGGGCGGAATCGTCATGTCCACGCCGCCCATGGCATCGACGAGATCCTGGAAACCCTCGAGGTTGATGACGGTGGAGTAGTCGATCTCGAGGCCGGTGATCTCCGTGACGACATCGCGTGTCGAGTTGAGGCCGGCGTACTGCTGACCCTTGAACAGCTCGGGGTGCTGCACGGTGGCCTCGGTCCACACGGCATCCATGATGCACTGCTCGCTCGCGCCACGGTCCGGGCAGGTGAATCCGTCCGGGTAGAGGTCGTGCAGCGGGTTGGACGTGGGGAACGGCACCTTCTGCCAGTTGCGCGGGATGCTGATGAGGGTCGTGTCGCCGGTCTTCGTGTCGACGGAGGCGACCATGACGGAGTCGGTACGCACCTCGAAGCGATCCTTGCCCGCATCCGAACCGACGAGGAGGAAATTGACACGTTCGTGCCGCTTGAACGCGTTCTCCTTCGCGCTCTGGCCGCCGCCGTTCTTGATGAAGATCGAACCGAAGGCGTCCTGCGTCACCGTGACGTACCGGACTGCCTCAGCGGCAGGGAGCGTGACCGCGAGGCACATGAGCGCGGTGAAGCCCTTGAAGACGGTCTCGCCGCGGCGCGACCACGCCGTCATGTGTGTCGTGCGCGCCGTGAGCACGATCGAGAACAGCCACAGCAGGATCGCGCCGATCGTGACGGCGAGGGCGATCTTGAGGCCCTTCGCCGTGAGCACGTTCGCCGCACCGGTGATGAGCCCACCACCGACGAGCACGACGGCCAACGTGAGGAGTGCGAGCAACGTGAACGCCGCCAGCAGAATGCCCAGGCGGCGGCGGCGCGTCCACACCAGCCCCAGCCCCGGCAACAGCGTGCTCAGGAAGGTCAACGACAAGCTGCGGCGCAACGACGCCCGACGGCGCTGACGCTCACCCGAGCGAGTTGCCTCACGGAGCCCCTCCGGCCCCGAATGGCTCGCGTACGAGTCGTGCGTCATGTGAAGATCCCCAATAGCTGACCGCCCGTCGGAGCCACCGGCCCGGCGAACTTGAAAAGTGCTGCTCACCATGATGAAGGACGAACCTGGGAAAGTCTCAATCCGGTGACGATCAGGTTCTGAGAGTTCGCTGGAGGTGCTGCGCTGGTGTGTCGCACCTCGGTCTCGTTCCCTGAGGCGGAGGGAGCCGTCGTCCGGGCGCGGGCTCGCTTCGCTCACGGGCGCCCGGACTCCTCCCAAATCCCCGTGCTTTCATCAGCGAATGTGAAGGGCCCCTCCCCAGGGCGACTTCGTCGCTGATCCTGGGGAGGGGCCCTTCACATTCGCTGGCGGAGGCGGAGGGATTTGAACCCTCGATGGGGCTATAAACCCCAAACCCGCTTAGCAGGCGGGCGCCATAGACCGGACTAGGCGACGCCTCCTCCACGAGCAGTAAGCACTGCAAGCCCTGAAAGGGTATCGGACAGCCCGGCGCACACCAAACCGCGCCGTCACAGGGGGCTTCGGTCGCTCAGCGCGTGAAGATTCGGCGGAAGACGACGAAGCGCACGACCGTCGCGATCGCGTTGCCGATCGTCACCGTCACCGTGTCCCAGAAGGTGCCCGCGTTCGGCCACAGGTGGTGCTCCAGCGCGAGCGCGCCCGTTGTCACCGCGAGCGTGACCGCGAGGATCGCGAGGCTCTGGACGTGGGCGGCCTTGCCGCCCGAGTGCCCCGCCGCGTCGAACGTGAATCGCTGGTTCACCCACGTGTTGAGGACCGTGCACACGAGCAGCGCCGTCACGTTCGCGAGGTGGTGGTTCATGCGCATGTCGAGGAGCATGAAGAGCAGCGTGTAGAGAACCGTCGAGCCCACGCCGACGAGCGCGAAGCGCATGGCGTGCGACACGGTGCCCCGTTCGCCGGCTTGGGTTTCCGGCGCCGCAGACGGGTTCGTCGCGGCGGCGAGCGCCTCGTTCTCGTTCATCGTCACCTCCGGGTGTCGTCCGACATCATGCTCCGGCTGCCTCGGGTGACGCGAGTCGGCCCCTCGGTTCGATGGGCAGACGCACGGTGAACCGGGTGTTCCCGGGTTCGCTCTCGACGCTCACCGTGCCGTGGTGCGCGGTGACGACGGCGTGCACGATCGACAGGCCCAGACCAGTCGAGCCCTCGGTGCGCGTGCGCGCGACGTCCCCGCGGGTGAAGCGTTCGAAGAGGTGCGGCGTGAACTCGGCGGGGATTCCGGGGCCGTTGTCGGTGACGCTGACGATCACGTCGTCGCCCTCGCGCGCGAGCCCGGCCGTCACGACCGTCCCCGGCGGCGTGTGACGGCGCGCGTTGGCGAGCAGGTTGATGACGACCTGACGCAGACGCGCCTCGTCGCCGACGACTTCGGGCACCTCGTCGAGGTCCTCCGGGAGGTCGAGGTGCCAGACGTGGTCGGGCCCGGCCGCGTGGAGGTCGCTCAGGCTCTCGACGACGATGCGGGTGAGGTCGACAGGTTCGCGCTCGAGTTCGCGGCCGGCGTCGAGACGGGCCAGCAGGAGCAGGTCCTCGACGAGCGTCGTCATCCGCCCGGCTTCGGATTCGATGCGCCCGAGAGCGTGGGTCACGGACGGCGGGACAGGCTCGGTCTCGCGGCGCGACAACTCGGCGTAGCCACAGATCGAGGCGAGGGGAGTGCGCAGCTCATGGCTCGCGTCGGCCACGAACTGGCGCACCTGCATCTCGCTCCCCTCGCGAGCGTCGAGGGCGGAGTCGACGTGGTCGAGCAGGTTGTTGAGCGCCAGGCCGACGGTGCCGACCTCGGTGCGCGGGTCGGTGTCGACCGTCGGCACGCGCTCGTCGGTGCGTGCGTCGCCGCGTCCGAGGGGCATCTCCGAGACTCGTTCGGCGGTGGCCGCGACCCGGCGCAACGGACGCAGGTTGCTGCGCACGAGCAGGAAGCTCGCGCCGCCCACGGCGACGAGGCCGAGCAGACCCATGAGCGCGATGTTCCGGGCGAGTTCACCGACGTTCCGGTCGATGGGTTCGAGCGGCATGCCGACGATGGTGACGTCGCCGTTCGAGCGCGAGACGGCGACGAGGCGGTAGGTGTCGAGGCCGCCGCCGACGTCGACGGTCTGAGGGGCGGTGCCGAGCGAACTGTTCCACAGCGTCAGAACCTGGGCCTTCGACAGCGTCGAGATCGAGCCGGGCGTCAGGACGACGTTCTCGCTCGTGCGGATCGTGTTCGCGGTGGAGGAGGCGTCGATCGTCAGGCGCAGCATGCTGCCGCCGAGCCCGGGCGCGGCGCGGTGGTAGCCGTCGGTGTGACCGGGGGCGTCGCCCTCACCGGGGCCGTCGAGGGAGCGCTGTGCGTCGGCGAGTTGGGCGTCCACCTGCGTCATGAGCGAGTTGCGGGTGGTGAGGACGGTCGCCGCGCCGATGATCGCGATGATGACGACGAAGAGGGTGACGATCGAGGTGAGCAGCTTCGTGCGCAGCGGCCACCGGGCGGGATTGAACACGGGGCGGCGGCTCAGGAAGCGGGCTTGAGCACGTAGCCGGCGCCGCGCATCGTGTGGATCATCGGTGCGCGGCCGGCGTCGATCTTCTTGCGCAGGTAGCTGATGTAGAGCTCGACGACGTTGGCCTGGCCGCCGAAGTCGTAGTGCCACACCCGGTCGAGGATCTGAGCCTTGCTCAGTACGCGCTTGGGGTTGCGCATGAGGAAGCGCAGGAGTTCGAACTCCGTTGCGGTGAGGGTGATCTCGTCGCCGCCGCGCATCACTTCGTGGCTGTCCTCGTCGAGGGTGAGGTCGCCGACGCGCAGCAGCGAGCTCTCCTCCTCCTGCAACTGGACCGAGCGGCGCAGCAACGCGCGCACGCGGGCCACGACCTCCTCGAGACTGAAGGGCTTCGTGACGTAGTCGTCGCCTCCGGCCGTCAGACCGGCCACCCTGTCCTCAACGGCATCGCGCGCGGTGAGGAAAAGGACCGGCAGCGTCGGGTCCTCGTCGCGCATACGCCGGAGCACCTCGAGGCCGTCGAAGTCGGGCAGCATCATGTCGAGCACGACGGCGTCGGGCTTGAACTCCTTGGCCGTCTTGACGGCCGCGTTGCCGGTGGCGGCGCTCTTGATGTCCCAGCCCTCGTAGCGAAGGGCCATCGACAGCAGTTCGGTGAGGTTCGACTCGTCGTCGACGACGAGGACCCGGACGTTCGTGCCGTCGGGGCGCTTCAAAGCGGGGGCAGCGGGGCTCATGTCACTCAGTGTCGCCCCGGCGGCTATGCAGTTCCAAGGTCGTTTCTGTGACGTTCCTGTGCGTGGACGGTGGGTCGGCCCGGGCGATGAGCATGGTGAGGTCGTCGAGAACGTCCTCGCGAAGCTGGTCCAGTTCCGCTGGGCCCAACTCGGGGTGGCGACGATCGGCGCGCAGGAGGACTCCGTCCACGAGCAGTTGGACCGATGAGGGGTCCTCGGTGAGATCACCGCGGTATTGCGCGGTGCCGCGGGGCGGCACGCTGCCATCGAGATCGAGCCACAGCGCACGGCCGGGGCGCAGGAAGAGCAGCACAGCGTTGGCAACGCCCGGCACGCGTGAGTACGCGAGCGGACCCTGCCAGGCCTGGTGCGTGAGGGAGCGCACCTCGACGAACTGCGTCAGGCTCAGCACGAGTCCTCGAACGAACACCATGAGCGCCACGAGCCCGACCACGAGGGCGATGTTTCGATGCTCGTCGTAGTGGTGCCAGCACAGGGCCAACGTCGCGAAAGATCCCGCAGGAATCGGATAGAGCCTCATCCGGTTGATCAGCCCCCGAACCCCAGTACCGGCGTGCGAGGGGGTCGTCGAGGGCTGCGGGGCGATGCTCTCCTCGAGGTCGGCGAGTTCGGCCAGCGTCAAGTGCTCCATGGCCGCGATGTCCGCGCCCTCGGCGTCGTCCGAGGCGATCGGGAAGGGGATGAGGCTCGTTCGACGGCGCGGTAGGACGGCGCGCCAGAGGCCGGAGACCACTGCGACACCGCCGGCTCCGGCTGCCATGAAGAGACTGCCGAGTGTCGGCTCCGACAAGCCCAAGTCGTCGAGGACGATGGCGTAGTCGCTCGCCAGCAGCGCGACGGCTTCCACCCGCGCGCCCACTCGAGGCTCGTCGACCATGACGCACGACGACACCTGCTCGCCGGCCGCCTTGCCGGCCGCGTCGCTGAGAACGAAGGTGCACAAGGTTTCGTCGATCTCCGGGTCGGCGACGGTCTTGGTCACCGTCACGGTTTCTGTGTGACCGAGAGCGACAACGCCTGCCATCCCCAGCGCAGTCAGCACGAAGGCGCCGGCTAGTGCACCCCAGAATCGGGGGAACAGCAGCCACGCCCAGGTCGTGAGGGGAGCTCGCTGCGCCGTTCGTGAGGCTCGTCGAACGACCGTGGCGAGGCCCTCGCCGCCGAACAGTTCCGGACCGTCGTCACGGCCTTCGAGGTTCCAGCCCCACGGGGCATCGTCCGGTTGTGCAGTTGCGCGACGTGTGGCCGTGTCGGTGGCGGCAGGTGGTGTGGCGATGACGAGTCGCCGTCGGGGCTGCCACAGGACGACTCCTCCCTTGTGGGCGATCGCCCGCACAGCCCTCGGGGGATAACCGTCGAGCCGGCTGACCAACGCGCTGCACCCGCCACTTTCGCAGCCGGAGAAGTCGATGTCGTACCGACGCAGGGCCGCGCGTCCCAGGAGCAGCGTGACGATGAGAGCTGCGAGGAACCCGGCCAGGAAAGCGATGACATCGAGGGGCACGATGCATTGTACGGCCGACTCGCCCCGGAGACCGGCCTCTACACGCCACCGCCCCCACCCGCGGCAGGCGGGAGGGGGCGGCGAGGACCAGCGCGGGTCAGCGGGTGGCGAGCACCTTGCGCAGACTCGGGCGCGGGTCGGGAGCCTCGAGGCGCGCGGCGTCGGAGGCCTCGTCGGTCTCGAGCTCCTGCGACTTGCGCTCGGCCTCGACGCGCTCGACGTACGACGTGATCTCGGCGTTCTTCGTCTCGTCCGACCAGCCGAGCAGCGGCGCGATGATGTCGGCGACCTCCTGCGCCGCGTCGGCGCCGCGGTGCTTGGTCTCGATCGACATGCGCGTGCGGCGGGCGAGGACGTCCTCGAGGTGCAGCGCGCCCTCGTTCGTCACGGCGTACGCGATCTCGCAGCGCAGGTACTCGTCGGCGGCCCCGACGGGCTTGAGCAGCGACGCGTCGTCCTGTGCCAGCTCGAGCACCTCGTACAGACGCGAGCCGTAGCGGCCGAGCAGGTGCTCGATGCGCCACTCCGGCAGGCCGGACTCGGCGGCCAGCTCGTGCTTGAGGTTGAGCATCGCGGCGTACCCGTCGGCGCCGACGAGCGGCGTCACCTCCGTGACCGAGTTTTTGATCGGGCCCAGGTCCTCGGCGGTCGCGTTGACGGCGTCCTCCGCCATGACACGGTAGGTCGTGTACTTGCCGCCGGCGATCGAGATGAGGCCCGGCTGCGGGCGCGCGACGGCGTGCTCACGCGAGAGCGCCGAGGTGTCCTCGCTCTCGCCCGCGAGCAGCGGACGCAGGCCGGCGTACACGCCGAGGATGTCGTCACGCGTGAGCGGCGAGGCGAGCACCGTGTTGACGTGCTCGAGGATGTAGTCGATGTCCTTGCTCGTCGCCGCGGGGTGGGCGACGTCGAGGGCCCAGTCGGTGTCGGTGGTGCCGATGAGCCACTGCTGACCCCACGGGATGACGAACAGCACCGACTTCTCGGTGCGCAGGATGAGGCCCACCTCGCCGGCGATACGGTCGCGCGGCACGAGGATGTGCACGCCCTTCGACGCGCGCACGCGGAAACGGCCACGCCCACCCGTCATCTTCTGGATGTCGTCGGTCCACACACCGGTGCAGTTGATGACGACCTTGGCGCGGACCTCGAGCTTCTCGCCCGTCTCGACGTCACGCACGACGGCACCGACGACACGGTCGGCCTCGGTGACGAGTTCGACGACCTCGGTGGAGTTGCGCACGATGGCGCCGTACTGCGCGGCGGTGCGCGCCACTGTCATCGTGTGACGCGCGTCGTCGGCCTGCGCGTCGAAGTAGCGGATCGAGCCGACCATCGCGTCCGGCTTGAGACCCGGGAACAGCTTCATCGTGCCGCCGCGGGTGAGGTGCTTCTGGCGCGGCACCGAGCGGGCGCCGCCCATCTGGTCGTACATCGCGATACCGCTCGCGACGTACGGGCGCTCCCAGGCGCGGTGGCTCAGCGGGTAGAGGAACGCCACCGGGTGCACGAGGTGCGGAGCGATGCGCGTCAGCATGAGCTCGCGTTCCTTGAGCGCCTCGGCAACGAGAGCGAAGTTGAGCTGCTCGAGGTAGCGCAGGCCGCCGTGGAAGAGCTTCGACGAGCGGCTCGAGGTGCCGCTCGCGAAGTCGCGGGCCTCGACGAGGCCGGTACGCAGGCCGCGCGTGACGGCGTCCAGCGCGACGCCCGCGCCCGTGACACCACCGCCGATGACGAGGACGTCGAGTTCGCGCTCGCCGAGCTCGCGCCACGATTCCTCGCGGGCCTGCGGGCTCATCTTCGCGCTGTAGGGGTGCATCGTCATGGGTACCTCCGAAAGGGGAGCGACGGGTCTCACGGGCGCCGCGCGGAACGCGGCTTCCCCTCCACCTTAGACCGCTCGAATGGACGTTTCCCGAATCCGGAGCGTGGGCCTTTCGTCACACGACGAACGGAGAGCGAAGCCTTCGTCGCGCCCGCTGCGGAACCCCCGGCGACCTCAGCCCACCGCGTAGGGTACGAAACGAGCATCCCCGGGGCGCGCCCGTCACGGGATCCTTCAGGAACGGAGAACGCATGTCACTCGGACAAGTCTTCTTGAGCGAAGTCCTCGGAACGGCGATCCTCATCGTCCTCGGTGTGGGTGTCGTGGCCAACGTCCTGCTGCCGAAGAACGGCGGCTTCGGCGGCGGCCCTCTCATGATCAACATCGGGTGGGGCTTCGCCGTCTTCTCCGGAGTGTTCGCCGCCTACAAGTCAGGTGCCCACCTCAACCCCGCGGTGACCCTCGGCATGTGGGCGAGTGGCGCCGACACCTACGCCAAGGGCGTCGACATCACGGCCGCCTCGACACTCACCTACGTCGCCGCCCAGTTCGTCGGCGGCTTCATCGGCGCCGTCGTCGTGTGGATGGCCTACAAGAAGCAGTTCGACGAGCACGAGGACGCGCCGACGAACGTCTTCTCCACCTCGGCCACCGTCCGATCGCCGTTCTGGAACGTCATGACGGAGGTCGTCGGAACGTTCGTCCTCGTCTTCACGATCCTCGTGTTCGCCAAGACGCCGAGCCAGGCCGGACCGCTCAACGTTGCTTTCCTCGTCGTCGCCATCGGCGTCTCGCTCGGTGGTCCGACGGGCTACGCCATCAACCCGGCACGCGACCTGGCGCCGCGCCTTGCGCACTTCCTCCTTCCCATCCCCAACAAGGACGACTCCAACTGGAGTTACGCATGGGTGCCGGTCGTCGGCCCCGTCATCGGAGGCCTCATCGCAGGCTTCGCCGCCAATCTCTACATCGGCTGACCCGTTCGGGGCAGACTCGACATCAACCGCCAACGCCAACTCGACGCACGAGGAGCAGAACATGGCTGAGAAGAAGTACGTCGCATCCATCGACCAGGGCACGACGAGCACGCGCTGCATGATCTTCGACCACGACGGCAACGTCGTCGCCGTCGGCCAGATGGAACACGAGCAGATCTTCCCCAAGGCCGGCTGGGTCGAACACGACGCGGCCGAGATCTGGGACAACACGCGCAAGGTCTGTGCCGAGGCGCTCGCCAAGAAGGACCTCGACTCCGACGACATCGCCGCCGTGGGTATCACCAACCAGCGCGAGACGGCCGTCGTGTGGGACAAGAAGACGGGCAAGCCGGTCTACAACGCCATCGTCTGGCAGGACACGCGCACCGACGCGATCTGCAAGAAGCTCGCCGGTGACGACGGCGCCGACAAGTACAAGGACGTCGTCGGCCTGCCGCTCGCCACGTACTTCGCCGGCCCGAAGGTCATGTGGATCCTCGAGAACGTCGACGGCGCTCGCGAGAAGGCCGAGGCCGGTGACCTGCTGTTCGGCACGATGGACACGTGGGTCATCTGGAACATGACGGGTGGCACGAACGGCGGCGTCCACGTCACCGACGTCACGAACGCCTCCCGCACCATGCTCATGAACCTCGACACGCTCGAGTGGGACGAGTCCATCGCGAAGGACATGGGCATCCCGATGTCGATGCTCCCGGAGATCCGCAGTTCGTCCGAGGAGTACGGCAAGGTGCGTCACCGCGGCGTCCTGCGCGGTGTGCCGATCGCGGGCGCGCTCGGCGACCAGCAGGCCGCCACGTTCGGTCAGGTCTGCTTCGAGCCGGGTACGGCCAAGAACACCTACGGCACCGGCAACTTCCTCATCCTCAACACCGGTGAGGAGAAGGTGATGAGCAAGAACGGACTGCTCACCACCGTCTGCTACCGCATCGGTGACCAGAAGCCGGTCTACGCGCTCGAGGGCTCGATCGCCGTCACCGGTTCGCTCGTGCAGTGGCTGCGCGACAACCTCAAGCTCATCAAGGACGCGAAGGAGGTCGAGAAGTACGCCAAGGAGGTCGACGACAACGGTGACGTCTACGTCGTCCCGGCCTTCTCCGGCCTCTTCGCGCCGCACTGGCGCAGCGACGCTCGCGGTGTCGTGGTCGGCCTCACCCGCTTCGCCAACCGCGGGCACCTGTGCCGCGCGGCCCTCGAGGCCGTGGCGTACCAGAGCCAGGAGGTCGTCAAGGCGATGAACGCCGACTCCGACGTCGAGATGACCGAGCTCAAGGTCGACGGCGGCATGGTCGTCAACGAGACGCTCATGCAGTTCCAGAGCGACATTCTCGACGTCGAGGTCATCCGCCCGAAGGTCAACGAGACGACGGCCCTCGGTGCCGCCTACGCGGCCGGCCTCGCCGTCGGGTTCTGGAAGGACCTCGACGACCTGCGTCGTCAGTGGGCCGAGGACAAGCGTTGGAAGCCCTCGATGGAGGACGACGAGCGTCAGCGCCTGCTGGGGCGCTGGAGCCAGGCCGTCGAGCGCACCCTCGACTGGGCGGAGTGACCTGTCGGCGGCGCGGCGTGTCGGGGCACCGCTGCGCCGCGCCCGCCTAGGGTTGAGCCATGGTCGTCATCAGCGTGTGCAGCCTCAAGGGCGGGGTGGGTAAGACCTCCGTCGTCCTCGGGCTCGCCGACGCCGCGATGCGCAAGGGGCTCGCGACGCTCGTCGTCGACCTCGACCCGCAGGGTGACGCCACCTATGCCCTCGGTGCCAAGGCCACCGGCAGTGCGAGTGGTGACGTGCTGGAAAGCCCGAAGCGCAAGGTGCTCGAGCAGACGATCGTCGCCTCGGGCTGGGAGGGTGCGGGGGAGCTTCACGTCCTGCCCGGTGCCCCGTCGACCGCAGCGCTCGATCGCCCGGACGCCGAGGGGGAGAGCCTCCACACGCTGCGCAAGGCGCTCGGCAAGCTCGACTACGATCTCGTCCTCATCGATGCACCGCCGTCGCTGTCCGGCCTGACGCGCAGCGCGCTCGTCGCGAGCGACCGCGCCATCGTCGTCGCCGAACCGGGGGCGTTCGCCGTCAATGCTGCGAACCGACTCTTCGCCGCGATCGACGACCTGCGTCGACGTGAGGCGGGCGGGCTGCAACCGCTCGGCATCGTCGTCAACCGGTTCCGTCCCTCGGTCCGCGAACACGCCGAACAGGTGAAGGTACTGGAGCGGACCTTCGGGCCACTCGTCCTCTCACCTGTCCTGGCGGATCGGGCTGTGGTTCAGCGGGCTCAGGGAGCACGCCAGCCTCTCAGCGCCATCGCCGGATCGGCTCCGATGACGGACGCTTACGATGCGCTGCTGTCACGCATCGGACGCACGGCCAAGGCCCTTCGCCGGCGCACGTCCTGAGCCACCTCGGGCATATTTCGTCAGGTGACATGCAACCTGTCGGTCCGGTGTGCGTCTTTCTGTCATGAGGACGATCGACCGCGCGGGCCAGGCACCCGCTTGCGCGGACACTTGGGTCGATCGGCTTGCCCCGGCCCGCGTTCCTCGCCGACACTGGATGATGGGGCATCGTCCGAATCGCCCTGCAGAACATCGGCGTCGGCATCTGCCGTGTGATGAGGGGAGCGGGTGCATGACTTTCGTCCATGCAGCGCTTCCGCTTCCCCCGGCGCCCTGGTGGGCCATCTCGGAAGGGGCGCGAAGCGCTCGTTCGGAGCGCGCTGCGTCGACCGGTGACGACGCGACCTCGGGGGCGAACACGTCCTCGCAGGGCTCTCCCCCGGACGAGGTCGACCTCGACGCCCTGTACGTCAGTTCGTACCACGACATGGTGCGTCTGGCTCGTCAGCTCGTCGACGACATCGAGTCGGCGCAGGACGTCGTGCACGACGCCTTCCTCGGTCTGCACCGCAACGTCGACTCCCTCGAATCGCCCGCGAACGCCCGCGCGTACCTGCGTGCGTCCGTGCTCAACCACGCCCGCTCGGCGCTACGGCGTCGCCGCACCGCCCGCGAGTACGCCGCTGCTGCCGAACCCGAGGCCGGGCCCGGCTCCGACGAGCCCGTTCTTCTGGCCGACGAGCACCAGCAGGTGCTCGGCCACCTCGGCGCGTTGCCCACCCGCATGCGCGAGGTTCTCGTGCTGCGGTACTGGGAGGGGCTGAGCGAGGTCGAGATCGCGTCGACCCTCGGGATCAGCCAGGGCACGGTGAAGTCGCAAGCCTCACGCGCCATGGCCAAGCTCGCCCAAGCGATGCGAGACGCCGATGGCTGATCTTCGACCCGACGAGTTCGCCGCCCTCGAGCAACAGTTGCGTGATGCGCTGTCCGCTCGGGCCGCAACCGTCACTCCGTCCGCCCTCGACGCCGGTAAGGCCGAGGCTTTGCGCGAGGCGCTGAACGACCCGTCCGGGGCCGCCGCCGGATCCGGTGCGGCCGGAGCGCCGGGCGCCGGCGGAACGGTGAGCACTTGGGCCGCCGGCGCCGCGCTCGTGGGCCTTGCCGCAACCGTGGCGGCCGGCGTCGTCTTGCTGGACGACGGTGCCGCCTCGAGTTCCCGTGGACCGAACTCCTCCTCGAGTGCGCCGGCCGATCCGTCGTCGTCCTCCACGGACACTCCCACCGCGTCGTCGACGGCGTCCGCGACGAGTCAGCCGACCTCGACGTCCACCTGGGCGACGAGCGCCCCCCGCGCGAACGAGCGCGCCGCCTCTGAGCGAGGGAACAACGGCCCAGTCGTTCCGTCGGGCTCCTCCGCGGTCACCCTGCCGCGCCTGCCAGGCTTGCCGTCGGCAGGCGGATCCCCGTTGCGCACAACGATGCCGGGCGCCGCAACGCCGACGGGTTCGGCCACCGTGCCGACGTCCGCGCTGCCGCCGGTGCCGTCCGGTTCGGCGACGGCTCCCGCACCGGGCACTTCGACGTCGCAGGCTCCCACGTCGACCGCTCCCGCACCGTCGGATTCGTCGAGGAGCGGACCGAGCACGACGCAACCGACGTCGCCGACCACCGAACCCACGTCGAACCCGACGACGCCGACGAGCGAACCGTCGCAGCCGACGACGTCGAACCCGACCACGCCGACCACCGAGCCGACGCGTCCGTCGGAACCGACGAGCCCCTCGCCGTCGACTCCGACGAGTGAGCCGACGCAGCCGACACCGTCACCCACGTCGCCGACGACCACACCGACCCCGCCGACGACGTCCTGGCCCAGCACATGCGTGCCCTTTGGCTTGCGTGACCTGCTGGGTGACCCGAAGAACGGGCACTCGGTGTGGTGGACGGATCTGCTCGGGATCCGCTGGCACCTGTGGTGTTCCAAGGGGTGATCAGCCCGGGTCGACCTCCAGGACGGTGAGCCCCGCCCGCGCGACCATGTTGTGCTCGATGCGGCGGGCGTTCGTCTCGTCCGAGCCGAGAGCGTGCGCTCGAGCGTCCTCCGTGCTGCGCCCGTAGCGCTCGTGACGTTCCACGAGTCGGGTGCGGCGAGTCGATTCGTCGGGCGTCAGGACCCATGCGGTGTCGAAGAAGTCGGCGAGGTTGCGCCACGGGTGCTCGTCGAGCAGCAGGTAGTTGCCCTCGACGACGACGAGACGGTGTTCGGGGCGAATCTCGACGGCGCCGGTGACGGCGTCCTCGATCTCGCGCCTGAACTCGGGCGCCCAAACGGACGGATCCCCGGGCCGCTGCCCCGCGATACGGGCCACCAGGGCGACGAAGCCTTCGGCGTCGAACGTCTGGGGTGCTCCCTTGACCTGCGCGAGGCCGAGTCGTTCCAGTGTTCGGTGCGCGAGATGCCAGCCGTCCATCGGGACGACGATCGCCGACACGTCGCGGTTCTGCGCTTCCGCGAGCAGGAGCTCGCAGACGGTGGACTTGCCTGCGCCGGGTGCGCCTGCCACAGCGAGGACGAGCCGGTCGTGCGGTGACGTGTGCAGCGCCGAGAAGAGCCCTTCGCGGGCCTCGGCGAACGGGATCAGTTGATCGTCACCTTCTGCGTCGAGGACTTGCTCACCGGGCCCGAGTCGCCGCAGAAGTACGTGGTGGTCGTGACGGTGTACGTCCCCGCGGCCGCGTAGGTGTGGCTCTGCGTCGGCAACTTGTCGGCGAATGCAGCGAGGGGCGACTTCGGTGCGCACTGGAGCGCGCCGAGGTCGGCGCCGTCCATGTCGCTGCCGTCACCGAAGTCGATCGTGACGCCACGGCTGTTCGGCGCCGCGATGACCGCGTTGTTTAGCTGCGAACGGTAGAGGTGCTGCTTGCCCGACGCGCTGTACGTGTAGGAGAGGGTACGACCGTTCACCGACGTCACGAGACTCTGGGTGGCGACGGCTGCGCCCGTCTGAGGGCCCCCGTCAGGAGTGGTGACGTGTACAGACGACACGGGGGTGTTCTCCAGTGCGGACTTCTTCACCTGCGTCGGGGTGGGCGCCTTCCCCTGTGCTGTGGACGGCGAGACGGACACGTGTCCCACGGCGGAGGGCTGCGAGGAGCTCGATGGGGTGGCCGTGCTCTCGCCCGAGGTGGAGCTCGCCGCGGCGGACGACTGCGTCGAGCCCGATGAGTTGGTGCTCGTGCCGGTGGAACTGCTCGTCGAGGACGACTGCCCGGCCCCCGAGGTGGCGCTCGAGGTCGAAACGGACGTCGAGGTCGCGGAGGACTGCCCCTCGGCGTCGGGTGAGGAATTGCCGCAGGCCGCGAGAGCGAGCGGCAGCGCGAGGGCGGCGGCGGTCAGGGCGAACGAGCGTGACATCGGTTTCCTCGGGGAACGGGGACGTGCGGTTGACTTCGAGCGTACGGGGCGTACCTGCGAACTGTCCGTAGGACGCTCGGTGGGCGGACGGCGGAGATGACGCAACCTCCCGCTCGCGAGCAGCGAACGGGAGGTTGCGTGACCGACGACGGTCAAGTGACGGTCGGCCGGGACCGCCACGTCTGATGGGCTCAGGCGCCGAGGCGCTCCTTGAGGCCGTCGAGCTCGACCTGAAGCTGAACCGGGAGCTGGTCGCCGAACTTGGCGAACCACTCCTCGATCTGCGGGATCTCGGCCTTCCACTCCTCGACGTCGACCGCGAGGGCGGCCTCGAGCTCGGCGTCCGTCATGTCGAGGCCCTCGACGTCGAGCGACTCCGGCGTCGGAACGTGACCGATGGGCGTCTCGACCGCAGCGGCCTTGCCCTCGATGCGCTCGATGATCCACTTGAGGACGCGGCTGTTCTCGGAGAAGCCGGGCCACAGGAAGTCACCGTTGTCGTCACGGCGGAACCAGTTGACGTAGAAGATCGCGGGCAGCTTGCTCGCGTCGGCGTCCTTGCCGACGTTCACCCAGTGCTGGAAGTAGTCGCCGGCGTTGTAGCCGATGAAGGGCAGCATGGCCATCGGGTCGCGGCGCACGACGCCGACCTGGCCGGTCGCGGCGGCCGTCGTCTCGGACGAAAGCGTGGCGCCCATGAAGGTGCCGTGCAGCCAGTCGCGAGCCTCGGTGACGAGCGGAACCGTCGTCTTGCGGCGGCCACCGAAGAGGATCGCCGAGATCGGCACACCCTGCGGGTCGTTGTACTCGTCGGCCAGGATGTCGCACTGCTCGATCGGAGTGCAGTAGCGGCTGTTCGGGTGGCTGGACAGCTCGTCGCTGTCGGGCGTCCAGGGGTTGCCCTTCCAGTCCGTGGCCTTGGCCGGCGGGTTCTCGAGACCCTCCCACCAGACGTCGCCGTCCTCGGTGAGCGCGACGTTCGTGAAGACGGAGTTGCCCTTGTTGATCGTCTTCATGGCGTTCGGGTTGGTGTGCTCGTTCGTGCCCGGCGCGACGCCGAAGAAGCCGAACTCCGGGTTGACGGCGTACAGGCGGCCGTCCTTGCCGAAGCGCATCCAGGCGATGTCGTCGCCGAGGGTCTCGACCTTCCAGCCCGGAACGGTCGGCTTGAGCATGGCGAGGTTGGTCTTGCCGCAGGCGCTCGGGAAGGCCGCAGCGATGTAGTAGACCTGGTTCTCCGGGGAGATGAGCTTCAGGATGAGCATGTGCTCGGCCAGCCAGCCCTCGTCACGTGCCATGACCGAGGCGATGCGCAGCGAGTAGCACTTCTTGCCGAGCAGGGCGTTGCCGCCGTAGCCGGAGCCGAAGCTCCAGATCGTGCGCTCCTCGGGGAACTGCACGATGTACTTCTCGTCGTTGCACGGCCACGCGACGTCCTTCTCGCCGTCGGCGAGCGGGGCGCCGACCGAGTGCAGGGCCGGGACGTAGCGGGCGTCGTCACCGAGCTCCTCGATGCGGTCGAGGATCTTCGTGCCACAGCGGGCCATGACGCGCATCGACGCGACGACGTACTCGGAGTCGGTGATCTCGACACCGAACATCGGGTGCTCGGCCTCGAGGTGACCCATGACGAAGGGGATCACGTACATCGTGCGACCCTTCATGCAGCCCTTGTAGAGGCCACGCATGATGTCCTTCATCTCGTTCGGGTCCATCCAGTTGTTGGTGGGCCCGGCGTCCTTCTCGTCGACACTGCAGATGTAGGTGCGGTCCTCGACACGCGCGACGTCCTGCGGGGAACTGGCGGCGTAGAACGAGTTCGGCTTGATGTTCTCGTTGAGGCGCGTGAACGTGCCCGTCTCGACGAGCTTGTCCGTGATCTGCTTCCACTCCTCGTCCGAACCCGTCACCCACTGGATGCGGTCGGGGGTGGTCATCTCGGCGACCTCGGCAACCCAGGCGTCAAGGCCCTTGTGCGTCGTGCCGCCGATCGTCTCGATGTCAGTCGTAGTCATTGGATCGGCCATCCTTTGTGCGAGCGGGCCCGAACGGGATCTCCGTTCGTCACCCGAGTCATCGCTGTCGTCGGTCGTCCCGGCGCGCAACCGAGTTCGAGGAGTCGAAGGGGAGCGCCCGGTGGGACTCCTCGAACGTACGGGTATCTCGACGTCAAAATATAAGTGGCCGAGGGTTCCAAGTTGTGACGTGGCTCACAAACGCATGGTGCGCTGTTGGGTTTCTGCCACCAATGTCGGAAATGTTCATTAACGGTTGGAGAATCGAACATTTACCGCCATCGACGTGACCTGCGGCACGGGGTGCCGAGGCACGACGACGGCTCCCGGGATGGGGTCGGGCGGCGAACCCCCGACGTTGGGGGTTTTGCAGCCGAACGGTGTGGTGTTGGCTGCGAAACTCCCAACGTTGGGTGATTCGCCCTGAGAGCCGGTCTTGTCGGCATCCTCGCGGGCTGTGGGTAACTTTCGCGGTGGTCGGCGCGAAATCGCGACGCTGGAGGTATGCCCCCTTCTGCTTCCGCCTCTTACCCCTCGTCCGGAGCGCGTCCCCCGCGCCAGAGCGTGGTAGCTCGTCGACGTGCTGCCCAGGACAGGTTCGGCGCGCTCCCGTTCACCTCGGACGAGGCTCTCGCAGCAGGGCTGAGTCGGAGCGACCTCGACAGCGCGGACGTACGCCGTCTGTTCCGGGGTGTCTTCGTCGATGCCCGCGTGCAGGTGGGGCACGGGCTCCGCTGCGTCGCAGCGGTGCGACGGTGTGGTGAGGGCGCGCGGATCTCGCGACTCGATGCGGCGCTCCTGTGGGGTCTGCCGGCGCCGTGGTCCGAGGGCGTGTCGGTGAGCATCCCGGCGAGCCGGGACGTGCGCGGTGCGGGACTCGTCGTGCACCGTCACCTCCGAAACTCGAAGACGTCGAGCGTTTGGGTTCCCTCGGTGCGGTTGCGGCTGCCGACGACGGCGCCGGTCGACCTCGTGCGTGAGTGTTTGCCCCGGCTGTCGCTCGTCGACGTCGTCGTGCTCGCGGACGCCGTTCTCAGGCTGCCCGGGGTGGAACCGGAGTCGGCGCGTGCGTCGTGGTCGTCCAGCGGTGCGGGGCCAGGGCGCGCTCGAGACCTGGTGAGGCTCGTGGATGCCGGTGCCGAGTCGGCCATGGAGTCGCGGCTACGGGTCCTGCTTCTGTTGGCGGGGTTACCCCAGCCGGACGCGCAGTTCGAGGTGGTGGCTTGCGGGCGTCGTCGAAGGCTGGATCTCGCGTTCCCGGATCTCAAGATCGCGATCGAGTACGACGGGGACCACCACTACGTCACTGAGGCTCAGAAGCATGCGGACATCGAGCGCGAAATGTCCCTGCGCACCGAGGGGTGGGAGGTCATCCGCGTTGTGTCCCACGGCATCTACCGCGACCCGGCCGGAACGGTGAAGGCAGTCGCCGCGGCCCTGGAGCGCCGCGGCCGTTCGGTACGGCTGTCGGACGGTTGGCGCCCCCACTTCCGACAGCTCGCGTAAAACCCCAACCTTGGGGGTTTTGCAGCCGAAGGGATGCTGCGTGGCCGGAAAACTCCCAACGTTGGGCGATCTCAGCGCAGGCGGACCCCGACGTCGGCCGCGACGGCCTCGACCATGCGGGTGAGGCGGACCGTGCGTTCAGGCATCGAATCGCGGTACTCCGCGAGCGTCACGAGGCCCGGGCCCGGGAAGGCCCACGCGCGGGCGCGCGCCGTCGTGGCTTCGTCGGCTGCGGCGGCACGGGCGAACACGGCGCGTGCTGGAGCGTCGAACAGATCCCACGCGTAGAGCAGATCGACGGCAGGGTCGCCCACGCCGAGTCCGCCGAAGTCGATGACGCCGGCCAGGGTGCCGCCGTCCCTGACGAGGACGTTCTCGGTCGAAAGGTCGGTGTGCACCCAGGTCCGGGAGCCGGTCGCGGCCTCCACTTCCCGCAGGCGTGCCCAGGCCAGACGCACCTGCGTCGGGTCGAAGAGGTCGCTCAGCGTGGCGGCGGCCTGGTCGACCCACGCGTCGGTGGCGTCGGTCACCGGATCGCCGCACCGGTAACCCCAACGCTCGGCGCCGCCGACCTCGCCGTCCGTGTCGACGGCGTGAAGCTCGGCGACGAACTCCCCGAGTGACGACGCGAGCGACCGCTGCGCCGAAGCGTCGAGGTTCGTCGGAGTTCGACCCTCGATCCAGGTGACGACGGCCCAGTGTCGAGGGAATGTCTCGCTCGGCGTTCCGACGAACTCGACGCGCGGGATCGGCGTCCTCACGCCGGCTCCGAGCGTCGGCAGCCAGGTGATCTCGTCGCCCAGATCCGTGGCGTAGTCGTCGGAGCGTGGGAGGCGAAGTGCGAGGTGACCTCCAACGCGAAACACCCAGTTGCTGCTGCCGGAGGCCGGGCTCGGGCGCACGGCAAGCTGGGCGAGGTGCGGTGCCTGCTCGCGCAGGAGCTGAGTGGCCAGCGCGGCGTCGGGTGCAGAACTCATGGTGTCGGGAGTTTTACAGCCGGATCCTCGCGCGGCGACCGATTTTCCCCAGCGTCGGGCGAAACGCAGCGTCAGGCGCGCAATGCGACGACGGTGATCTCGTGCCGGTTGTGCTGCAGCTGTCGGGCGAAGGTGATGTCGTACGCCTCGCTCAGCATGTTCATCGCCTCGTCGGCCTGCTTGACCGGGTTGTTCGTGCCCAACTTCAGCGTGACGATCGCCGTTGCGCCCGGGTTCAGCATGTCGGACGCCTCGAGCATCGTGTGGGCCGACAGCTGCGGGGGCATCCGCATGTCGTTGACGATGAGGTCGACCCGACGCGGGAAGGTAGCGACGAACTCCCCGGCCGTCGTCCGGTGGTGTTCCACGCCGCCCAGGTCGAGCACGCGCTGGTCGAGACCGGCCGGGTCGACGGCGTGCACGTGGCCGTACCCGCGCGAACGCAGGATGCGTGTCCACCCGCCAGGGCTGGCGCCGAGGTCGACGGCCACGTCCCCCTCGGGCAGGTCGATGTGGGTGAACAGCTCCTCGAGCTTGAACTCCGCGCGGCTGACCTGCTCCTTGCGCGAGGCAAGACGGATGCGTCCACCCGCCCAGTCGGACAGGGCGTAGCGCGAGGGCGTGACACCCGTCGTCACCCGGTCCTCACCGAGGCAGACCGACAACGCGAGGTCGGCGCCGCTGGGCACGACCCGGACGCCCTCGTCCATGAGTATCTCGAGGAGGGGCCGACGCACCTTGCCGGGCGCCCACGGGCCCTGCCCCGAATCCCATGTGTGCAGGGAGATGGCCGAACCGGGCGTGTACTCGCCGGAGTCGGCCAGTGCCTCGAGGCGCGTGGCGATGCCGTCGAAGGCCCACTCGGCGATCTCCTCGGCGTCCTCGTGCTCAAGGGACTTCGTCGTCGCGTGCTTCTCGACGGCGGCGAAGTGCTTGCAGAAGCGCAGGTAGCCGGACGAGGCGAGTTCGTGAAGTCGCTCGATGCCGCCGTTCTTCAACTGGACGAAGCCCGCGTCCTCACCCACGCGCGTCACCTTCTCCACGTCGGCCTCGCGGCGTAGTTCGACGACGGCGAAGCGGTAGTAGTCGGCGGTCGTGGAGAACAGGACGGGAAGGTCGATCACGTCAGTCAGTCTAGGCGTGAGGACGCGTACGGCCGCCGCCCCGGGAAAGGTACGGCGGCCGCACGCGTGGAACGGGTGAGCGATCAGCTCGTGACGTACTCGTCACCGTCGTCGATGTCGTCGAAGACCGCGGCGTCGATGCGGTTGCGCACGAGGAACCAGCCGCCGACGAGCAGGAGTACGAGGATCGGGCCGCCGAAGCGAACGGCAGCGGCCGACTCGGGGCTGCTGTCCGTCGGGTCGATCGCGATGAGCACGAGAACCGCAGCGAGGAACACGAGCGCGATGATGTTGAGCACCGGCGCACCCTTGAGGCGGAAGTCCGGACGCTCCAGCTCGCCGCGCGCGGCCTTGCGGACCATCATCATGTGCGAGATGAGGATCATCGACCAGACGCCGATGATGCCGAGGGTGGCGGCCTCGAGAGCGATCTCGAAGGCATGCGACGGCCACTTGAAGTTGATGACGACGCCGATCGCACCGAAGGCGGCCGTCGCCAGGATGGCGGCGTAGGGAACCTGGGTGCGGCTCATCTTGCCGAGGATGCGCGGCGCCGTACCGGCCACGGCCATCGAGCGCAGCACGCGGCCGGTCGAGTACAGGCCCGAGTTCATCGACGACGCGACGGCCGAAATGAGGACGACGTTCATGATGTCTGCCATGCGCACGCCACCGACGTGGAAGCCCACGCGGTCGAGCACAGTGACGAAGGGTGACTCGCCCTGCTTGTACTGCGCGGTCGGCAGGAGGAAGCACAGAAGCGTGATGGTGCCCACGTAGAAGATGAGGATGCGCCACAGCACCGAGCGGACGGCCTTCGGCATGACCTCACGCGGGTTCTCGGTCTCACCGGCGGCGACGCCGATGAGCTCCATGGCGGCGTAGGCGAAGATGACGCCGGTCAGCAATGTGAACATCGGCGAGACACCGTTGGGGAAGAAGCCCGAGTCGGTGATGTTGTGAACGCCGGCGCTGGCGGGCTTGCCGCCGCCCGAGAGGTCCTGGCCCACGATGATGAAGTAGATCGAGGCGAGCATGAACAGGATGATCGTGCCGACCTTGATGGCCGAGAACCAGAACTCCATCTCGCCGAACAGCTTGACGCCGATGAGGTTGATGGCCAGGGCGGTCACGAGAGCGATGGCGGCCCAGCCTCCCTGCGGAAGGGCGTCCTTGAGCGGGCTCCAGAAGATGAGGAAGCTCGCGATGACGGTGGAGTCGGCGATGAGCGTGAACGCCCAGTTGGTGAAGTGGAACCAACCCGCTGCGTACGCGCCCTTCTCGCCGATGAACTCGCGGCTGTAGGACACGAAGGCGCCCGAGGAGGGGCGGTAGAGCACCATCTCACCGAGCGCGCGCACCACGATCATGGCGACGGCGCCACAGATGGCGTAGGCGAAGATGAGCGACGGGCCTGCGGAGTGCAGACGCCCGGCCGATCCCATGAAGAGGCCGGAGCCGATGGCGCCACCGATGCCGATCATCTGGATGTGGCGGTTCTTCAGGTGCTTGGCGTAGCCGGCGTCACCGGAGTCGCCGGATCCGCGAGGTGCGGCCGGCGGCGCGTCGAGAGTCGAGGACATGCGGAGCCTTTCAAGGGGAAGGGCCTTCCCGCTGACCCCGTGACTCGAGTGGGCGGAAAAGTGCCGTGCGTCACGGTAGGGCTCGCTCAACTCCCGAAAAACAAGACGATGCTGCGTCGCCGCGACCAACCTGTGAGACGGACTGCGCTGCAGCGGTATTCGACCTAACTAGAGGTGTGGCTCACAGCAAGATGAAATCGATCTGTGACCTGTGGAGCGCTTGGTAGACGACTACCGTCAGGTAATGCAGGTCACAATTCGATGCTCCTTCGCGGATCACGTGAACCGGACACGGCAAGAGGCGCACCTCCCGAATCGGGAGATGCGCCTCTCGTACAAGCGGTGTCAGACACCGAGAACGATCAGTTCTTGAAAGCGTCCTTGATCTTCTCGCCAGCCTGCTTGAGGTTGGCGACGCCCTGGTCGCCCTTACCCTCGGCCTCGAGCTGCTCGTTGTCGGTCGCCTTGCCGTAGGCCTCCTTGGCCTGGCCGAACTTATCGTCCTTGGCGTTGTCCAGCTTGTCGTCGAAACCCATTGCTGAACTCCTTTCACTCGATGACAATTGCTTCGACCCTACTCCGGGCCCTTCGCCCTGGCCAGAGGTTTTTCTCCGGCTCACCCGGGTGGGTGGAGCTCCAAGCGCTGACCGGTCCAGCGTCGGCGCAACATCCGGTCATGGCTCGCGACGACGACCGCCCCGGGGTAGTCCGCCAGGGCACGCTCGATGTCTTCGGACAGGAGCAGGGAGAAGTGGTTGGTCGGCTCGTCGAGCAGCAGGACGTCGGGCGGCAGCGCCAACAGGACGGCGAGGTCCAGCCGGCGCCGTTGCCCGACGCTCAGGCTGTTCACCGGCCGGGTCTCGTCGCGCCCGGCGATCAAACCGAACGTGGCCAGCGGACGCCTGGCAGCGAGTTCGGCGCCGACGAGTTGCTCGTACGTGTCGCGGACGCTGTCGTCACCGCTCACTTCGGCGTCCTGGCCGAGCAGGGCGACGCTCACGCGCGGGGCGACGGTGACGCTGCCGCCGTCGGGAGCGATGCGCCCCGCAAGAGCCTCGAGCAGTGTCGACTTGCCGCATCCGTTCGGGCCCTCGACGAGCAGACGCTCTCTGGCTGCGAGCGCGAGACTCGTCGGTCGTAACCGATCTCGGACGGCGACGTTCGACGCCGTGACGAGCGCCCCGCTCGGCAATTCGCCGGCGCGGCGGGCTGCGGCGAGCGACCGATCCGCGTTGAACCGCAGGTGCTTCGGCGGTTTGCGCACCTGCTCGTTCTCGAGGCGCTCGAGGGCGGTGCGGGCATCGTTGACCCGGCGAGCGACGACGGTGGCATTGCGGTCGGAGTAGAACTTCTTCGCGCCGCGCGCCTCGGTGCGCGGCCCGCGCTCGGGGTGCCCGACGCGGTGATCGTCGTGCAGGCGCCCACGCAGCCGGTTCAGTTCGTCCTGCTCGCGCTCGTACTGCTCCTGCCAGCGCGTCAGTTCGTCGGCCCGGGCGACGACGTACTGCGAGTAGGTACCGGTGAACAGGGTGAGGCCGTGGGCGGAGCCTGCGTCGGAGGCGTCGGCGACACGATCGACCTGACGGTGCGGCATCGGCCGCGGATCGAGGTCGAGCAGGTGGCTCACCGACTCGTCGAGGAAGGCCCGGTCGTGGCTCGCCATGAGCACCGGTCCCGGCCATGTGTGGAGCATGCGCGCGAGCAACTCGGCGCCACGGTCGTCGAGGTGGTTCGTCGGCTCGTCGAGCAGGAGCGTCTCCGGTCGGCGCACGAGCATCCACGCGAGGGAGAAGCGGGCGAGTTGGCCCCCGGAGACCTCGCGCACGGGGCGCTCGCGGGGGATGTCGGCGATACCGAGGCCTTCGACCAACTCGTCGATCGTGTGGTCGAGCTCCCACACGCCGCGGCGTTCGGCCTCGGCGAGGGCGAGCTCGAGTCGAGTACCCGCTCCGGGGTCGTCGGGGTGCGCGGCCAGGTGCTCACCGGCCGACGTCACCTCGTCGCCCAGAGCGCGCAGGGGCGCGGCGGCGTCCCGGAGCACCTCATCGGCGGTGAGATCGAGTGAGAACGGCGGCTGCTGGTGGAACAGGCCGACCTCGCCGGGCGCGCTCACCGTCCCCACGTCGGCGTCCTCGAGGCCCGCGACGATGCGCAGGAGCGTCGACTTGCCGGTGCCGTTCTCCCCGATGAGCGCGGCCCGTTCGCCCGCGGCGACGGCGAACGAGATGTCGGTCAGGACGCGGCGGTCGGGGTAGCTCTTCGAGATGCCGTCGAGACGAAGGTGTGTACCGCGGGGTGGGTTCGGATGCATGGGCCTCCTCGGGTCCGGAAGCTCCCACCGTACGAGTGGGGCGCCGTCGCCGGCACCCGATTTTTCGCCGGGCTCAACCGGTCAGCGCGGCTCGTCGATCTCCTCGCGGGTGCGGCCGGTGTCGCGCAGCTTCGTGTCGAGGCTGACGCGCTCGTCGAAGACGAAACACTCGCCCTCCCAGTCCTGCTCGGCGTCCGGCATCTGCTGGAAGTAGTTGAGGATGCCGCCCTGCAACTGGAAGACCTCGAGCCCCAGATCCTGCATCCAGGGGCTCGACTTCTCACAGCGGATGCCGCCCGTGCAGTACATCGCGATCTTCGCGCCGTTCTCGCGCCACTCGTCAGCGTGGTCTTCGACGTAGTCGGCGAAGTCGCGGAAGTTCACGACGCCCGGATCGACGGCGTCACGGAAGCGGCCGACGCCGTATTCGAAGCTGTTGCGGTTGTCGAGGACGACGACATCGTCGCGGCGGATGAGTTCACGCCACTGCTCGGGCGGCACGTCAGTCGCGTGCACGTCGTCCATGCGGTTCGGCATGTCGAGGCCGTCGACGCCGAGGGGCACGATCTCCTTCTTCGCCTTGACGAGCATGCGACGAAACGGCGGGCGCTCGAACGCCGTGCGCTTGACGACGATGCCGTCGAAAGCGTGAGCGACCGTCGCGTCGGCGCTCGCGGTCTCGAGGAAGGCATCGATCTGCTGCGGCGTGCCGGCCAGCATCCCGTTGACGCCTTCGGACGCGACGAGCACCGAACCGCTGAGCCCGTGGGTGAGTGCGCGCAGACGCGCCACGGCGGCGTCGACGTCGTCGAAGGCGACGAATCGGTAGAACGCGATGTGGTCGCCGCGGGTGGGCAGGTCGTTCAACGTCGTCGGGTCGGGACGGCGATCACGCATGCTGCTCATGGCGACCATTGTCGCCCACGGCGCGCTCACAGCGCGGTGACGGGACGTTTGACAGCCTCATCACAGCCGCGGGCCGTTCTCTCGGGCGGTGGGGGTGGCCCGCGTTGTGCGAGCTGCCCTCAACTCCTCATGAGAGAAGGGAAGAAGATGTTGAACAACACGACGAAGATCGTGGCCGGCCTCGGCGCGGCGGGCACGCTGGCCGTCTCCGGAGCAGCGCTGGCGAACTCGCAGTCGCCGGCTCCCACGCCGTCCAGTTCCTCGAGCACGCAGGCTCAGCCCGGTGACGCGGGCAAGGGCGGCCCCGGCGGTCACAAGCACACCGAGGTGACCGGAGCGACGAAGACGAGCGTCGTCAACGCCGTCAAGGCCAAGGATGCCGCGGTCTCGATCGAGCGCGTCATGGCTGATCCGGACGGCTCGTACGACGTGCTGGGCACGAAGAGCGGTGCGAAGGTCATGGTCGAGGTGAGCAAGGACCTCAAGACGGTCGAGGTGCGCACCGGCGGTCCGGGCGGCCCCAGTGGGCGTGATGGGCGCGGCGGGCCCGATGGTCACGACGGCAAGCAGCGCCCCGCCGACGTCACCGGCTCGACCCTGACGAGCGTCAAGAGCGCCGTGAAGGCGAAGGATGCTGCGGTCACCGTCGAGCACGCGTTCAAGACGCCCCAGGGTGGCTACGTCGCGCTCGGCACGAAGTCGGGCCAGCGCGTTGCCTACGCGGTGAGCGCGGACTTCAAGACCGTCACGCTCGACTCCCACGGTCCGCGTGGAGGCCACAGCCCGCACGGCGAGCGCGGTCAGGGCGGGTCGACGCAGCAGTCACCGTCTGCGGGCCAGGGTTCGGCTTCCTCCTCGGCCTCGACGGGCGCCGTCAACTCCTGATTTCGCGGCATCCATCGGCTTCGGGGCCGAGCAGCGCCTCGCGCGTGGCTCGGCCCCGAATGCGTGGGAGCCCTCAGTCGTCGTCCTCGGCGTCCGCCGTGGGGTCGGAGGCACCCGCGTCGACGATGTTCGGGTCGTCCCACCCGACGAAGCGCCAGTCACCCGGGCGTCCCTCGAGCGTCACGACCGTGGTGTTGAGCAGGCGCTTGTGCTCGGCGTCCTTGGGCGTGATGCCGGACGCCTGCGACGTCGCCCAGAGGCGGATGACGGCGCCGTGGCTGACGACGGCGACCGCTGCGTCGTCCGCGAGCCCTTCGACGGCGCGCGCGATGGCTGCCTCGTAGCGTTCGAGAACCGAGTGGCCGTCCGGGCCGCCGGGCATCCGCTCGTCGAGCTCGCCCTCGGACCAGTCGAAGACGGTCGTCAGGTAGGTCATGTGTGACTCGTGCGTCGTCATCATCTCGAGATCGCCGGCCCCCACTTCGCCGAAGCCCTCGTCCTGCAGAGGCTCGAGCGCCCGTGCGCGAGTGAGTGGCGCGGCCGTCAGAACGGCGCGGCGGTGCGCTGAGGAGACGACGCGATCGAGGGGTGTGCCGTCGAAGCGGCGCACGAGATCCTCGGCCTGGCGCATGCCGAGATCGGTGAGGCCGGCGCCGGGCAGTGCGGTGTCGAGGGCACCTGCGACGTTGTTCGGAGTCTGTCCGTGCCGAATGAGGTGCAGCGTGGTCATGCCCCGATTGAATCACCGCAGCCGGCACCCGCCGGGAGCGTGTCTCGCGGTCGAGAAGGTGCGGTGACGCCCGACCTTCGCCATGATGAAGCGATGAAGCCTTCCCCCGCCGTCTTGTGCCTCGTCTCCGTCCTCGGGCTGAGTGCCTGCAGCGGCGACGGTGGATCGGACGGTTCGAGGAACGGCGAGTCGAAGGCATCGACATCGAACTCAGGAACGTCGGCGAACTCCTCGCCGCAGCCGTTCAACGGAAAGACCTCGTGCACGGACGTCGTCTACGTCGGTGACTCGGTGAGTGTCGGCATGGTGAGCAAGGACCAGATTCCGAACCGGGCGGAGCGGCTCGAGGCGCGCTTCGCGAACGTCGGCGTCAAGAACCTGTACGTCAACGCCTCCGGCGGCCGGTCTGTCTTCGAGCGCTTCATGAACCGGCCCAACGTCATGGACGTGCTGACGCCGAAGCTCACCTCGACGTTCAAGGGCTGCTACGTCATCGCCACCGGCACGAACGACGCGGCGAACGACCACACCGGCAGCAACATGAAGATCCGCCAGCGCATCGACACCGTCATGAAGGCGACGAAGGGGCGGCCCGTGTTGTGGCCCCTGCCGGCGACGATCGCGACGAACGGGTCGTACAACGACGCGTACATGCGCGACATGGATGCTCAACTGCGCGACGCGACGAAGCGCTACCCCAATCTGCGTCTCTACGACTGGCGAGCCGAGCGCGAGGAGGAGTGGGTTGAGGGGGATCGGATCCACGACGACCGTCTCGGCTCGCGCTACCGTGCCGCGATGTACGCCAACGCCCTGGCCGTCGCGTTCCCCCAGGGGCGCCCGGCGAACCCGAGCACCGTCGTCGGCTCGGCGTGGGGCAAGAAGCCGTCGCCGGCGAACCGGCCGAAACTGCCGTCGGTCAAGGGGGACGCCGTGGCGTTCTGGGCCGGCGACAAGAAGGCGGTCGAGCTGTACGAGAGCGGTCGCAAACCCTGAGCCATCCGAAAGGGAGTTGGCTGCGCGCCACTCACTACGTCGGTAGTGTGATCTGCGGCACAACTTCCGAGATCTGGTGGTGACGGTGATGACGACGACTGCAGAGCTCGTCAGTGGCGTGGTGACGAACAGGGTGAAGCCCCTCGTGCGCTGGGGCCTGACGCATGCGGTGCCGAGCCGCGTCCTCAAGGACGGAGCCGACAAGGGTGACCTCCAGGCGCGCCTCACGGTCGAGGCCCAGAACCTCTCGCCCGAGGAGATCGCCGAGCTGTTCAGCCAGATCCGCGCGCAGGGTCCGCTCGTGCGCAGCAAGTTTTCCTACGTCAGCGTTGACCACGCCGTCGTCAAGGAGGTGCTCAGCTCCACCCAGTTCCGCACCGGCTTCCCCGGTGACGACCGCCCGGCGATTTCGCGCCTCGTGCAGTGGGCACGGCGCGAGGGCCTGCACCCCGTGGAGCCGCCGTCGATGCTCGTCACCGACGGCGACGCCCACACGCGCTACCGCAAGCTCGTCTCGCGGGTGTTCACCGCGCGCGCCGTCGAGGGGTTGCGCGAGCGGACGGAGGCAATCGCTGCCGACCTGCTCGACGAACTCGCGGCCAGGGGCGGGCCGGTCGACCTCGTCGCCGCCTACTGTGAGAAGCTGCCGGTCGCCGTCATCTCGGAGATCCTCGGCGTTCCCGAGAGCGAGCGGGCCAACGTCCTGCGCATGGGCGGACATGCCGCAGCGAGCCTGGACCTCGGCATCGACTGGTCGACGTTCCGCACCGTCGACGGCGCCCTCGACGAGTTCGACGAATGGCTCGGAAAGCACTTCGACCACCTGCGCGCCAACCCCGGTGACGACCTGTTCTCGACGCTGCTGCACGCCACGGACGACGAGGGGCGCCTCAGCGAGCGTGAGCTCAAGGCCACCGCCGGCCTCGTGCTCGCCGCCGGGTTCGAGACCACCGTCAACCTGCTGAGCAACGCCATCCGGCTGCTCGTCGAGCACCCCGAGCAGTTGGCGGGCCTGCGAGCCGACCCGTCCGGTTGGGGCAACGCCGTCGACGAGGCACTGCGCTACGACCCGCCCGTACTGCTCACCGGCCGCTCGGCGGCCGAAGACACCGAGGTGGCCGGACAGCGCGTGGGTGAGGGCTCGATGACGACGCTCGTGCTCGCCGGCGCGAACCGCGACCCGCAGGTCTTCGACAACCCCGACGCCTTCGACGTTGCGCGCGAGAACGCCCGCGACCACCTGTCCTTCTCCGCGGGCAGGCACTTCTGCCTCGGAGCGGCGCTCGCGCGCATGGAGGGGGAGGTGGGCCTGCGTGCCTTCTTCGACCGCTTCGACGTCGAGTTGCTTCCCGGGGCGGGCCGCCGACCGACACGCATTCTGCGCGGGTACGAGACGCTTCCCGCCCGCCTCGTGCAGCGCTCGAACTGAGTGGTTCCGAGGCGTTGTCGCAGCCGCAGGGTAGGGTTGAATTGAGGAAGTAACCGACGCGCAGAGAGGCCGGCATCATGGGTCTGTCACCACTTGAATGGCCTGTCCTGCGTCAGGTGCGCTCGGGCGACTTCCTCGGCCGCGGCCCGGCTGTGACGAGCGAGAAGACGCGCACGCTCGAGCCGCGCACGACGACGGCCGACCGCAGCGTCCAGTCGGTGTGCCCCTACTGCGCCGTCGGCTGCGGCCAGCGCGTCTTCGTCAAGGACGAGAAGGTCGTCGCCATCGAGGGCGACAAGGACAGCCCCATCTCGCGTGGCCGCCTGTGCCCCAAGGGTGCGGCGAGCGAGCAGCTCGTCAACAACCCCTCGCGGATCAAGCAGGTGCTCTACCGCAAGCCCGGCGGCACCGACTTCGAGCCGATCGAGCGCGACAAGGCCATCGACATGGTGGTCGAGCGGTTCCTCGACACGCGTCGACGCACCTGGCAGGAGCGCGACGAGAAGGGCAACTTCCTGAGGCGAACGATGGGTATCGCCTCGTTGGGCGGAGCGACGCTCGACAACGAGGAGAACTACCTCATCAAGAAGCTGTTCACCGCAGCCGGGGCCATACAGATCGAGAACCAGGCGCGTATTTGACACAGCGCCACGGTTCCCAGTCTGGGGGCCTCGTTCGGGCGTGGTGGAGCCACTAATCCACTGCAGGACATGGCGAATGCAGACCTCATCATCATCGAGGGGTCGAACATGGCCGAGTGTCACCCCGTCGGTTTCCAGTGGGTGACCGAAGCCAAGGCGCGCGGCGCCAAGGTCATCCACATCGACCCGCGCTTCACGCGCACCTCGGCGGTGGCCGACAAGCACGTCACCATCCGTGGTGGCTCCGACATCGTCTTCCTCGGTGCGCTCATCAACCACGTCCTGTCGACGAACGCGTACTTCCACGACTACGTCGTCGCGTACACGAACGCCGCGACGCTCGTCAGTGAGGACTTCGTCGACACCGAAGACCTCGACGGGCTGTTCTCCGGCTACGACCCCGAGACGGGTCAGTACGACCAGAGCTCGTGGCAGTACGCCGACCCCTCCGGCGAGCAGGGCACGTCGAGCGACGAGAAGAGTGGTTCGTCCGGGCATCACGCGTCGGGTGGTGCGGAGTCACACGGTTCCGGCGGGCCCTCGCTCGCCCACGCCGAGGTGCTGCGCGACGAGACGCTGACCGATCCCCGCACGGTCTTCCAGATCCTCAAGCGTCACTACGCGCGCTACACACCCGAGCTCGTCGAGGAGGTCTGCGGCGTCTCGCCGGAGGACTTCCGCTACGTCGCCGATGCCCTCGTCGCGAACTCCGGGCGCGAACGCACCACGATGTTCGCCTACGCCGTCGGCTGGACCCAGCACGTCTCGGGCGCGCAGATGATCCGCTCGGCGGCCATCCTGCAGCTGCTCATGGGCAACGTCGGACGCCCCGGCGCGGGCATCATGGCGCTGCGCGGGCACGCGACGATCCAGGGGTCCACCGACATCCCGACGCTGTTCAACCTGCTGCCGGGTTACCTGCCGATGCCGCGCGTCGCGGAACACGAGACGATTGAGGACTACGTCGACTCCATCGTGTCGAAGGACGCGAAGGGCTACTGGGCCAACGCGGACGCGTACGCCGTCTCGCTGTTCAAGGCCTGGTTCGGCGAGCACGCGACGCCCGAGAACAACTTCGGACTCGACCTCATGCCGCGTCTGACGGGTGCCCACGGCACCTACCAGTCGACGATGGGCATGATCGACGGTGACGTCGAGGGCTTCTTCGTCCTCGGCCAGAACCCGGCCGTCGGGTCGGCGAACGGCAAGCTGCAGCGCAACGGGTTGCGTCACCTCAAGTGGCTCGTCGTGCGCGACTTCCAGCTCATCGAAACGGCCACGTTCTGGAAGGACGCGCCGGAGATCGCGTCCGGCGAGTGGAAGACCGAGGACATCGACACCGAGGTGTTCTTCTTTCCGGCGGCCACGCACGTCGAGAAGGCCGGCTCGTTCACCCAGACGCAGCGCCTCGTGCAGTGGCGCCACAAGGCCGTCAACCCGCCGGGTGACGCGCAGAGCGAACTCGACTTCTTCCACGAGGTGGGCGTGCGCATCCGGGCCCGCCTGGCTGATTCCGATGACCCGCGCGACCTGCCGCTGCAGGCCATGACGTGGGACTACGCGAAGGACGAGCACGGCGAAGTGGTGCCCGAATCCGTCATCGCGGAGATCAACGGCACCGACGCCGAGGGCAAGCCGCTTTCGACGTACGTCGATCTCGCGGCCGACGGCTCGACGTCGTCCGGCTGCTGGCTGTACGCGGGCGTCTACGCCGACGGCGTCAACCAGGCAGCGCGACGCAAGCCCGGTGACGAGCAGGACGAGACGGCCGCCGAGTGGGCGTGGGCGTGGCCGGCGAACCGGCGCACGCTGTACAACCGCGCGTCCGCAGACCGCGACGGCAAGCCGTGGAGCGAGCGCAAGAAGCTCGTGTGGTGGGACGAGGAGGCCGGTCGCTGGACGGGCCGAGACATCCCCGACTTCCCGGCGACTACGGCGCCCTCCTACCGGCCGGACAAGGGAGTCGGCGGGCCTGACGGCCTCGCCGGCGACGACCCGTTCATCATGATGGCCGACGGCAAGGCCTGGCTGTATGCGCCGCTCGGCCTCGTCGACGGCCCGCTACCGGCGCACTACGAGCCGGCCGAGTCACCCCTGGCGAACCCGCTGTACCGACAGCAGGCCAACCCGACGCGCGTCGTCTTCGAACGCAAGGACAACCTCAACGCGCCGAGTTTCGGTACGCCCGGCGGCGACGTCTACCCGTTCATGTTCACCGTGAACCGGTTGACCGAGCACCACACCGCCGGCGGCATGAGCCGGTGGTTGCCGTACCTCGCGGAACTGCAGCCGGAGATGTTCGTCGAGGTCTCGCCTCAGCTGGCGCAGGAGCGTGGGCTCGAGAACGGCGGATGGGCCACCGTCGTCTCGGCCCGTGCCGCGATCGAGGCGCGCGTCCTCGTCACGGAGCGAGCGCGACCGCTGCGCATCGGCGGACGCACGGTGCACACGATCGGTATGCCGTATCACTGGGGCTCGAGTGGGTTCGCCCAGGTGGCAGGCGATTCCGCGAACGACCTGTTCGGCGTCGTCCTCGATCGCAACACGCAGATCCAGGAGGGCAAGATCGGCATGTGCGACATCCGTGCCGGCCGGCGCCCCGAGGGTGAGGCGTTGGAACGGTTCGTCGCCGAGTACCAGAGCCGCGCGGGCACGACCGTCCAGACGGGCAACGACCTCGCCCAGGGTGACGTCGAGGAGAGTGAAGACGACGCATGAGCGCACTGACGAGTTACGTGGCGCGCCAGTTCGGCGGCGCGGGCGACCCGGCCGAGGAGGCCGCGTGGGGTACTCGTGCGGCGACGGAACGCACGGGCGGGGCCCCGAACGAGCCGCTCGCGGAGCGGGTCGGCTTCTTCACCGACACGTCCATCTGCATCGGCTGCAAGGCGTGCGAGGTGGCCTGCAAGGAGTGGAACCGCAACCCGGAGGACGGGTACGGGCTCACGGGCCACTCGTACGACAACACGGGTGAGCTCGGTTCCGACACGTGGCGTCACGTCGCGTTCGTCGAGCAGTCGGGGGAGCGCATCGCGGCGGCCCGGAAGTCGGGGCGCAAGCTGGTCGACCTCGGTATGCCGAGTGTGCGCAGTGCTGCGTCGACCGAGACGCCCAGTGGCGCGGTCGGCGTGCAGCCTGAATCCTCGCTCGACGTCGACGTGTTCGCTCTGGCGTCGTCGCCGGAGGGCCTGACGCCGACCGCCGGTAGCGACGTGCCCGATTTCCGCTGGCTCATGTCGTCGGACGTCTGCAAGCACTGCACCCACGCGGGGTGCCTCGACAACTGCCCCACGGGAGCGATTTTCCGCAGTGAGTTCGGCACCGTCGTCATCCAGGCCGACGTGTGCAACGGCTGTGGGTACTGCGTCGGCGGGTGCCCGTTCGGCGTGGTCGAGCGTCGTGAGAAGGATGCCGTCATCAACCACGGCAACGCGCAGAAGTGCACGCTCTGCTACGACCGGCTCACCGAGGGGCGGACGCCCGCGTGCGCGCAGACGTGCCCCACGACGTCGATCAAGTTCGGGCCGCTGTCGGAGATGACGCGCCTCGCCGAGGAGCGGGTGGCTGAGCTTCACGCCCGCGGCATGACGGAGGCGCGCCTGTACGGCGCGGGCAGTGACGACGGTGTGGGCGGCACCGGTTCGGTGTTCCTGCTCCTCGACGACCCGGAGGTGTACGGGCTGCCGCCCGACCCGGTGGCGCCGTCGCGACACCTCGCGTCGTCGTACAAGCGAATGCTCGCCGCGGCCGGTGGCATGGCGGCTGCGGCTGCCATCGCGTTCGTCGGGGGTGGCGTGTGACGAACCCGCTCGATTCCTACCGTGACCCCGAGGGTCCACGCCGCCGCCGTGGTGGCGGTGACAAGCGTCGCCGTCCGACGGACTGGTTGAACGACCGCCGCGAGGGACGCGGCGAGCGCGCGCTCGTGCCGGACGTGGAGTTCGACTCGTACTACGGGCACAACGTGGTCAAGCCGGTGCCGTGGGAGGCGCCGATTCCGATCTACCTCTTCACCGGTGGGCTGGCGGCGGGATCGCAGCTGCTCGCGGCTGGCGCGTACGTGACGGGGAACGCGCCCTTGCGACGCGTCACGCGCCTGACGTCCGGAGTGGCGACGGCGGTCAGCGGCGCTGCGCTCGTCGTGGACCTCGGGCGACCCGAACGGTTCTACAACATGCTGCGGGTGGCGAAACTGAGCTCCCCGATGTCGGTGGGTACGTGGATCTTCTCCGCGTTCGCCGGGGGCGCAGTGCCGCTCGCCGGGTTGGAGGCGCTGCGTCTGCTGCCGCGCAAGAACAGCGGTTCGTTGGCCTCGCTCGTGGGGCGCGCGGAAAACGCCGTTGCCCAGGTCGGTGGTGTGCGCCGCGGGGCGGTGGCGCCTCGGCGCGCCGGCGTTCTCGGATTCATCGAGGACGCACTCGAACGCGTGGAGGCGCCGAGCGCTGCGCTGGGTGCGCTGGCTGCCGGCCCGCTCGCGACGTACACCGCTGTGCTGCTGTCGAACACGGCAACGCCGACGTGGGCCGAGTCGCGTCACCACCTGCCGTTCGTGTTCGCCGGCTCGGCGTCGGCCGCGGCGAGCGGAAACGCGATGGTGTGGACGCCGGTGGCGCACGCGGGGCCGGCCCGTGCACTCGCGCTCATCGGGTCGTCCGTCGACCTCGTGGCTCTCAACCGGCTCGAGAAGCACCTCGACGCCCACGGCGTCGGCGAACCCTTGCACCACGGAACGGCCGGAAAGCTCAACAAGGCGAGTTTGGCGCTCAACGTGGCGGGCTTCGTCGGGACGGCGCTGTTCGCGCGGCGCTCGCGGGTGGCGTCGGTGCTTTCGGGAGCGTGCTTCGTCGCCGGTTCGGTGTGTACCCGTTTTGCCGTGTTCGAAGCGGGAATGGAGTCGGCGAAGGACCCGAAGTACACGATGGCGCCGCAGCGGCGCCGCCTCGACGAGCGCGGCGGGACCGGCAACATCACGGCGGGTCCGCGCACGGCCGACGGACGTCGTCCGCTGCCAGGGCCGGACGGTCACCCGGTCCTTCGGGACTGATGCAGAAACGCGCTGGTTGTGCACGATATTTCGTGCACAACCAGCACTTTCGCGCTCAATCTCTAGCGCACCCGAATGCCGGGTTCACCCGTCACGGTGCGGCCGATGATCGGCGCGCCCGGCACCTCGCCGATGACGAGGAGCCCGCCGGAGGTCTGGGCGTCGGCGAGCAGAAGCAGTTCGTTCTCGTCGACCTCGGACTCGATGTGCGGGGCCACCCAATCGAGGTTGCGGCGTGTGCCGCCGGAGACGTAGCCGTCACGTGCCGCCTCGCGGGCGCCGTCGATGTAGGGAACGGCTGCGGCGTCGATCTCCGCCGCCACGCCCGAAGCGCGCATCATCTTCCACAGGTGGCCGAGCAGGCCGAACCCCGTGACGTCCGTGGCGGCCTTGGCGCCGGCGTCGACCGCGGCGACGGAGGCGTCCCGATTGAGCGTCGTCATCACGTCGACGGCCTGGGCGAAGACCTCACCCGTGCGCTTGTGTCGGTTGTTGAGCACGCCCGAGCCGAGCGGTTTCGTCAGCGAGATCGGCAGGCCCGCCTCGGCGGCGTCGTTGCGCAGCAGCTTGGCCGGATCGGCAATGCCGGTGACGGCCATGCCGAACTTGGGCTCCGGGTCGTCGATCGAATGCCCACCGATGACGGGGCAGTTCGCGGCGCGACCGATGTCCGCGCCGCCGCGGAGCACCTCGGCCATGACGTCGAGGCCGATCCGTTCACGCGGCCACCCGACGAGGTTGATCGCGACGACAGGGGTGCCGCCCATGGCGTAGATGTCCGACAGCGCATTCGTGGCGGCGATGCGCCCGAAGTCGTACGGGTCGTCGACGACCGGGGTGAAGAAATCCGCGGTCGACAGGACGGCCTGGCTGCCGACACGGACCGCTGCGGCGTCATCACCGTCGTCGAGCCCGACGAGGACGCTCGGGTTCGGCTCACCGACGAGGCCCTTGACCGCCTCCTCCAACTCGCCGGGCGGGATCTTGCACGCGCACCCGCCACCGGAGGCGAACTGCGTCAATCGAATCGGCTCCATGGTCCGACCCTACGCACGGCTCTCACTGGGATGTGATCGGGGCCGGTGCGAACCTGGCGGCCTGAGATTCGCCTGCCGCAGGTCATGCACGATCGAATCGCGCCATCCGCGAAAGCGTGTTCGCTTGGTGAATGGACCAACATTCACTACCGTTGAACACGGAGGTGTCAGGGTTCCTGGTGGGCCCCCCGGTCCTCAAAACCGGTGAAACCGAGTATCTCGGTTTGGCAGGTTCGATTCCTGTCCACCTCCGCCAAACTTCTCCTCGCAGGCTCGGAAAGCTTTGGCCTGTTTTGCCGCGTCTTCCGGCCAGCGGCCTCGCAGGCTCGGCCTCTGGCTCGGTGCGACACGGGCCTTCCTCGCAGGCTCGGCCTCTGGCTCGGTGCGACACGGGCCTTCCTCGCAGGCTCGGTCTCTGGCTCGGTGCGACACGGCGAGCTTCCTCGCAGGCTCGCCTGAGAGGATGGCCGGGTGAATGACGACCCGCGCCGCAGCATCCCGCGTACCGACGCACTGCTCGCCGATGCGCGCTTCGCTTCGGCTGTCCGCCGACTCGGCGTCGACGTCGTCAAGGCGTCTGTTGTCGAAGCCCAACGCCGCGCTCGCTCAGGAGAACTCGCGCCCGACGCCGTGGCGGCCGTCGCCCTCGAAGCGCTTCCCGGATCGGTGACGACGCTGCGCCGGGTCATCAACGCAACCGGAGTCGTCGTGCACACCAACATCGGTCGCGCGCCCCTCGGCGACGCTGCCCGCGAGGCGCTGCTCGCCGCGGCAGGTCACGTCGATGTGGAGTTCGACCCCACCACAGCACGTCGGGCACCGCGTGGCCGCGGCGCCCTCGAAGCCCTCCGCGAACGCGTCCCCGCAGCGGGGGGCGCCCTCGTCGTCAACAATGGGGCCGCTGCGTTGCTCTTGGCCTGCCTGACACTCGCCGAGGGGCGCGAGGTCATCGTCAGCCGCGGCGAACTCGTCGAGATCGGCGACGGGTTCCGTCTGCCCGACCTCCTCCAGTCCGCAGGAATCCGTCTGCGCGAGGTCGGTACGACCAACCGCACGCACCTTCGCGACTACGAGGCTGCGTCGGGGGACGCAGGGGCCATCCTCAAGGTGCACACGAGTAACTATCGCGTCGAGGGTTTCGCCGGTGTGCCGCGCGTTGCTGAACTCGCGACACTGGGCCTGCCCGTCGTCGCGGACGTCGGCAGCGGCCTACTCGCGCCCGAACGGGTCCTGCCCGACGAGCCCGACGCCGCGACGTGGCTCGACGAGGGTGCCACCGTCGTCACTGCGAGCGGCGACAAGCTCCTCGGCGGCCCGCAGGCCGGCCTCGTGCTCGGCGACGCCGACGCGCTCGAGCGCATCCGACGTCATCCTCTCGCTCGTGCTGTGCGCACCGACAAGCTGACGCTCGCAGCCCTCGAGGCAACCCTGCGAGGCCCCGTCCCGCCCGTCCTCACAGCCCTTCGGGAAACGCCGGAGACCCTTCGCGAGCGCACGGAACGACTCGCTCGCCGGGTCGGCGGCGACGTCGTCGAAGTGGACGCCCGCGTCGGTGGTGGTGGGGCCCCCGGTGTGCCGTTGCCGAGTCTCGCGGTTGCCCTCCCTGACAGCTTCGCGGAGCCCTTGCGGCTCGGCGAGCCGTGCGTGGTCGCACGGACAAACGGCGGGCGCACCCTGGTCGACCTTCGCTGTGTGCCAAGCGAATCCGATGACGAAGTGGGGGAGGCCATTCTCGCCGTCGCTGCTGCCGTGGGCCACTGACCATGCGGGTCATCGCCACGGCCGGGCACGTCGACCACGGCAAGAGCACACTCGTTCAGGCGCTCACCGGCACCGACCCCGACCGGTGGGCCGAGGAGAAGCGCCGCGGCCTCACGATCGACCTCGGATTCGCGGGTCTGGAGTTGCCAAGCGGTGAGCACGTCGCCTTCGTCGACGTGCCGGGTCACCGAAGGTTCATCGGCAACATGCTGGCCGGTCTCGGGCCCGCTCCCGCCGTCATGCTCGTGGTCGCAGCCGATCAGGGGTGGCAGGCGCAGTCGAGCGAACACCTCGACGCCATCGACGCACTCGGACTCGAGACGGGTCTGCTCGTCCTCACCCGGTGCGGCCTCGCCGACGCCGACCGCGTCGCCGAAGTGCGCCGCTCTGCTCTCGAGCACATCGCGCAGACCTCCCTCGGAGCCGTGCGCGTCGTCCAGACGGACGCCGTGCAGGGCGACGGCATCGGTGAACTCCGTTCGGCCCTCGACGACCTCGTGGCGGGCATGCCACCGCTCGACGGTGAAGGCTCGGTACGGATGTGGCTCGACCGCTCCTTCTCGGTCAAGGGTGCGGGCACCGTCGTCACCGGCACACTCGCCCACGGCACGTTGCGCGTGGGGGACGAGGTGAGCGTCGCGGGCGAGCGCGCGACGATCCGCTCTCTCCAGGTGCTCGGAGAATCGCGTGACGAGGTCGGCCCCGTCTCGCGTTGCGCTGTGGGGTTGCGCGGGATCACCCGGGACGCCGCTCCCCGCGGCAGCGCGCTGCTTCGTCCCGCCGGGGGTCTGGAGTCCACGACGATCGACGTGCGCCGTGAGACGGGTTGCGCGTGGTCGGAGTCCTCGCGTGAGGTCTCCGTGCACGTCGGCACTGCGGCTGTGCCTGCCCGTGTGCGGCCGTTCGACGACGAGACCGCCCGACTGCGGCTCGAATCACCGCTGCCGCTGCGGCTGGGGGATCGCGTCATCGTGCGCGACGACTCGGCCGCGCGCATCCACGCAGGCGCCACCGTGCTCGATCTCGACCCGCCACCGCTCGAGCGGCGCGGTGCTGGAGCCGCCCGCGCCGCGACGTTGGCGGGGTGGGAGAGCGGCCGCGCGTCCGATCTCGTCGTCGACCGGGGGCACGTTTCGGTCGCCTGGCTCGAAGGCGCCGGAGCGACGGGTTGGGGCGACTGGCCACTGGCTCTGCCGAACGGAGACGGCTTCGGGATCGTCGACCGCGTGGCGGTGTCGGCCGCGCAGGTGACCGCGTGGTCGCAACAACTCGACGAACTCGTGAGCGAAGACGCCCGTGACCCGCTGAGCCCTGGTGTCGCTGTTGCAGCGCTCGCGCGCGAACTCGACACGTCCCCCGCCGTCGTCCATCTGCTGGCCGCGGCCTCCGGCCTGGACGTGGACGCCGGACGCGTGCGGGGCGCCGAACACCGACGTGACCTGGGCGGAGCGGACACCGCCCTGGCCCAGCTCCGTGAACGCCTGCAGGCGAGCCCCTTCGATGCTCCTGAGGCCGACGACCTCACCGCTTGGAAACTCGGCTCCCGGGAGATTGCTGCCGCGGCCGAGCGGGGACTCGTGCTGCGCCTGCGAGCGCAGCCGGCGGACATCGTCCTGCTGCCGGATGCGCCGGCGCAGGCCATGCGTGAGCTCGCGGCGCTCCCGCAGCCGTTCACGACGAGCGATGCGCGTCAGGCTCTCGGCACGACCCGCCGTGTCGTCATCCCGCTTCTCGAGCACCTCGACGCTCGCGGCTGGACCCGGCGCGACGGCAATACCCGCACGGTTGTGCGGTGAGCGCTACGTCAGTGCAACGCGGGCGATGACGCCCAACGCACTCGTCGTCGCGAGGGCGAAAACGACCCGCTTGAAGCGAGCCTGATCGATACGGTGACGCAACGGCTGGGCCAGCAGCGCGCCGACGGCCATGAACGGCAGCCACCCGAGGCCGGCCGTCCAGGCGTCGCGAGGTAGCTGACCTCCGACGACGAGACCGGTGAGTGACAGTAGCGAACCGACGAGGAAGAACGGCGCGAGCGTGGAGCGTGCGCGTTGTGGCTGCTCCTCCTGAAGCGCGAGGCTGAAGAAGGGGCCGCCGATCGACGCAGCCGTCGCCGAGACGCCGGTGAGGGCGCCGGCGACGGACGACGTCACGGTCCCGGCGCGTACCCGCACGCGGGTGAGGGATCCGGCCACTGCGACGAGCACCATGAAGGCCACCCCGAGGGATATGGCGTCGCCAGAGGCTTGCGCCACGACCCAGACGCCGAGCGGCATGGTGAGCGCACGGAAGCCGGTGGCCCAGCCGAACGGGCGCCACAGGATGTCTCGCCCGTTGCGCAGGATCTCGACGACAGGCAGGGGCAGGACGACGAGCAGAAGCGCCGCCGGCATGACCTGCGGCGCGAACGTCACGACGAATGGCGCCGCGACGACGGCCAGGCCGAACCCGGCAATGCGCTGGACGAAGGCACCGGCGCAGACGAGGAGCCCGAGCAGGACGAACGTCGTCCCGCTCAGGCCCACGTCACAGCTCCGGTCAGCAGGATGTCGAGCCGCTTTTGTTCTTCTTGTACGTGCAGACGTGGACGGCCTTGCCGGCAGCGTTGCGCAGGGTGGCGGTTTCACCGCTGTTGTTCCACACGAAGCTGTTGCGGCTCACCGGCTTGAGGCCCTTGACGGCCTGACCCCAGTAGAGCGTCGTCGAGGAGTTCTTGCCCTGTCCGGAGCGAATGACGACCGACTTCTTGGCCCCGAGCTTGAAGCCCTTCGGGATGACGTAGACGTGCTTGGAGCCCCTGTCCGAAACGCGGTAGCCGCCGATGGTGATCGTCTTCGCGGTCGTGTTGGTGAGGGTGATGTACTCCTTGTTGAGGTTGGCAGCCGTCACCTTGTCGTTGCCCGGCAGGTCGACGACCCAGCGCGAGAACTTCACGGCGGGCGCCGCCTGAGCGGCCGGTGCCAGCATCGGGGCGGCGAGCATCATCGTGGCAGTGGCGAGTACGGGCATCGTGCGCATGGAAATGTCCTTCAGGATCAGGCGTGGTCGTGCACCCGACCCTGACGCGTCATCCTGACGTGGACCGCGCCTTGTGGGGCGGGCCGTTGCAGGTGCTCGAGGGGAGGCGCTTCGTGGCTGCGATGACAGCCAGGGTGATTCTACGTTCAACTACCGCCGGAGGTGAGCCGTTCGCCGGGAGAGGTGTGACATCCGGGCGTAGGAGGTTTCGGGAACAAAGCAAGAGACCCTCACCGAAGTGAGGGCCTCTTCCATCTGTCTCAACACAGAGTGCACCCGTAGGGATTCGAACCCCAAACCTTCTGATCCGTAGTCAGATGCTCTATCCGTTGAGCTACGGGTGCGGGCTGCGAGGCGCTTATCGCGCGTTGCAACGAGATAGAACTTTACACATCTGCAGGCCGAAACGCGAATCGGCTCCTGCCACGGGCTAACGGCCTGCTCAGCCGCCGTAGGGGAGCGTCGGCAGACCGATGACGCCGGGCGTACAGGCGAAGAGCGCACCGGCCTCGGGTTCCGCGTCGTCGGGCAGGTTCTCGCGCGACGTCGTGATGTAGAGCGTGTCGAGGTTGACGCCCCCGAAGGCCGGGCAGGTCACCTGCGAAGGGCCGACCTCGACGATCTCGGAGAGCTCGCCGGCGGCGTCGTAGCGGCGAACCGCGGACCCGCCGAACAGTGCCGTCCACACGCCGCCCTCGGCGTCGACCGTGAGGCCGTCGGGGTAGCCGATCCCGTCCTCGAGGCGGACGAAGGGGCGCGGGTTCACGAGGCCGTCCTCGGGGTTCCAGTCGAAGACCTGGATCGTGCGCGTCGGGGTGTCGTTGTAGTAGGCGAGGGAGCCGTCCGGCGACCAGCACAGGCCGTTCGAGATCGTCACGTCGCCGAAGACGTGCGACGGCATGTGGTTGGGGTCGAGACGCCACATCGACGCGGCGCCTTCGCTCTGGTCGTAGGCCATGGAGCCCATGTAGAAGGAACCGTCGGGGGAGCATCCGCCGTCGTTGAAACGGGTGCGCGGCTCGTGATCGGCGGGCCACAGGTCGTCGATGCGCTCGATGTCGTCGAAGTCGGCGGAGCGTGTGAGCGCGAAGCCGCGCTCCGTGGCGACGATCGCGCCGCCGCCGAGGCGGGGGCGCAGCGCTGCCGCGACGTCGCCGACGTGGAAGCGACGCACGTCGCCGTCGTCCTGCAGTTCGAGCACGTCGCCGGCAAGCATGTCGACGTAGCGCAGGGCCGCGTGCCCGTTGCCCCAGTCGTTGTGCCAGATGACACCCTCGCCGTGGTACGTGTGCGGTGTGGAGACTGCCTCGGCCTTCATGGCCCCAGGCTAACCTCCCGCGAAGATGGTGGGTTCGAGTGCCGGACTACGCTCAGACGTCCTCGGCCTTCGTGGTGGCCGGGTCCCACTTCGTCAGGCCGTCGTACTGCCAGCCGCGGTCCTTGACGGCCTCGCGCGACTCGAGGCGCATCGTCGGGGTGAGGCGGTCGAGGTAGAGGTAGCCGTCGAGGTGGTCGGTCTCGTGCTGGAGCATGCGGGCGAAGAAGCCGTGCCCCTCGAGGACGACCTCGTTGCCGTCGAGGTCGGTACCCGTCACCTTCGCCCAGTCGGCGCGCGCCGTCGGGAAGTGCTCACCCGGCACCGAGAGGCAGCCCTCGTTGTCGTTCTCCTCGTCGGCCTCGCCGGCGGGCACGCGGCCCTTCTCGAGCTTCGGGTTGATGACGACGCCCTTGCGGTTCTCGCCGAGGTCGTCGTCGGGGCAGTCGTAGACGAAGATGCGCTGCTTGACGCCCACCTGGTTCGCCGCGAGGCCGACGCCGTTCGCGGCCTCCATCGTCTCGAACATGTCGTCGACGAGGGTGCGGATGTCGTCCGTGATCTCCTTGACCCGCTTCGTCGGGGAGTGCAGAGCCTTGTGGCCGACGATGGTGATGGGGCGGATGGCCATGAACGAACCTCTGGTGTGACGTGGGCGGGTGGCCGCTCCGGGCTCGGGGCGACCAGCCAAGTTTACGCGGCCGTTCAGGTGTCCGAGCCGGCACGACGAAGGCCCCGCCCCAGCAGATTGCCGGAGCGAGGCCCTCGTGACCCGAAGGTGAGCGTCAGTGGCGCTCGTCGGACGAGTAGCGCTCGTCCTTCGTGAATCCTTCGCCCACCGAGGAGTCGAGGTCGGTGGCGTACACGCCGTCACCGACGCCGCCCTGCAACTGCGGGTTGCGACCGACGCGCGAGTGGCGCTGACCGTAGGCGAAGTAAATGATGAAGCCGATGAGGAGCCAGACGGCGAATCGCAGCCACGTCTCCACCGGCAGGTTGAGCATGAGGTAGAGGCAGATCGCCGCCGACAGCCACGGCAGAACCGGGCTGCCCGGCACCTTGAACGGACGCTCGAGATCGGGGCGGGCCTTACGCATGATCGGCACGGCCAGCGAGACGAGGAAGAACGCCGAGAGGGTACCGATGTTCACCATCTCTTCGAACTCGCCGATCGGGATGGTGGCCGCTGCAACCGCGATGAGGAAGCCCATGACGAGCGTCATCGGCACCGGCGTACCCGTCTTGGGGTTCGTCTTGGCCATGCCGCGCGGCAGGAGGCCGTCACGCGACATCGCGTACATGACGCGGGTGGCGCCGATCATGAGGGTCATGACGACGGTGGCCAGACCGGCCACAGCACCTGCGGAGATGATCTGCGCATAACCGGGGTGCCCCGCGTCTCGGAAGGCTGCTGCGAGCGCTCCCTTCGGGTCGATCTTGTCGTACTTCACCATGCCGGTGATGACGAGGCAGACGGACACGTAAAGGATGGTGCAGATGACCAGGGAGCCGATGATGCCGATCGGCAGGTCGCGCTTCGGGTTGCGGGTCTCCTCGGCCGTCGTCGCGACGACGTCGAAGCCGATGTAGGCGAAGAACACGAGGGCGGCACCTGAGATGACGCCCATGACGCCGAAGGCCTGCGGCTCCATGCCGGTGAGGATCTCCCACAGCGGGCGGTGCATCGTCTGCGACTCACCCTCGAGCTGCTGAGCCGGCGGGATGAAAGGGGTGTAGTTCTTCGCGTCGATGTACTGGATACCCATCACGATGATGAACAGCACGATGAAGACCTTGACAGCCACGAGCGCGAAGTTGATGCGCAGCGACTCCTTGATGCCGACGGCGATGAGGCAGGTCAGCGCGGCGACGAGACCGAAGGCGGCGAGGTCGAAGTGGTCGAACCAGCCGGTGCCTCCCTGCAGCTTCTCGGGCAGCTTGAGGCCCCACTCGCCGAACAGGATGTTGAAGTACGCGCTCCAGCCCTGAGCGACGACGCCGGCGGCGAGGATCAGCTCGAGGAGCAGATCCCAACCGACGATCCAGGCGATGAGTTCACCCATCGTCGCGTACGAGAACGTGTAGGCCGAACCCGAGACAGGCACGGTCGAGGAGAGCTCGGCGTAGCACAGCGCGGCGAGGCCACAGCAGACGGCGCCGAGCAGGAACGACAGGACGATGGCGGGGCCGGCCATCGTGGCGGCGGCGCTGCCGGTCACCGTGAAGATACCGGCGCCGATGATGACGCCGATACCGAAAACGGTGAGGTCGAGAGCCGAGAGATTCTTCTTCAGCTGGAACTCGGACGCCTCCGAGTCAGCGATCGAAGCCTCGATCGACTTGGTACGCAAAAGGCTCATAGGAGCGACCTTCCACAGGTGAGTTTTAACCGTGTGAGATTACTCGCCGTCTCGCCATGTGGAGGGTGTGTCCGCATACCGAGAGCGCCGGATGGTCTGTGGGGCGGTCGCGTGTTCGCGGCTCACCGACCAAGCCGAGTCATCGTCCGTGTCGTCCGATTCCTCGCCCACGTCACGAAATTCACCGTAAGCACGGTCACACTCGTCGGCCCAGAGCGGACGGCTGAAAGTGACCATTCCGTAAGGATCGGTCTCATCGCTGGAGCGCGGAACCGGTCCGCGGGTGCGACCGGGACGTTCGTCTGTCCCGAATTGCGTGTCGCGCGTGCGAACGCGGACCGGGAGTGTCTTGTTTTCGTCGCGGTACGGGTCGAACACCTCGTCCGAATGATGCGGATGCCGCGAGGGGTGGCCCTCGTCGTCACCGACGCCGAAGATGAGACCGCAGATCTCGCGGTACTTCGAGTCGGGCTCGCTCACGTAGTCGATGACGTTGAGCGCCTGCTCTTGGCCGGCCGACTCGATGACGAACGTGCCGTAACCGAGGATGCGCGCCGCAGGGGAGCGGTTGTACGACATGTCGGTCACCTTGGACAGCGGCATCATCGCGACCTTCTTGAAGAAGAGGCCGTGCAGGAGGATGAGGCGCTTGTTCGTGATGACGAAGGTCTTGTCCCACCACTCGAAGAGGCGCCAGAAGAAGTGAAGGAGGAGGACGAGCCAGATCCACCAGGCCGCATTGGTCACCGGGCCCATCCAGGCGGGGGCGCTGAGGCCCGCGACGACGACGAGGACGAGACCGAGCAGACAGGAGCTGAGGGCGGGCAGGAGCTGCGCCCAGTGCTGCTTCATCTCGAGAACGACGTGCTCGTTCCTGGCGAGGTACCCGGCGACGCTCTCGGACGGGCGGGTCGGGCGCAGCGGGCCCATGGCGTCAGCTCTTGCCGAGCAACGCGTCGAAGAACTCGCCCAGGTTGGTGACCGCGTTGCGCAGGACGTTGCCGATGGAGCGGACGACGTCCGCCGACTGACCGGGCGAGCTGAAGATGGCGTAGATGAGGAACGCGAACAACAAGAACTTCAGGATCGATTTGAAGTTGATCTTGTCCATTTCGATGTCTTCTCTCTCGGGTGGGCGACGCGCCCAAAGAGGGACGGGCAACTCGTGCATTCTTCCAGCGCCTGGGGTATGAGCGAAGAAGGCGCGCCGGGGCACGGATCAGTAGGCTCGCGCCTGTGGATCTGTCGATGACGTTGCGTGAAGCCCTCGAGCGCGAGGCATCGGGGACGGCGCTCAAGCAGTTGACGGCGGCCGTCGAGCGGCTGTCGACGCGTTACCGCGCGGTCGCTGCGGCGTCCGACCCCATCCTCGCCAAGCCGGTCGACGTCCTGGCCTATGCCCACTACCGGATGCCGGCGACGTTCGGCGCGGTGCGCGCCGCGCTGCGGGCGCTCGCGGCATCGGGGACGTTCGAGGCGGGCTCCGTGCGTTCGCTCGCCGACCTCGGCGGCGGGACGGGGGCCGCGGCCTGGGCGGCCGCTGACGTCTTCGACTCGCTCGAGGAAGTGAGCGTTCTCGATCAGGTGCCCGAAGCACTCGACCTGGGGCAGCGCTTGGCGAAGGCCAGCGGGGTGTCCGCGCTCGCGCGCACCGTATGGCAGGAAGGGCGCGTCGGGTCGTGGAACGTCTCCGTCGGGTCGCCGTCCGCGGGTGGGGCTGAGCTCGTCACCGTCTCGTACGTGCTCAGCGAACTGACGAGCGAGCAGGCCGACAAGATCGTCGCCGAGGCGGCTGCTGCTGCGACGCGCGCCATCGTCATCGTCGAACCCGGGACGCCGGACGGCTACCGCCGCATCCTGCGAGCGCGCGATCAGTTGCTCGCGGAGACCTGGCAGGTGGCGGCGCCGTGCCCGCACCAAGGCGAGTGCCCCCTGCTGGCGAAGGACGAGCCCGACTGGTGTCACTTCGCGGCCCGGGTGAATCGCTCGTCGGTGCACCGGCAGATCAAGGGCGGCGAACTGTCGCACGAGGACGAGAAGTTCAGCTACGTCGCGATGGTGCGACGACCGGCGCATCTCGCGCAGGGCTTCGCGGCTCCGGCCGCCGACGCGTCAGCCAGTGAGCAGCCGGCGCGTGTCATCCGGCACCCGCGCAAGAACAAAGGCTTTGTCGAACTGCAGGTGTGCGAATCGAACGATGCCTCGAACGCCAGTGGACAGGTGCGCCGCGCCGTCGTGAGCAAGAAGCGGGGCGCGCTCTACAAGCAGGCGCGTGACGTCGGCTGGGGCGATACGATCGACCTGGGGTGAGCCGTCGCGCCGCCAGTGACGGCGAATCTCAGGCGTCGTTCTTCGCGATGCCGTAGAGGCGGTCTCCCGCGTCGCCGAGGCCGGGCACGATGTAGCCGTTTTCGTTGAGCTTCTCGTCCATCGCGCCGGTGACGACGGTGATCGGAACGTTGATGTGCGCCGTGAGTTCGCGCAGCTTCTCGACGCCCTCGGGTGCCGCGATGAGGACGACGGCGGTGATGTCGTCGGCGCCGCGCTCGACGAGGTAGTCGATCGTCGCGGCCAGCGTGCCACCCGTGGCGAGCATCGGGTCGACGACGTAGACCTGGCGGCTCGAGAGGTCGTCGGGCAGACGGTTGGCGTACGTGGTGGCCTCGAGGGTCTCCTCGTTGCGCACCAGGCCGAGGAAGCCGACCTCCGCCGTCGGCAGCAGCCGCACCATGCCGTCGAGCATGCCGAGCCCGGCGCGCAGGATCGGCACGATGAGGGGACGCGGCGTGGCGAGCTTGATGCCGCGCGCCTTCGTCACCGGGGTCTCGACGTCGACCTCTTCGACGCGCACGTCGCGCGTGGCCTCGTACGCGAGCAGCGTGACGAGTTCGTCCGCGAGGCGGCGGAACGTGGGGGAGTCGGTGCGCTTGTCCCGCAGCGTCGTGAGCTTGTGCGAGATGAGCGGGTGGTCGGCGACGATGACACGCATGGGACAAACTTAACCCGTGGACCTGCCTGCAGCACCTGCCGTCGAGACGACGTATGCGACGTGGATGGCGGACGCCCTCGCCCGAGCGCGCGAAGCGGCGGCTGCGGGGGACGTTCCGGTGGGGGCGCTCGTCGTCGACGAGGGCGGCGCCGTCACCGGTGTCGGCGCGAACTTGCGTGAGGCGGACGGCGATCCGACCGGGCACGCGGAGATCGTCGCGATGCGGCGGGCCGCGACGTCCCGCGGGAGTTGGCGCCTCGACGGCTGCACGCTCGTCGTCACGCTCGAACCGTGCCTCATGTGCGCCGGTGCCGCCGTCCAGGCGAGGCTGCCGCGCATCGTGCTCGGCGCGTGGGACCGCAAGGCCGGCGCGTGCGGTGGGCTGTGGGACGTCGTGCGTGACTCCCGCTCCACGCACCGCATCGAGGTGGTCGGCGGCATCCGCGAAGCCGAGTGTGCCGAGGTGCTCACCGACTTCTTCCACCGCCGCCGCGCCTGACGCAGGAGGCGCCAGAAGTTGGTGACAGTTGGGGTACCTGGTGACGTTCAACCGTCACCAGGTACCCCAACTGCCACCAACTCCGAGTTATCCACAGGGTCGAGATGGCCATGCGTGACAACGTTGCCGAGTCGATCCAGCCTTGAGACATGCCCGCCGCTCCCTTACCGCCGTATCTCGCCCGCCGTCTGGCAGACGGCCTCACCTACGTCACCCGGCGTGATCTCGCCTCCGCAGGGATCGACGTCTCAACGCTGAGGGCGTGGCGTCGCGCAGGCTTCGTGACGTCGTACAGCTACGGGGCGTACGGCATCGTCGATCCGTGCGCCGCGGACATGGACCACTTCGCCGCTCGTCGACTTCACCATGTGCGCCGCTGTGAGGCACTCCTGCAGACGCTCCCGGGGGCGCACCTCATCGGCGGATCCGCCCTCGTGGTTCACCGGCTCGCGGTCCTGCGGTTCCCTGATCGCATCGAAGTGGCGCGCCACCCACGGGTGCAATCGAGGCGCGACGACTTCGTGTGCCGTCGGGCCTGGGGCGAGGCGCCGGAGCAGGTCGATGGGCTGGGTGTGCAGGCTGCCGCTGAGGCCGCCATCGAGGTTGCCGCACACGAAGGTCTGCGGGCGGGTGTCGTGAGTGCCGACTCCTACCTGTTCGAGGGCGGAACCCCGGGGGAGCTCGAATCAGCACTGGTCGCCTACGGTCGCAAGGCCGGTGTCGGGCAGGCTCGTGCAGCGGTCGAGCTCGCCGACGGAGCGATCGAATCCGCCGGCGAATCACTCCTGCGGTTGATCTGCCGGGATGCCGGAATCGCAGTGATTCCGCAGGTGGAGATCTGGGACGACGAGTCGCTCCCGTTCGCCCGCGTTGACTTCCTCGTCGAAGGGACTCGTGTCGTCCTCGAGTTCGACGGCATGGTGAAGTACACGCACCCCGAGGCGCTGCGTGCCGAGAAGCGACGCGAAATGCGACTGCGGCGACTTGGCTACGTCGTGGTGCGCTTCACCTGGAGCGACCTGTCGCCGCCGGTTCGGTTGGTTCGAACGATCCGCGAGGCGATGGCTGTCACGCGAGCGGCGTGAAGCCTCCGGAGAAGTTGGGGACAGTTGGGGTACTTGGTGACGGTTGAACGTCACCAAGTACCCCAACTGTCACCATGTGGGCCGGAGCGTGGTGTCAGCCGCGGGCGAAGGCGTCGAAGAGGCGGGCGCCGTCGGCGAGGGCGTCCTCGTCGAGCAGGAACCCCGGGTGGTGCAGGTCGGTCTCCTCGCCCTTGCCGGAGTGGACGCCGAAGCGTAGGTAGACGCCGGGCACGGAGTCGAGGTACCAGGAGAAGTCGTCGCCGCCGGAGGACTGCTCCGCTGTGCCGACACCCTCCTCACCGAACACCGAGACGACGGCCGCGCGCGCCCGCTCGGCGCACTCCTCGTCGTTGATGACCGGCGGAGGCCCCTGGGTGTACGTGACCTCAGCCTCCACGCCGAACGTGGCCGCGATCGACGCGACGGACGTCGTGACGAGTTCCTCGCCGATCTCCCACACGTCACGCTTCGCGCTGCGCAGCGTGCCCCACATCTCCACCTTCGCGGGGATGACGTTGACCGCACTGCCGCCGTTGATCGAACCGAACGTCAGCACCGCGCCGGCGCGCGGGTCGACGCGGCGGTCGAGCGCCGCCGTCAGCCCGGTGACGATCTGCGCAGCGGCGAAGATCGTGTCGCCCGTCTCGTGCGGACGGGCCGTGTGACCGCCCGACGACGTCACGGTGATGCCGAAGTTGGCGTTCGAGGAGGTGATGGGGCCGGCGATGACCCCGACCTCGCCGGTGGGACGGTGTGGGTCACAGTGCAACCCCATGAGCTGCGTCAGACCGTCGGTGACGCCCTCCTCGACGCACTTTTTCGCACCGCCGGGCTGTGTCTCCTCGGCCGGCTGGAAGATGAGGCGCACGGGCTGCGGGGGCGGGTCGGCCACGAGCAGCGACGCGGCGCCGAGCAGCATGGCCGTGTGCGCGTCGTGCCCGCACGCGTGGCTGACGCCCTCGTTGGCGCTCGCGAAGTCGAGCCCCGTGTCCTCCGTCATGGGCAGGGCGTCGATGTCGGCGCGCAGCCCCACGACGTCCTTCGACGAGGCTCCGTCGGCGGCGGGAACGTCACACCACAGACCGGTGCCCATGTCGAAGCGGTGAACCTTGAGGCCCATGTCCTCGAGCACTGAGGCGACGTAATCCGTCGTCTCGTGCTCCTCGTACGAACGCTCGGCGTTCTCGTGAAGCCACCGCCGCCACTCGACGACCTGCGCGGCGAGGTCGCCCTCCGGCGCCTTGGAACCTTTGCCTCGACCGAACATCAGCCCAGTACCTCCTCGAGAAATGCGACGACCCGGTCACCGAGGCGGTGCCGGTTGGCTCTCTTGACGAACTCGTGGCCTTCGTCCTCGAACAGGAGCAGGTCGGTGCCCACCCCGTTCGACTCCAGGACGGCGATGGCCTGACGTGTCTCGTTGACGGGCACGTTGGTGTCGTGCGCGCCGTGGACGAAGAGCACGGGAACGATGACCTCTCCCAGCCCGTGGATCGGCGACAACTCCTGCAGCAGTTCGCGCTCCTGGAGGGGGTGGCCGTACTTCGGCAGAGCGGCGACGGCGATCCACGGCTCGGTGTCGCGGTAGAACGTTTCGAGGTCGCTCATGCCGCAGGCTGCGATGGCGCCACGCCACAGCTCGGGGTGACGCACGAGCGTCGCGAGGGTGAGGTAACCGCCGTACGAGCGTCCGCTGACCACCAACTTCTCGGGGTCGGAGATGCCGGTCTTCACGAGGTGGGCGACGGTGTCGGCGACGTCGTCGATGGCTGACAGGCGCGAGTAGCGCTCGTCGGCGTGGCTGAACGCACGCCCCTGGCCGGACGAACCACGCACGTTCGGCGCGACGACGGTGTAGCCCGCGTCGACGGCCTGACGCAGCACGTTGTTGTAGCTCGGCCGCGACTGCCCCTCGGGGCCACCGTGGAAGTAGACCATCGTCGGCGCGGGCTCGTCACCGCAGCGGTAGACCCACGCCGTGAGCTCGAGGCCGTCGCGTGCGGGGTAGCGCACGAGTTCGGGGACGAACGTCGCGCTGCCGGCGTCGACGAGCACGGTGAGGGGACGTGAGTCAGCCTCGTCGGCCTCTGGGTCGGGCGCTGCCGTTTCGCCCTTCGGCTCCGCGCTGTAGCGCGCGAGCGGGCCGGGCGCACCGATGGGTGGTCTCGGATCCTCGGGCGACAGGTTCGCGCCGGGCTCGTCGCCGGTCCACGTGCCGTGCGCGACGTCCCAGAGCACGACGCGCGGTGGGAACTCGGGGCCCTGCACACAGAACGTGAGCAGCCGTCCGTCCGCGGTGAGGGACGGCGAGGTGACGACGACCTTCGGCAAGCGCGGCGCGGGGAGTTCGCGGGGTTCGCCGTAGCGCAGGTCGAGGATCTGGATGCGGCTGCGGCCGTCGTGGTTCCACAGCAGCGTGGCGGTGGACCCGTCACGGCTGACGGAGAACTCGTCGAGATCGGCGTCGGCCCGCGCGGCGAGTTCACGGACGTCGGTGCCGTCGGGGCCGACGCGCACGTCGAGCAGGCGGAAGCGTTCGCCGTGGTGGTCGCTGCGCACGAGGGCTCGCATGACTCCGCTCTCGTGCCCTGCGTCGAGCACGACGCCGGCGTCGGTCGTCGACCCGGGGTCGGGCGGCAGAAGCGGCCACCAGGCGCCCCCGACGTCGACGCGCAGCAACTCGCGGTGGCCACGCGAACCGACGCGGAACAGCGCCACGCCATCGCGGACGTGGACGAGTTCGCCGCCGACCCGCCGGTCGACGACGCGCACGTCCTGGGTGACGGCGGACAGGACGCGACCTTCGGCCAGACCCGAGTCGTCGATGGCGGTGAGGGCGAGTTCGACGCCGTCCCAGCAGACGATCTGCACGGTCGCGTCGGTGAACTCGAACGGGTTGACCGCGCTCTGGTCGTCCGGGTCGGTGGTGAACAGCCAGATCTCCTCGCGCTCACCACCGTCGGGGGCGACCTCGCAGGCGATCCAGTGACCGTCGTGGGAGTACGCGACGTTGCGCACCGGGCCCGGCGTCGGGATGGGCACGGTGCGTTCGGGGCCGGCACCGACGCCGTCGGGTGTGGCGAGCGGACGTTGCACGGCGTGCGGGTAGCCGTCCTCGTCGATGACGACGGCGGCGAGCAGCTTGCCGTCGGGGGACAGGCACGGGTGAAGTGAGTGGCGTACCGACGGCCGGGCGGGCGAGGTCTCGCTCGTTCGGGGGTTGAAGCTCACGACTTGATCCAGGTGTCCTTCCCGCCTCCGCCCGCGGAGACGTTGACGATCATCGTGCCCACCGGAGCGACTCGCGTCATCGCGGTGGGCGCCGTCTGGGCGTTCGTGCGAGAGGGGTCGTCCGGGTCCGGGCGTTGCATGACGAAGGCTCGCAGATCGACGTGACTGGGCGCGAATGCTCCGTCGGAGAGCGTCGGCAGTGTGGAGAGCGGGATGATGTCCTGCGCGACGAACCGCGCCGGCGTCTCTCGGATTTCGCTGCGTCGCTCCTCGAGTTCGTCCTCGGAGCACTCGGGACCGACGGTGATGCCGGTGCCGCCGTAGCCGTCGATGGGCTTGACGACGAGCTCGTCGAGCCGGTCGAGGACCTCCTCGCGCTGCTTCTCGTCGGAGCACAGCAACGTCGGCACCTGGCCGATGAGGGGTTCCTCGCCGAGGTAGAAATCGATCATGTAGGGCACGAGTGCGTAGACGGCCTTGTCGTCGGCGAGACCGTTGCCGGGGGCGTTGATGATGGTGACGGCACCGGCAGCCATGACGTCGCGCAGTGTCTCGCCGAGCTTGCGCCCGTCGGCGCCCTCGGAGCCGAACAGTTCCTCCTCGCCCATCCGCGGGTTGAGGAGGTGGACGCGGTGGCGATCGTCACCGTCGAGGCGGTAGAGGATGCCGTCGTCGACGAGCAGTTTGTCGGCGGTGACGAGGGCCGCGCCGATTTCGCCACTGACGAGGTTCTGCTCGTACCACGTGGTGTCGGTTTCACCGGGGGAGACCATGCACAGGCCGAGTTCGTCGTCGGCGTCTGCGCCCTCGACGAGAGCTGCTGCCGCGAGGAAGGCTTCGCGCAGGATGGGGTAGGCCTCGCGGGGGTGACGCAGTTTGCCGGGCGTGGGCAGGATCTCGGCGAAGTGGTCTTCGAGGATGCGCCGGTTGATGTGGCTCATGCCGAGCCCGCCGGGCATCCGCAGGTTGTCCTCCAGGACGATCCACTCGCCGGCGGAGGGGGAGACGAGGTCGAGCCCGCACAGGCCGGCGCGGACGAACCCTTCGGGCACCTTGTGGCCGTCCTTGGAGTAGCCGGGCGCGCGGCGCAGGACCTCGCGGTCGATGCGGCCGGCTTTGAGGATTTCGCCCGGGCCGTAGACGTCACGCAGGAACAGCTCGTGCGCGCGCACGCGCTGTTCGAGGCCGGCGCTGATCTCGGCCCAGCGTTCGGCGGTGATGATGCGGGGCGCGATGTCGATGGGGTAGGGGCGGTTGCCGTCCTTGGAGTTGATCGTGACGCCCAGTTCTTCGAGGTCATCGGCGGTTTCCCGGAGGCGCGCGGTGAGGCGTTCGGGGCCGAGGGCTTCGATGCGGCTGAGGACGGTGCAGTAGTCGGGCCGCATCTTGGCGTCGGCGGTGACGGATTCGTCGTGCACGCCCTTGGTGGCGGGGATGTAGTCGCGGTACGCGGAGAACGCGCCGGGAACGCCCTCGTGGGGGCCGCTGTTGGTGGGGTTTTCACCCGCGGACGTCGTCGTCATGCGATGACGCTACAGCGCGTCGCGGTGCAGCGGAAGGAACGCGAAAACTCCCGTCATGACGCGTCGTAACACTTCACCCCAAAGGGGGAGAAAAGACTCGCGGCATAAGCGCCGGGTACGGCAACGGGGCCGCAACACTCCTCGAGTGCGCGACCCCGTCACGCAGGGAAACGATCAACCCGGCGGGTATGAAGAGCCGGGTACGGCAACGGGGCCGCAACACTCCTTGAGTGCGCGACCCCGCTGGAAGCGGACTCCCCCGAGTGCTGTCGCACCGAGCGTGGCGGCCTCGCAGGCTCGGCCGCCACGCTCGGTGCGACAGCACGAAGGGAATCACTTCATGACGACGACAGGCGCCTGGCTCTTGCCCTTCTTGGCTTCCTTGGCCTCTTCCTCGGCGCGCTTGACGAGCGCCTGCGGCGGGTGGCCGGCGGACTTGGTGTAGTAGTCGGCTGCGCGACGCTCGGCGTACATCTTGGCGGCGGCGAGGGCGCCGGTGGAGATGGCGGCGTAGATGGCGGCTTCTAGGATGCCGGCGTTCGGGTCCTTGGCGCTGCGCGGGCTCTTGCCGGTGGCGGCCTTCCAGCCCTTGGTCGCGACGGTGGTGGCTGCCTTGCTGGCGACGATTCCGGCGCCGAGGCTGAGTACCTTCCAGACGAGGTTGCCCATGTTGTCTCCCCTTCCAAGGGTGGTCAATGTCTTGTGCCCATATTCGCAGGCGGTGTTGTGTGTTCGCCAGTCGTGCGGGCCGATTGGTCGACGTGTAATGTCGCCTGCGAACGACAGGGGAGCGCACGTTGCGCTGAGATCGTGCCGAGGTAGGGCACTAAACCCTCGAACCTGAACCGGTTAGCACCGGCGGAGGAAGTCGAGACTCACCCGTTCGTGCGCGGCTCGTGCCGCTTGCGGACGTGGTCCCTCACTCGAGGTGAGGAGGACGTCGTGATGAGCAAGTTCCACGTGACCGAGCGGACGGGTGGTTCCCACCCCGTGCCGACGACGGTGGCTGCGCTGGTGGCCGGTGTTGCGGTGTTGGCGACGTCGGCGTGCAGCGTCAGTGACACGAAGACGAAGTCGTCGGCGTCAGCGTCGGATGCGAAGAGCAAGACGGTGACGCTCGTGACGCACGAGTCCTGGGCACCCGACAAAGCCGTCATGGACGAGTTCGCGAAGCAGACCGGCTACACCGTGAAGGTGTCGAAGTCGGGCGATGCGGGCACCCTGGCCAACAAGTTGGTGCTCGCGAAGAACAACCCGACGGGCGACGTCGTCTTCGGCATCGACAACACGTTTGCTTCGAGGGTGACGAAGGAGGGCGTGCTCGAGCCGTACACGTCGAAGGCTGCTGCCGGGTCGACGTCGACGTACGACCTGCCGGACGGCCAGGGCAAGGGCGTGCTGTCGCCCATCGACACGGCGTCGGTGTGCGTCAACGTCGACGACGCGTGGTTCACGAAGAACAACAAGAAGAAGCCGGCGGGCCTCGACGACCTGACGAAGCCGGAGTACAAGAACCTCATGGTGGCGCCGGGTGCCTCGTCGAGTTCGCCCGGCATGGCGTTCTTCCTCGCGACGGTCGGCAAGTACGGCGAGAACGGCTGGAAGCCGTACTGGACGAAGCTCATGAGCAACGGCCTCAAGCTGACGTCGGGCTGGAGCGACGCCTGGAACGTCGACTACACCGCCGGTGAGGGCAAGGGCAGCCGCCCGATCGTCGTCAGCTACGACAGTTCGCCGGCGTTCACGGTGGACGGTGCGGGCAAGTCGACGACGTCGGCGCTCGGCAACACGTGCTTCCGCTCGAACGAGTACGCGGGCGTCATCAAGGGCGCGAAGAACCCCGAGGGCGCCAAGGCGTTCATCGACTTCATGAACGGCAAGAGCTTCCAGAAGTCGCTGCCGAACTCGATGTACGTCTTCCCGGTCGACTCCTCCGTCGAGCTTCCGCCTGAGTGGGCGAAGACGGTGAAGCCCGCCGAGAAGACGATCGACGTCTCGCCGGCGCAGATCGACGAGAAGCGTCAGACGTGGCTGACGCAGTGGAAGGACGTCACGTCGAAGTGAGCCGTGACGGCGTGGCTGCGCCGGCAGCACGAGCACGCGCGGGAACCTCGTCCCTCCCGCGCGTGCTCGTGCTCGCGTTGCTCGCCGCGGTGCCGCTCGTCTTCCTCGGCATCTTCTTCGCGTGGCCGGTTCTCGCGATGGCGGTGCGCGGCGTCACGGGCGACGGTGGGGGCGTTGACCTCGCGGGTGCCTGGGACGTCGTCACCCGCCCGCGCACCCTGCGCGTGCTGTGGTTCACGCTGTGGATGGCGGCGCTCGCGACGCTCTGCTCGGTGGCGCTCGGGCTGCCCGTCGCGCACGTGCTCTACCGCCTGCGGGTGCCGTTGGCGGGGCTGTGGCGCGCCCTCGTCGTCCTGCCGTTCGTGTTGCCGACGGTCGTCGTCGGCGTGGCGTTCCGCTCGCTGTTCGCCCCCGGCGGGCCGCTCGCGGCGCTGGGGTGGGACGGAACGTGGCAGCCGGTGCTGCTCGCGATGGTGTTCTTCAACATCTCCGTCGTCGTGCGCACGGTCGGGCCGTTGTGGGCCTCCCTCGACCCGCGCACCGCGCAGGCGGCAGCCGGCCTCGGAGCATCGCCCGCCCAGGTCTTCCGGACGGTGACGTGGCCGGCGTTGCGTCCCGCCGTCGTCAGTGCCGCGACGGTCGTGTTCCTCTTCTGTTCGACGGCGTTCGGCATCGTGCTCATGCTCGGCGGGCTGCGTTACGCGACGCTCGAGACCGAGATCTACTCGCTCACGGTCGAGTTCCTCGACCTGCGCGCCGCCGCGGTGCTCTCGACCGTGCAGTTCGTCCTCGTCGCGCTGTTGCTGCTCGGCGCTGAGCGGGCCCGCTCGGGTCTGCGGCGCAGTGATTCCGTTGTGCGCCGCGGCGTCGCGGTGGCCGACGAGCCGCGCCGAGTCACCCGATCCGACGCCCCGGCGCTCGCTGCCACCCTCTTCGCCTTGGCTCTCGTCGTCACACCTCTCTTCACCCTCGTCCTGCGCTCGCTGCGTGACGGCGACGGCTGGTCCCTCGTGCACTACCGCGCGCTCGGCGGAGAACTGGCCGCCCTGGCCGCCCTCTCGGTTTCGTGGCGCATCGCCCTCGACGCGGCACTGCTCGCGCTCGCGCTCGGCGTCATGGTGTCGGTCGTCGTCTCGTGGCGGGCTCGCACGCCGCGCGGCCGCCGCGTCATTGCGGGCCTCGACGCTGCGTTCATGCTGCCGCTCGGCGTCTCGGCCGTGACGGTCGGCTTCGGTTTCCTTCTCACCCTCGACCGTCCGCCGCTCGATCTGCGCAGCTCGCCGATCCTCATCCCGATCGCGCAGGCCACCGTCGCGCTGCCGCTCGTCGTGCGCGCGCTCGTACCCGTGCTGCGCTCGCTCGACCCGAGGTCGCGTGAAGCCGCGGCCGCCCTCGGCGCGAGCCCGTTGCGCGCCTGGATGACGGCCGACCTGCCACACCTGTGGCGTCCCTTCGTCGCCGCGGCGGGGTTCGCCCTCGCCGTGTCGCTCGGCGAGTTCGGGGCGACGGCGTTTCTCGCCCAGCCCGAGTCGCCGACGCTGCCCGTTCTCATCTATCAACTGCTCGGCCGCCCCGGCGCGGGCAACTTCGGGGCAGCGATGGCGGCTTCCGTGTTGCTCGCGACGGTGACGGCCCTCGTCATGGCTGCCGTGGAACGCATCGGCGGCAGCGCCGCGGGAAGGATGGACGGATGACGCAGCCCCAGGATCGGGAGGACGCCGGAGGCCTCGAGGTGACGGACGCCCGCGTCACCTTCGCCGGCAACGCCACACCGGCACTCGACGACGTCTCCCTCACGCTGCCGCGCGGGCGCGTGCTCGCCGTGCTCGGCCCGAGTGGCTGCGGCAAGTCGACGCTCCTGCGCGCCGTCGCCGGTCTGCAGGCGCTCGAGGCCGGGCGCATCGCCTTCGCCGGCACCGACGTGACACGCGTGCCCACCCACAAGCGCGACTTCGCGCTCATGTTCCAGGACGGGCAACTCTTCGGCCACCTCGACGTGGCAGGCAACGTGGCGTACGCGTTGGCGCGACGGGGCGCACCGGCCGCCGAGCGTGATGCCCGCGTGGCCGAACTGCTCGACCTCGTGGGGCTCTCGGGGCTCGAATCACGCCGTCCGGCAACGCTTTCGGGCGGCCAGCAGCAGCGGGTTGCGCTCGCGCGGGCGCTCGCCGCGCGCCCCCGGCTGCTCCTGCTCGACGAGCCGCTGTCGGCTCTCGACCGCTCGCTGCGCGAACGCCTGGCGGGCGATCTGCGCTCCGTTCTGCTCGCCGAGGGTGCGACGGCCCTCTTCGTCACACACGATCACGACGAAGCGCTCACGGTCGCGGACGACATGGCGATCATGCGCGACGGTCGCATCGTTCAGCACGGCTCGACGCGCAAGGTCTGGGCTCACCCGGTGGACGAGGAGACCGCTGACTTCCTCGGGTTCACCACGCACCTCACCCCGGACGAGGCACAGCGACTCGGCCTCGAACGCGCTGCCTGGGCGCTGCGGCGCGGTGGCCTGCGGGTCGTCGGGGTCGATGTTCCCGGTGCTCTGGCCGGAAGGGTCGTGCGCGTGTCGGCGTCGGGCGAGGCGACGCACGTCAGCGTCACCCTCGACGCGCTGCCGGGACGCGAACTGGAGGCGATCGCCTATCCGAGCGATGACGCGCCGACTGCCGCGACGCTCGACGAGGGCGCGCGTGTCGGAGTCCGCGTCAGTTCCTCGGGGGCGGTGCGCTTCGGCTGAGCGCGCACGAGCGGCGAACCTTCGGGCGCCGTCCACGCGCCGCGGGCGACGAGCACCTCACGCAGCAGGTCCGGTCGGTCGGTGATGACGGAGTCGACGCCCGCGTCGAGGTAGCGGGTCATCTGGGCGCTGTCGTTGACGGTCCACGTCACGAGGCGAAGCCCGGCGTCGTGCGTCATGTCGACCAGGCGTGCGGCGGCTCGCGCATCCGCCATCCACGGGATGCCGCCCAGCCGGGTGGCGATGTGGGCGGCGAACGCGCCGTGAAGCACGCGCCGCGGGGCTCGGGTGCCCGTCTTCGCTGCACCCATGAGCGTCAACAGGCCGCGCCAGCCGAGCGAACGCGCGCAGCCGGTCGTCTCGGCGACATCGCGCAGCCAGGTGTCTCGGCCGTCGGCGACGCAGACGCGCTCGGCACTGCGCGTGCGGCGCACGGCGTCGACGAGTGGGGCCGCTGCGCGCACCGTCTTGAGATCGATGAGGAAACTCGCATCGGGAAAGGCGTCGAGCAGGGTGTCGAGGCGCAGGATCGGCTCACCGCCAACCCGGACGGCGCGCAGTTCCTCCCACGTGAGATCTCGCACACGCGCGTCGATCCCGGCCGTTCGCGCGAGCGTCGCGTCGTGAAAGGCGAGCGCAACACCGTCCTTCGTCACCTGGACATCGGTCTCGAGCAGGCGCAGGCCGAGGGCGTGCGACATCTCGAACGCGGCGAGGGTGTTCTCGGGCGCGAGGCCGGCGCCGCCCCGGTGGGCGACCGCGATGTCGGTGAGGCTCACGTGCTCACCGTCGCCGACGCCGTCAGCGACACGCCAGGGGCTTCACCGAGAGTTCGCCGGACGTTGCGCGACCCTTCCGCGCGATGCAACGTGCCCTCCGACCGCAGGGGCCGGAGGGCACGTGGGGAGAGCGACGGATCAGCTGCGCTCGGGGTAGCGCGAGTGCTCCGGGAAGTTGCCGTAGAGCATCTCGCCCTCGGGCCCCTCGGTCACGGCCTGCACGAGCAGTTCGCCGCCGACGAAGCAGCCGAGCCACGAGGCGCCGTACCCACCGAACGGCTCGGCCTTGTCGCCGCGCGAGCGGGGCTTGTTGATGCCGACCTTGAACGCCTGCAGTTCGCGCGCGAGGCGTCGTGCGAGCACCTCGTCGTCACAGGCCAGGCTCGCCACGAGCGCACCGTTCGACGCGTTCATCTGGGCGAGCAGCTCGGCCTCGGTGTCGACGACGACGATCGTGTCGATCGGGCCGAACGGCTCGGCGTGCATGAGCGAGCTGGCCGTTGCGGGCGACAGCAGCGTCGTCGGGGCGACGTAGGCCGAGGTGTCCTGGCCCTCGAGGAAGCGCCCGCGCGCTTCGACGTCGGCACGGTAGATCGGCACGGCGCCGCGGTGCATCGCGTCGTCGACCTGCTCGCTCAGCTCGCGGGCCTTGGAGGCGCTGATCATCGGGCCGAAGTCGAGTTCCGGCAGATCGTCGTCGTCGTTCTCGACGGCCAGCGGGTGGCCGAACTTCAGCTCCGACACGATGGGCAGGTAGGTCTCGAGGAACTTGTCGACCAGCTCGCGTTGCACGACGTAACGCGGGTACGCGGTGCACCGCTGCTTGCCGTACTCGAAGCCCTTCTTGAGGTGGGCGGCCAGGCCCTCCCAGTCGGAGAAGTTCCAGATGCCCCAGGCGTTGAGGCCCTCCTGCTCGAGCATGTGGCGCTTGCCGGTGTCGACGAGCTGCGCGGCGATCTTGCCGCCGTTCGAGCGCCCACCGACGAAGGCCATGGCCCCGATCTCGGGTGAGCGCACGAGCACCTCGGAGAGGTTGGCGCCGCTGCCGGAGATGAGCGTCGCGGGCAGTCCCTCGCGCGCCATCATCGCGTGCGCGAGCGTCAGGCAGGTCGCGCCGCCCTGTGAGGGCGTCTTCGCGATGACGGCGTTGCCCGCGAGCATCTGCACGAGCTCGGAGTGCACGAGCACCGACATCGGGTAGTTCCAGCTCGCGATGTTGCTCACCGGCCCCTCGAGCGGGCGGCGGCCGTCCATCATCGAGTCGATCTCCTCGACGTACCAGCGCACGCCGTCGAGGGCGCGGTCGACATCGGCGCAGGCCAGGCGCCACGGCTTGCCGATCTCCCAGGCGAGCAGCAGCGCGAGGTCGTCGCGCACCTCGGTCATCGCCTCGACGGCGGCGAGGACGCGCTTCTTGCGCTCGGCCAGCGGAACGTTCTGCCACTCGCGGTGCTGTTGCGTCGCGGCGTGGACTGCGGCCTGAGCCTCCTCGACGGAGAGCTTCGGCAGGTTGATGAGCGAGCTGCCGTCGACGGGGCTCGTCAGCATCTCGTCGGTGCCGTTGGAGAGCCACTCACCACCGACGAGGTTCTTGAGGCGGCCTTCGCCGAAGGCCTCCGGGGCGGCGGTGGCGGCGCGGTCGAGGACCGAACTCCACTCGGTGCCCGGCTTGACGTGCAGGGCGTTGGGCAGGGCTGCGAGCGCTGTGTCGTGCTCGGCGGGCAGGGCAGTCATGGGGACTCCTCACGCGTGAAGGGTGCGCAGGACGGCCACTCGAGCGAGTCACGAAACACGTGATCCGGGTACGCGTGAGCGGCCATCAATTGGGGTTAATCGAACGCCGGGATCGCGGTGGGCGATAAGGGCGGACATCCCGACGAAGGCGGGATGCTCGTCGATCTCCTGGCCAAGTGGGTGCATGACGTTCCGGAGCAATGTCGACGAAGTCGTGCCGGGCGCCTCGAAACGTGGGAGGCGTCGTGCACGGCCTGTGCTTTGCAGTGCCACGACTGTAGCGAGCCGATTCGATTCTGTGTGCCGAATCGCGACAATTGGCGTTGTCGGGCCGATGATGCTGGGGCGGGTCGCCGCAGCAGATCAGCCCTTGAATCAGCCCTTGCTCGGCATCTCGCGCACGGTGAGGCTCTGCGCGATGCGCCCGACGGGGCCGTGGATGTCGTGCAGCGTCGTCATCGTCACGCCGAGGCCGCTCTCGCCCATGGCAACCGTCGTGTCGAAGCCGGTGGCCGTCGGGTCGGGCCGGCGGAAGAGGTGGACGGTGAGGTCGACGTTCGGGAACATCCACTCGCGCGGGTCGACTCGGACGGCAATGCCGTTCGCGCCGTCGATGACGCACAGGAAATGCGTCGTGGGGCTGATCTCCTCGCCGAGGACGCTCGGCAGGTCGGTGCGCAGCCACGTGCGGTTGCGGCCCGGCACGTAGCCGGGAGGTGCGTCGAAGCGCTCGACGGAACGGATGAAGCCGCCGGGCCACATCTGCCCCATGTCGACGCGCTTGCACTCATTCATGGGAGGCAGCGGTTCGAGGTCGGCGCCGGCGACCGGCGAGGAATCTTGAACCGACAGGCGCCACGCGCGCGCCACGATGATGAGGCGCCCGTCGACACTGAACTCGGCCTCGACGAGTTCGATCGTGCGGCCGGGGCGGATCGTGCGCACGCGCACGTGGGTGGGACGCAACGGGATGAAGCCGTAGACGTCGAACGTCACCTTCGCTAGCTGCATCCCCTCACGCGGCTCGTGACGCTCGATCTCGTGCACGATGAGCCCGGCCGACGCCGCGAGGTGCTGCTCGGCCTCGTTCCACGCACCCTGGACGTGGATCGTCGGCTCGAACAGCCGCCCACCGTCGTGCTCGCCCAGCGGGACGAAGTACGCGTCGACGTCCTCGCGGGGCGTGAACTCGGCGGTTTCGGGGGAGGTGCTCGCAGCCATGCTCACACCCTAACGGCCCCCGACGTGGCGCAGACCACGCCCCCGGTTCGGCCTCGAACACGCACGAAGCGCGGGTGAGAGGACGCATCCTCTCACCCGCGCTTCACGCGGTGCTCACCTCAGGCGACCCCGAGGTAGGCCTCCTTGATGGCCGGGTCGGCCTTGAGCTCCCGGCCCGTACCGGCCCGCGTGATCGAACCCGTCTCGAGCACGAACGCGCGGTGCGAACGGCTCAGCGCCTGGTTGGCGTTCTGCTCCACGAGCAGAATCGTCGTGCCCTGCGCGTTGATCTCCTTGATGATCTTGAAGATCTGACGGATGTACTGCGGCGCGAGACCCATCGAGGGCTCGTCGAGCAGGAGCAGCTTCGGGCGTGCCATGAGCGCACGCGCGATGGCCACCATCTGCTGCTCGCCACCGGACATCGTGCCGCCGAACTGGCTCTCGCGCTCCTTGAGGCGCGGGAAGAGCTCGAAGACGCGGTCGTAGTCCTCGTCGATGCCGGCCTTGTCCTTACGGCCGAAGGCGCCCATGCCGAGGTTCTCGCGCACCGTCATGCCGGGGAAGACACCGCGACCTTCCGGCGCCTGGCAGATGCCGAGGCCCGGACGCAGGTGCGGCTTCACCTTCGTGATGTCCTCACCCTGGAACATGATGTTGCCCGACGACGGCGACAGCAGACCGGAGATGGTCTTCATCGTCGTCGTCTTGCCCGCACCGTTCGCGCCGATGAGGGAGACGACCTCGCCCTCCTCGACGGTGAACGTCAGGCCGTGCAGTGCCTGGATGCGTCCGTAGTGCACCGAGACATCGTTCAGCTCAAGCAAGCTCATCGTCGTCGTCCTCCTCGTCCTCGCCCAGGTAGGCGGTGATGACCCTCGGGTCACTCGTGACCTCGGCCGGTGTGCCGTCCGCGATCTTGCGCCCGAACTCGAGCACGACGATGCGGTCGGTGACGCCGGTGACGAGCTTCATGTCGTGCTCGATGAGCAGGACGGTGTACCCGTCGGCGCGGATGGTGCGGATCAACTCCATGAGCTGTTCCTTCTCCGCCGGGTTGAAGCCGGCCGCCGGCTCGTCGAGGCACAGCAGCTTCGGCTCAGTGGCGAGGGCTCGAGCGATCTCGAGACGACGCTGGTAGCCGTAGGGCAGGTGCTTCGCGAGACGCTCGGCCGAGTCGGAGATGCCGACGAACTCGAGGAGCGCTGCGGCGTGGTCGACCGCGTCCTTCTCCTCGCGGAAGTGACGCGGCGAGCGGATGAGCGCACCGGGCACCGAGGTGCGGTGACGCGCGTCGAGCCCGACGACCACGTTCTCGAGCGCCGTCATCTCACCGAACAGACGGATGTTCTGGAAGGTTCGGGCGATACCGGCGCGGGTGATCTTGTGCTTGGCCAACCCGTTGAGGCGCGTGTCCTCGAGGATGACGTCGCCGCTCGTCGGCTTGTAGACACCCGTCATCGCGTTGAAGCAGGTTGTCTTGCCGGCACCGTTGGGCCCGATGAGGCCGAGGATCTCACCGCGGTGGATGTCGAACGAGACGTCGTCCAGGGCGGTGAGGCCGCCGAACTTCATCGTCAGGTTCTTCACCTCGACGAGCTTCTCGCCGACACCGACGGCGATGTCACGGTCGGTGGAGATGACCTTGGCGACCTCGAGAGGAACACCGGCCTCGGCGAGGTCGTCGAGCTTGACGCCCTTCTCCCTCACCTTCTCCATGCTGCTGCCGATGGCTGCGAGCTCTTCCTCGACGGCGGGCGTGTTCTGCTCGTTCGTCATTTCTCGTCAGCCTCCTTCTCGGTTGCGAGGTTCAAGGTCTTGGAATCCCCTGCGAACGGGTTGTCCTCGGACTCGGGGGCAACGATTTCCTTGCCGGTGGCCTTCTGGTACGCGCGCTTGGCGTACGTCAGCAGGTGCATACGAGCCGGCATGAGGCCCTCGCTGCGGAACAGCATGAGCAGGATGAGTGCGATACCGAAGATGAGGTACTTGTACTCGGCGATGCCGGTGAAGCGCACCGGAAGGTACGCGACGATGGCGCCACCGATGGCCGCACCCACCTTGTTGCCGCTACCACCGAGGATGACGGCGGCGACGAACAGCATCGAGGTGACGACGTCGAACTTCGCGTTGTTGACGAAGCCGATCTGACCGGCGAACAGCGCGCCGGAGAGGCCACCGAGACCGGCGCCGAGCGCGAACGCCCAGACCTTGTACTTGAACGTGGGCACACCCATCGTCTCGGCTGCGTCTTCGTCCTCGCGGATGGCGATCCAGGAGCGGCCGACGCGCGAACGCTCGAGGTTGCCGACGAGGATCATGACGAGCAGGAGCACGGTGAGCGTCAGCCAGTACCAGGGCAGACCGTTGCTGTTCGTGAACAGCGGCGTGCCGTCGGACGCGGTACCGGGGGGAGCGCCGACCTTGCTGAAGCCCTCCTGGCCACGCATGGCCGGGATGATCGTGGCGAGCAGGCGGACGATCTCACCGAAGCCGAGCGTGACGATGGCGAGGTAGTCGCCGCGCAGACGCAGCGTCGGAACACCGAGCAGCACACCGAAGATCATCGTGACGATGACCGCGACCGGCAGCGTCCACAGGTAGGGGATCTTGAGGTAGGGGCTGTCGGGGCTCGTCAGCATGGCCGCGACGTAGTTGCCGACCGCGAAGAACGCCACGTACCCGAGGTCGAGCAGACCCGCGTAACCGATGACGATGTTGAGGCCGACCGCGATGAGAGCCATGCGCGCCATGTCGAAGCACGCGATGGAGAAGTCGGAGCCGCCGCCGTCGGTGGAGATGATCGGCGGGTTGAGCACCGGCAGGAGGTAGAGCGCCAATGCGACGACGATGAGCGCCGCCCATTGCTGCCAACGCTCCAGCATGTGCCAGCGCTGCATGAACGTGACCTTGTCGGTCTTCGTCGTCTCGGACGACTCGGCGACGGTGCTCATGCCTTGCTCCTTCCGAGGGTCTGGCCGAGCAGACCCTGCGGGCGCACGACGAGGACGAGGACGAGGACGGCGAAGACGACGACCTGCGACCAGTTGGAGTCACCGAGCAGGAACGGCGCGTAGTTGCTGATCACACCGATGACGAGACCGCCGACGAGGGCGCCGCGGATGTTGCCGATACCACCGAGCACGGCTGCGGCGAACGCCTGCAGGCCGAGGAGGAAGCCACCGTTGTAGATGACGCCCGAGGGCACCTTCATGACGTAGAACAGTGCGGCTGCACCGGCGAGGAGACCACCGATGGCGAACGTCGCGAGGATGATGCGCTCGGAGTTGACGCCCATGAGCGTCGAGGTTGCCGGGTCCTGCGCGACGGCGCGGATGCCGCGGCCCGTCTTCGACTTCGCGATGAAGCGATCGACCGCGATCATCATGACGACGGCCGCGATGATGATCGTCAGCTGCTGGCTGTCGATGATGGTGCCGCCCAAGTCGAAGATCGGCTTCGGCGTGAACATCGTGACGGCCGGCTCCGCGTTCTTGCTGTGGAAGGCGAAGATCGCGTACTGGATGACGAAGCTGACGCCGATCGCGGTGATGAGGAAGACGAGGCGGGGCGCGTTGCGCTTGCGCAGCGGCTTGTACGCGAGGCGCTCGACGGCGACGGCCGTCGTACACGACGCGATCATGCCCACGATCATGGCGAGCAACAGGTTGAGGATGATCGGCCCGATGCCGAGGTTCGGCGGTGAACCGTTGAAGCCGAGCGCCGAGAGCGTGAAGATCACGCCGTACGCGCCGACGATGAACACCTCGGAGTGGGCGAAGTTGATGAGGTTGAGCACGCCGTAGACGAGCGTGTAACCGAGGGCGACGAGCGCGTAGATGGCGCCGAACGTCAGACCGTCGATCGTGGCCGGGCCGAGGTTGGAGATGAGGGCGTTCCAGTCGAAACTGAGCCACTGCGTCGAACCCGACTCTGCCATGGGAAGCAGGGCACTGAGCATGGTGATGCTTTCGTACTCACCGGCAGACGCCGCCCGCACTGGGCCCGATCAGGGCTGGCGGGCGGCGTCGACCGTGGTGGGTGGAGCGGATCAGATCTTGCCGATGGGGACGATCTTGCCGCCCTCGACCTTGTAGCCGTAGACGTCGGGCTTGGCGAGCTCGCCCTTGTCGTCCCACTTGTAGTGCTTGCTCAGGCCGTCCTTGTCGTAGGTCTTGACCCACTCGAGGAGCGACTTGCGGTCCGTCTTGCCGGCGTCGATGCCCGCGAGGAGCACGGTGGCGGCGTCGTAGCCCTCGATGGAGTACGTACCGGGGGCGGCGTTGTTCGCGGTCTTCTTGTAGGCGTCGTTGAAGTCCTTGATGAGCTCACCCGGGATGCACGGGCAGGTGAAGTACGCGCCGTCAGAGGCCGAACCGGCCTGCTTGATGAACTCGTTGTCCTTCACGCCGTCCGGGCCGACGAAGCTGCCCTTGAAGCCCTTGGCGCGAAGCTGCTGCGCGAACGGCGAGGCCTCCGCGTAGTAGCCGGCGTAGAACACCGCGTCCGGCTTGGCGTTCATGATCTTCGTGACGGTGGCCGAGAAGTCCTTCTGCTTGGTCGTCACCTTGTCGGAGCCGACCTGCTTGTCGCCGAGGGCCTTCGTGGTCTCGCCGCCGAGGCCGACACCGTAGGGCGAGTCGTCCTGCACGACGAAGACCTTCTCGGCCTTGAGCTTCTCGGTCATGAGCTTGGCGGCAGCCGGGCCCTGGACCGAGTCGTTGCCGAGGCCGCGGAAGAAGGTCTTCCAGCCCTTCGTCGTCAGCTCCGGGAGCGTGGCGGCCGGCGTGATGTGCACGAGGCCCTTGCTCTCGAAGATGTTGCCCGTGGCGTTGGACTCACCGGAGAACGGCAGACCGACGACACCGACGACCTGCGACTTGTTGGCCATGGTCGTGACCGGGCCCGGAGCCTTGTCGGGGCTGCCTTCGGTGTCGAGCTTCTCGAACTTGACCTGGCAGTCCTTGTTCGCCTGGTTGTGCTCGTTGATGGCGGTCTGGATGCCGTTGTAGATGTTGACGCCGAGCTGGGCGTTGTCGCCCGTCACAGCGCCGACGTAGCCGATCGTGACGTTGGAGCACTTGGCCTTGCCGTCACCCTTGGGCATGACGGGCGACTTGGGGGTGTCGACCGTCTGGACGGCCGGGAGGTTGACGCCCGAGGCGCCACCGCTCTCGGAGGAGTTCGAGGTCTTCGAACTGTCGTTGGCGCACCCGGTGAGGGCGAGTGCGGCAGCCGCGCCGAGGCCGGCGACACGGTAGGTGAGCTTTGCGTTCACGGTGGTTTCTCCCACGCAGAAGGGGCCGAAAGGCGACCCGCTGATAGTGAGAGGAGACTAGAACGGTTTATGGCGGTGCAACTTCTGATGAATGCTGTTGTGACCTTCTTGTTACGGCAAAGCCCGAGAAAAACGGATTAGTTGCCGAACTATGTTTGTTTTCACCGTGCTTTATTTGGCTGCACCGCAGTGGAATTGGATGGATCTGAGCGAGAAACTCCAACGATGAAGATGGGGAATTCCTCGCTCGAGAAACGTCGCGCGAAGCCTCAGACGCGGGGGCCGGAGAGCGGGAGTGACGGCAACGAGGGAATTGGTAGCGCTCGGAGCCACGCGTCGAAGAACTCGCCGAGATCCTGACCGGCGACCTGCTCGGCGAGAGCGATGAAGTCGGCCGTCGTCACCGTGGCATACCGGTGCTCGGTCACCCAGCGGCGAAGGAGGCCGAAGAAGGCCTCGTCGCCGAGGAGGGTGCGCAGCGCGTGCAGCGTCAGGGCGCCCCGCTTGTAGACACGGTCGTCGAACATGTCGTCCGGCCCCGGATCCTGCAGGCGCAGATCCTGCGGCAGCCGCGACAGGCGCCCGTGGTGCTCGTGGGCGCGCTGGATGGCCGTCGCGAGCCCCGCCTCCTCGCTCCACAGCCACTCGCTGTAGCAGGCGAAGCCCTCGTGCAACCAGATGTCCTCCCACGCCGATGAGGTGACGGCGTTGCCGAACCACTGATGGGCGAGCTCGTGCGCGATGAGGCGCTGGGCATCCCACGAGCGGTTCGTGAAGTTCGCGCCGAACGTCGAGAGGGTCTGCGACTCGAGCGGGATCTCGAGGTCGTCGTCGGTGATGACGACGGTGTAGCCGTCGAAGGGGTAGTCGCCGAAGCGTGAGGAGAAGAAGTCGATCATGTGCACCTGGTCGGCGTACGCGGTGCGCACGGCCTCGCGCAGGCGCGGCGGGTAGACGAGGCGCACGTCGGACGGCGAGGTGCGCAGCTGCTTCGTTTCGTACTGGCCCATCTGCAGCGTCGCGAGATAGGGCGACATCGGGCTGGGGCACTCGTAGGTCCACGTCGTGCGACGTCCGGCCTGACGGCGGCGTACGAGCGAGCCGTTGGCGACGACGGCGTAGTCGGAATCGGTCGTCACGACGAAGCGGTACGTGGCCTTGTCCGCGGCGCGGTCATTGCACGGGAACCACGTCGGCGAGCCGTGGGGCTGGGACGCGACGATGACGCCGTCCGTCAGCTCCTCCCAGCCTGCGTCGCCGTCGAGGCCGCGCATGGGGCCGGGCGAGCCCTTGTAGGCCACCGTCACCGTGAACGGCGTGCCGGCCGCGAGGGGCTGCGCGAAACGGACGAACAGGCGCGAGTGGTCGTGGCCGTACCGTCCGACGCGGGCGCCGGCGACGGCGAGCTTCGTCACCTTGAGTCGGCTGTGCAGGTCGAGCTCGATGCGTGCCACGGGCTCGGTGACGTCCTCGGCGATGCGGCACGTCAGCACGGCCTTGGCGTCAAGGTGGTTGCCGGCTGGGGAGTAGTCGAGCGTGAGGTCGTAGGCGTCGACCCCGAACGTCGTGTCGCCGTGTCCGGGCACGTACGGGTCGGCGCCGCCGGTGGGGGTGTGGTGGCGTCTCATGCTCGTGCGCTCCGTTCACGGGTGGTTTCCGGGGTGTCGTCGTCGTCCTCGAGCCACGGGCCGATGGGGTTACCGAGCCAGCGGGTCTTGTCGGGGACGCTCTCGCCACGCATGACGAGCGACGTCGGCCCCACCGTAGCGTGACGGCCCAGCGCGGCTGCGGGGAGCACGACACTGTTGGGCCCCAGGGTGGCGCCGTCGCCGAGGGTGACGGTGTCCATGGCGAGGATGCGGTCGTGGAAGAGGTGGGTCTGCACGACACAGCCCGCGTTGACGCAGGCTCCGTCGCCGAGGCGGATGAGGTCGGCCTCGGGCAGCCAGTACGTCTCGCACCACACGCCGTGGCCGATCTTCGCGCCCATGAGGCGCAGCCAGAGGTTGAGCACCGGCGTGCCCGCGTTCGCGCGGATGAGCCACGGTGCCGCGATGACCTCGGTGAAGGTGTCGGCGAGCTCGTTGCGCCACACGAACGAACTCCACAGCGGGTACTCCGTGACGCGCAGCCGGCCCACGAGAAGCCACTTCGCGACGACGGCCGAGAGGCCGCCGAGGGCCCCAGCCACGACGAGGACGCAGCCTCCGGTGAGGGCGGCGACGAGCCAGCTGAAGCGGTCGGCGACGGCGAGCATCGTGAGGGCCGATCCCGCGATGAGCGCCGAGTGGAGGCTCTGCGGCACGATGCGCAGTGCCTCGACGACGGCGCGGGCCACGCGCAGGCGCTGCGGCGGCGCGGTGGTGCGGCTCGTGTCGGACTCGCCGGCCTCGCGTCGTAGGCGCTGCGGGGGAGAGCCGAGCCAGCTCGTGCCCTTTTTCGCGCTGCCGCGAGCGGGTGCCGCAGAGAGGACCGCGACGAGTCCGCGCTTGGGCACCTTGCGGCCGGGCGCGGCCATACCGGAGTTTCCGAGGAAGGCGCCCTTGCCGACCTTGACCGGCGCGATACGGATCCAACCGCCGCCGAGCTCGTAGTTCGCGACGAGGGTGTCGTCGGCGAGGAACGACCCGGCGCCGATGTCGGCCATCTTCGGGAGCATGAGCACGGTCGAGGCCTCGACCTCCTTGCCGATGCGGGCGCCGAGCGCACGCAGCCAGACGGGCGTGAGGGTGCTCGAGTAGAGCGGGAAGAGCCAGGTGCGGGCCTCGTCGAGGAGGCGGATCGTCGTCCACGCGCGCCAGCCCTGGCCGCCGTGGATCGGGTGGTAGCCCTCGCGCAGACCGTGGCCGAGCAGGCGCACGGCGCCCAGGATGACGAGGGCCGTCGTGACGAATCCGACGAGGGTGGCGGGCACGACGCCGATCGCGGTGATGCGAGCGAGGTCGGCGACCGAGTCGGCGTCCTTCAGCCACGGCCAGCAGACGGCGATGCCGGCTGCGGCCCCGACGGCGGGCACGAGGGAGGCTGCGATACCGGAGGCGGCGTAGGCGCCGAGCCAGATCGGCTTGTTCGGCGGCGCCTCGTCCTCCCACGGGCCGCGTGCCTCGCCGATGTGGACGGCCGGCGCTCCCGACCACAGTTCACCGGCGTGGACGTCGCCGAAGACGCCAGAACCGGGGGCCACCTCGGCACGCTTGCCGATGCGTGCGCCCGGCAGGAGCGTCGAGCGGGTGCCGACCCGGGCGTTCGCGCCCACCTCGATGCGCCCGAGGTGGAAGACGTCGCCGTCGATCCAGTGCCCGCGCAGTTCCACCTCGGGCTCGACCGAGCAGCCCTTGCCGAGCGTGAGCAGGCCGGTGACCGGAGGCAGGCTGTGCAGGTCGACGTGTTTGCGGATGTCGCAGCCGAGCAGTCGTGCGTAGAACTTCACGAGGGGAGCGCCCGCGAGCGTCGTCGCCCCGAGTTCGTCGGCCAGACGCTCGGCGAGCCAGACGCGCAGGTGGGTGCGTCCACCACGGGTGTAGGCGCCGGGCTGCACGCCCCGCAGGATGACGCGGGCGGCGAGCGCGGCGAGGATCATGCGTCCCGGCGGCGCGACGAAGAGCACCCAGCCGAGGGCGATCCAGAACCAGTCGAGCGTCGGAATCCACGCGAGTCCGACGGCGTGGGCGAGGTTCGCGCCCGCTCCGAGCCACGTCAGCCACCGCAGCGCGGAGAACTGCCGGACGGCGAGGGAGGCGACCACCTGCATCGTCTGGGTACTGCGTCGCACCCGGACCACGTCGTCGTTGAGGCGCGTGGTCGGCGAATCCATCGCGTCGATCGCGGCGGCGAGCTCGGCGATCGACTCGTTCTCGTAGACGTCGGCGACCGTGAACTCGGGGTGCGTCTCGCGGACGCGGGCGACGAGTTGGGCGGCGCTGAGCGAACCGCCGCCAAGGTCGAAGAAGTTGTCCTCGGGGGAGGCCGGCGGTGCGCCGAGGATGGCGGTGTAGAGCTCGCGAAGGCGGGCCGCGGTGCCGGTGAAGGCGCCGTCCTCGTCGTCGGAGGCCATCTCGAGCGGCCACGGCAGGGCGTCGCGGTCGATCTTGCCGGAGGTGCGCGTCGGCAGCGTGTCGACGACCGCGAGTTGAGGCACGAGCGCGGCGGGCATGGTCTCGCGCAGATGAGCGGTGGCGGCCTTGCGGTCGAAACCGTCCTCGACGGTGAGGTAGCCGACGAGAAGCTTGTTGCCGGTCTGGGAGGTACGCACTGCAGCGGCTGCGCCGCTCACTCCGGGAAGCTGGAGGAGGTTCGAGTCGATCTCGCCGAGCTCGATGCGCCGGCCGCCGAGCTTGATCTGGTCGTCGGCGCGGCCGTTGAAGACCAGGCCCTGTGGGTCGTTCACGACGATGTCGCCGCTGCGGTAGGCGCGCTCCCAGCCGAGCGTCGGCATGGGGGCGTACTTCTCTGCATCCTTGGCCGGGTCGAGGTAGCGGGCGAGCCCGACGCCGCCGATGATGAGCTCGCCGGGCTCGCCCTCGGGCACGGGGTTGCCCTCGCCGTCGACGACGGCGAGATCCCAGCCGTCCAGCGGCAGGCCGATGCGCACGGGTGGTTCGCCCGTCAGCTGCGCGGCACACGCGACGACGGTGGCCTCGGTGGGGCCGTAGGTGTTCCACACCTCGCGTCGCTCGTTCGCCAGGCGCGCGCCGATCTCGGGCGGGCAGGCCTCTCCGCCGAGGATGAGCAGGCGTACCTCGGCCAGCGCCTCGTGCGGCCAGAGCGCGACGAGCGTCGGCACGGTCGAGATGACGGTGATGTCGTTGGCGCTCAGCCACGGGCCGAGATCCATGCCGGACTTCACGAGGCTGCGCGGCGCGGGCACGAGGCAGGCCCCGTAACGCCACGCGAGCCAGATCTCCTCGCAGCTCGCGTCGAACGCGACGGACAAGCCCGCCATGACGCGGTCGCCCGGGCCGATGGGGGCGTCCTGGAGGAAGAGGTTCGCTTCGGCGTCGACGAAGGCGGCGGCGTTGCGGTGCGTCACGGCGACGCCCTTGGGCTTGCCCGTGGAACCCGACGTGAAGATGATCCATGCGTCGTCGGTGAGGCCCGGGTCGCCGGTGTGGGTGTTGCCGTCGTCCGCGTGCTCGTGTTCGCGGGGGCTGATGACGAGGTCCTTGCCCGCGATGGCGGCGACGTCGGCCTCACCGAAGACGGTGTCGGCGCGCTCGTCAGGATCGTCGAAATCGACCGGGACGTAGGCGCATCCAGCGACGAGGGTGCCGGCGATCGCGACGTAGAGGTCGAGCGTTCCGGACGGGATGCGGATGCCGATCCGCTCGCCGGAGCCGATACCCATCTCGTGTAGGGCGTCGGCGAACTGCTCTGCGGCGTCGGCGAACTCGGCGTACGTCATAACGTCGACGCCGTTGTCCACGGCCGGCGCGTCCGGGTTGGCGGCCACCGTCTCGCGCAGGATGTCGACGAGCGTTCGTGGCGCGGGTGCCCGGTCGGCCCGCAGCAGCGTACTTTCGGGTGAATCGCTCGTCATGAGGCGCATTGTCCTACCTCCAGATGACCTGGAGGTGACATGAGCCGCACCGGTGAGCCGAATCACTGCGCTAGCCGGTGGCTGGGCGGGGCGTCCGGTGGGAGAGACGCCGCCGCCTCCATTCGTCCCGCCGGGGCGAATGCGTGAGACTGGAACCATGAGCATCGGCATTCTCACCAGCGGAGGCGACTGCCCCGGACTCAACGCCGTCATCCGCGGCGCCGTGATGAAGGGTGACAAGATCTACGAGCAGGAGTTCGTCGGTATCCGTGACGGATGGCGCGGGCTCATCGTCGACGACATCTCGCCGCTGCCGCGTCGGCGCGTGCGAGGGCTCTCCAAGGAGGGCGGCACGATTCTCGGCACGTCCCGCACGCACCCCTATAACGGTATTGACGGCGTGGGCGGGCCGAAGGCGATCCGTGAGGTCATGGATCGCCACGGCATCGAGGCCGTCATCGCCATCGGCGGCGAGGGCACGCTCTCGGGCGCCGCGCGGCTCGCGATCGACGGGCTCCCCATCGTCGGCGTCCCGAAGACCATCGACAACGACCTGTCCGGCACGGACTACACCTTCGGTTTCGACACGGCGGTCTCGATCGCCACGGAGTCGATCGACCGTCTGCGCACGACCACCGAGGCGCACCACCGGTGCATGGTCGTGGAGGTCATGGGCCGCCACGTCGGCTGGATCGCGCTGCACGCCGGTATCGCGAGTGGCGCGCACGCCATCCTCATCCCCGAGGTGTCGGTGACGCTCGAGCAGATCGCCGAGTGGGTGCGCCTGACTCAGGCCCGCGGTCGCGCGCCTGTCGTCGTCGTCTCCGAGGGCTTCCAGCTCAAGAACGACCGCGGCGAGTCGGAGAACATCGTCGCCGAGCGCGGCCTCGATGCCGCCGGGCGTCCGCGTCTGGGTGGTATCGGCGAGGCGCTCGCGCCGCTCATCGAGGCGAAGACCGGCATCGAGACGCGCGCTGCGACGCTCGGCCATCTGCAGCGCGGCGGTGTACCGACGGCGTACGACCGTGTGCTCGCCACCCGGTTCGGGCACGCCGCCATCGACGCGGTGATGCAGCGCAAGTGGGGGCAGATGGTGGCGCTCAAGGGAATCGACATCGAGACGGTGCCGATGGACGAGGCCACCAAGGAACTCAAGAGGGTCCCGCGTGAGCAGTGGGACGACGTCGCCGTCCTCTTCGGCTGATGGCGTCGAGGTTCGTGCGGACGGCGCTCGCCTACCTCGGAATGGTGGGCGACGAGTCCGCTGAGTCGCGCCAGGTGGGCACCGTTGCCGCTCCGGCCCGTCAGGATCGTTCGCGTTCGGGCGGGCTGGTCGTCGTCGTGGTGTTCGTGCCGCGGGAGGCTGCCGACCGTGTTCGACGGGCGGCGGCCAGCGCCGGCGCGGGGGCGATCGGTGACTACCGGGCCTGCTCGTTCAGCGCGGCAGGTGAAGGGCGATTCGAGCCGCAGGTCGGGGCCCGCCCGACGATCGGTCGGGTCGGTGAGCCGGAGGTCGTCGACGAGATGCGCGTCGAGATGGTCGTGCCTCGGCCTGACGCTCGCCGCGTCGTCGACGCCGTCCTGGCGGCGCACCCCTACGAGGAGCCGGCCTGGCACGCCTACGAGACGCTGGGGCTTTCCGAGCTCTAGCCCTCGGGCGTGAAGATGTCCTCGATGCGGCACGTGAAGACGCGCGCGAGGCTGAACGCCAGGGGGAGCGAGGCGTCGTAGCGTCCCTTCTCGATCGAGATGACGGTCTGTCGCGAGACGCCGAGCTCGTCGGCCAGCCGCTGTTGCGACCAGCCGCGCTCGGCGCGCAGCGCGGGCAGATTGTTCTCCACGTCAGCTCTCGCGTCGCTTAATGAGCAGGTAGCGCACGCTGACGTCCGCAGCGGCGAAGACCATGCAGGCGAGGAGGGCGTCCGACGCGGTGAGTCCGTCGCGCCACTGCGGCACGACGCTCAGTGCCATCGCGGTGAGGCCCATGACGGCGAGCAGGTCGTGGAAGGTACCGCGCGTCGCCCGGTCGTACCACTGCGCTTCGACCGACTCCTCCGGGTTGCGCACCGCGCCCTTCACGGTGCGGCGGTCGACGACGAGGATCCACCCGAGCGCGAGACCCGGCATGAAGGACGCGGCGGCGAGAACGATGCCGTACACGACGCCGTTGGTACTGCTGGCGAACGCCCAGGCGGCGAGGCCGAGGACGGCGGCCACTGCGACGCCGATTCCGATGGCTCCCGGCCAGGGTGAACGGCCCGAACGTGTGGTGCCCCAGGTGCTCTGCGTGGTCATGATGACTCCTCTTCGCGATGTCAAACACGCTTTACTGTTAAGGTTCCTTTACAGTAAAGCGTGTTTGACATCGCGGTCAAGGGTCAGCCCGAAGCCGGCGTTGTTCGAACGCCGAGAATCCTCGGGTGGGGATCAGGGCCAGAGCCAGCAGTAGATGTGCTTGCCCTCGTCCTGCGCGCGTAGCGTCAGAGCGACGAACTCGGCGAGGAAGTCGGCGAGATCACGCGGGCGAGGGTTCCACTCGTCGGCGTCCTCGGGTGCTTCGACGGCGGCCCACTGGGCGGCCAGCCCGTCGAACGGAGCCTCGCGCGTCGACATGAGCGCCACGAACCCCGGATCGACCTGGAGAACGAACTTCTGTTCGTCGGCGCTGACGGCCACCGGTGCGGGCCAGCCCGAGTCGAGGAACTCCTCGACGGGGACTCCCGTGAGCAGCTCGTTGAGGTAGCCGAGCGCGAGGCCCGGGTCGACGTCCTGACTCGCGACGACGTCGTACTCGGGTGCAGCGGAATCGGACTCGTCGTCGAAGGGGAGGGAGCGCAGGCCGGATTCGAGATCGACCGTGCGAGCGGCCTCCTCGTCGGTCGCGGCGGCGAAATAGTCGATCTGAAGGGCCATGCCGTCAGCCTACGGCCGACGAGCCTACTGCGAGCATTACCGCAGGCGTGCCGTGCCGTCGACGAGGAGGCCCAGGGCTGCCGTGTAGGTGGACATGACGATGCCGTCTGCGACGTCGCGGCTAGGCCCCTCGGGCAACAGTTGCCGCGCGACGATGACTGCGTCGGAGACGAGGAACAGTGGGCCCCCGATGCGGATCGCCGCGAAGGGGCCGGTGCCCGCCGGTGCCCCCTGCGACAGAGCCGCCATCGAGGCGAGCAGGACACCGTACCCAGCGACGACGGGGCCGGGTGTGCTGCCGGCGCCGTCGCGACGTGCCGCGAGGCCGTCGACGACGGCGAGGGCGGCAAGCGTGACGCCCGCCGCGAGGCTCGCCTCGCGGCGGAAGCGGTGGCCGGCGCGAGCGAGCACCGTCATGAGGCCGAGCTGCTGCACGGCGAACGCCGACGCGCCACGCCGCAGGTGGGCCCGGGCCGTCGTGCCGGTGGAGCGGGACTCGGCGAGCATGAAGTGATCGCCGAGGGCGGAGCCTGTGAGGGCGGTGAGCAGGGTTGCCGTCGTGGTGCGGCGGGCGGGGCTGAAAGCGCCCGGCTGCGCAGCCAGGTCGAGCATGAGCAGGGGCGCGACGGCGTACTTCGTCGCGGCGTGTGCGCGGTCGTTGCCGACGGCGGCGGCTCCGCTCGTCAGGGCCGAGGCCGCGGCGTAGAGCCGGCCGGTCGGGCGTCGGAGGGAGCCGGAGGAGCCGGCGAGTGGGCGAATCACGAGGCGTCCCGCTTGGCGCGTCGCTCGACGAGCTTGGGTGCCTGGTCGAAGGCGGCGCTGAGGAGGGCGTCCATGGCGCGGTCCGGCAGGACGCGGCGTGCGGCGACGAGGGGCTTGGCTCCCATGCCGATCGTGTACTTGCTGCGCGGTCGTTTCGCCGTGCACGCCGCGACGACGGCGCGCGCGACGACCTCGGGTTCGGAGGAGTTCGCGTCGCTGCCGCGCAGCATCGTCGCGAGGGTGCGGGCCTGCGTCGCGTAGGGCCCGTGGCCACTGCGCTGCTCGAGCGAGTCGGCGGAGATGCCGGCCCACTCGGACTTGATGCCGCCGGGCTGCACCGTGACGACGTCGATGCCGAACGGTTTGAGTTCGAGGCGCAGGGAATCGGACAGGCCGTTCACCGCGAACTTCGTCGCGTGGTACCAAGAGCCGAGCGGTTCGTAGATGTGGGCGGCCATCGACGAGATGTTGACGATGCGTCCGCTGTGCTGGGTGCGCATCGTCGGTGTGACGAGCTGCGTCAGGCGCGCGAGGCCGAAGACGTTGACCTCGAACTGGCGGCGGGCCTCGTCCATCGGCACCTCCTCGAGCGCGCCGTACGAGCCGTAGCCGGCGTTGTTGACGAGGGCATCGATGCGTCCGCACGCGTCCAGGATGCGCTGAACACCCGCGGTCATTGACGCGTCGTCCGTGACGTCCATGCCGAGAACGTGAGCGCCGCGGTCGGCGAGGCCCGCCATGCGATCGACGCGGCGTGCTGCGGCGTACACCGTCCACCCTTCGTCGAGCAGGGCGCGTGCGATGGCCTCACCGATACCGGCAGAGGCTCCTGTGACCAGGGCGATCTTCGTCGTCATGTCGGTGAGGGTAACGCCCGGCCCCGACAACGCACGGGCACTCCACGGATGCCACAGGCATGTGGACGGCCCGGTGCGCGAACCGGAGAGCGCGCACCGGGTCGAACGTCGGGCGTCGGCAGACCTCCTGCCGACTCACCCTTCGCTGATGTCACCGCCGTGCGGCATCGACGCCACGGCTTCGCGCAGACGCTTCTCCTTGGCCTCCGCGATCTCCGACGCGCTCGCGCGGTAGGGGCGGATGCCGTCGGCGGGCACGTGGCCGAGGCGGCCTCGCTGGAAGTCCTCGAACGCCTCGATGACCTCGGCCTTGGTGTTCATGACGAACGGGCCGTACTGCACGACGGGCTCGCGCAGCGGGCGTCCGCCGAGGAGGAGCACCTCGAGCGACGGGGTCTCGACGTCCTGACGATCGTCGGCCGTCAGCGTCAGCAGGTCGCCCGGGCCGGTGACGATCGTCTGGCCGGCCTCGATCGGACGACGGTCGCGGCCGATCGACCCCGAACCGGAGAAGACGAAGACGAGACCGTTGTAGGACGCGTCCCACGGAATGTCGGCGCGGGCGCCGGCGGCGATGGACGCGTGCGCCATCGTGATGGGCGTACGGGTCGAACCCGGACCGCTGTGGCCGCCGATGGAGCCGGCGATGATGCGGATGAGCGCGCCGCCGTCGTGCGTCGTGATGAGCTCCGAGTCGCCGCCCTCGAGGTTCTGGTAGCGCGGGTCGGCCCACTTCTCGGCCCTGGGCAGGTTGACCCAGAGCTGGACGCCGTGGAAGAAGCCGCCGGAAACGACGAGCTCAGCAGGGGGCGTCTCGATGTGAAGCACGCCCGAACCAGCGGTCATCCACTGCGTGGCGCCGTTCTCGATCATGCCGCCACCGCCGTGGCTGTCCTGGTGCTGGAAGCGGCCGTCCATGATGTAGGTGACCGTCTCGAAGCCGCGGTGCGGGTGCCAGTCGGTGCCGCGCGGCTCGCCCGGCGCGTAGTTGACCGCGCCCATCTCGTCCATGTGGACGAACGGGTCGAGCTCGGCGTGGGTGAGGCCGGCGAAGGCACGGGTGACGGGAAAACCCTCACCCTCCAAGCCCTTCGGCCCGGTGATCTGGCGGCGCACGGAGCGCTCGACGGCCTGCGGGCTCGCCTCGGGCAGGTGCGGCAGCGTGAGCGTGTCTGCGGTGACTGCGGGCATTGGGGGCCTCCTCGGTGGCCGTGAAGTGTTGGATCTTCCCTCAATGTAGTTGAAGGTTCAACTATTCCGCCAGTCCTGAATGAACGTCAGATGACGATTCGATGCCGATCGCCTCGCAAACGGATTCGAGGGCCGAAACCTCCCGCAAGATAGTCGGGCACCCTCCCCGCGCCTGCGGCGCAGCCGAATCCGAAGGACACCCCCAACCATGTCGAGCTCTCTCGTGCGCCGATCCGCATTCACCGGCGTCCTCGCCCTCGCGTGCGCCGGCACGTTCGCCCCCTCCGCGCTCGCCGCTGCGCCTGTCGACTCTCTCGACGGCGACCTCACGCCTCTGACGCTCCTGGGTACCAACGACTTCCACGGCCACTTCACCAAGGACTTCGCTTGCACCGTGGCGTCGGCGAAGGCCGAGTACCCGGACGCGTCGTTCATCTCCGCCGGCGACAACGTCGGTGGCACGCCGTTCGAGTCGGCCTCGCAGCAGGACAACCCCTCGATCGACTTCCTCAACGCTCTCGGTCTCGAGGCCAGCTCGGTGGGCAACCACGAGTTCGACAAGGGCTTCGACGACCTGACGGGCCGGGTCAGCTCGCGCGCGAGCTGGACCTACCTCGGCGCCAACGTCTACAAGAGCGGCACCACGACGCCCGCTCTGCCCGAGTACAAGGTGCTCGATGTCAACGGCGTCAAGGTGGCCGTCGTCGGTGCCGTCACGACCGACACGCCCAACATGGTGGCCGGTGACGGTGTGGCCGGCCTGACCTTTGGCGATCCGGTGGCTGCCGTCAACCGCGTGGCTGCCAGGCTCAAGGACGGGAACGCCGCGAACGGTGAGGCCGACGTCGTCGTCGCCGAGTACCACGAGGGTGCGCCGGAGGGCGGCGAGGCCACCTTGTCGTCGATGCAGGCCGCGAGCCCCGTGTTCAACAACATCGTGACGAAGACGAGCGGCGACGTCTCGGCCATCTTCACCGGTCACACCCACCAGCTCTACAGCTGGGACGCGCCTGTTCCCGGCGGTGAAGGCACGCGCCCGATCATTCAGACCGACTTCTACGCGAAGTACCTCGGCGTTCTGCAGCTCGGCTACGACAAGGCGAGCGGCAAGGTGACGCAGTACAAGGTGACGAACCGGCCGGTGAGTGCACCGAGCGACGCGTGCACCTCGCTGCCCGCGTACACGGCTGCTGCCGCCGTCGTGGACTCCGCCAACGCCCGCGCCGAGGAGATCGGCAAGCAGGTCGTCGCCCAGAGCAGCGGTCCGATCACCTCGGCGCTCAAGGCGGACGGCAGCCGCGACGACCGTCTGGCCGAGTCGAACCTGTCGAACCTCATCGCGCAGAGTTACGTCGACTCGCTCAACAAGCCGGGCCGCACCGGCAGCGTCGAGATCGGCCTCATGAACCCCGGCGGCGTGCGCGCTGACCTCGTGCCCGACGCGTCCGGCAACCTCACCTTCGCGCAGGCCGCCGCCGTCATGCCGTTCAACAACACCGTTGCAACCCGTGAGGTCACGGGCGCAACGCTCGTCAAGATTCTCGAGCAGCAGTGGCAGCCGGAGGGCAGCTCCCGCCCGTTCCTCAAGCTCGGCCTGTCGAAGAACGTGACGTACACGTTCGACGAGAACAAGCCCGCCGGTGAGCGCATCACGTCCGTGCTCGTCGACGGCAAGCCGCTGGAGGAGTCCAAGAGCTACACGGTGGCGTCCAATTCCTTCCTCATCACCGGTGGCGACAACTTCACCGCCCTCAAGGAGGGTGGCGCCGTGAGCGATTCCGGCCTCATCGACCAGGGTCTGTTCGTCGAGTGGCTCAAGGCCGCGAGTCCGCTCTCGCCGAGCTACGCCAAGCAGTCGCTGTCCGTGGTGGACCAGCCGACAAAGCTCACCGCGGGCAAGGAGGCCTCGTTCACCGTCTCCGGCTTCGACATGACCAGCAAGGGTGCGCCCGCCAACAAGAGCGTCGAGGTCTTCGTCGACGGCACGTCCGTGGGCACGTTCCCCATCACGACGAGCTCGTCCACGACACCGCCCTACCCGGCCAACCACGGCACGGCTACGGTGAAGTTCACGGTGCCCGCCGACGCCTCGGGTAATGCCCTCGTCACCTTCAAGGCTGCGCCGACCGGCACGAGCGGCGGCTTCCCCGTCACGATCGAGGGTGGTGCGCCGACGACGACCCCGACCGGCCCGACCACCGAGCCGACGGAACCGACCACGGGACCCACGGACCCGACGAGCGAGCCGAGCGACCCCTCGAGCACGAGCGAGCCGAGCGACCCGTCCACCACGGACGAGCCGACGGCGTCCCCGACGGACGGTACGAGCACGAGCGGTGGCGGTAACCCGTCATCCTCCAGCACCTCGACCACCGGCCCCAAGGTCGAGACCGACGGGATGAGGAACGAGCAGGCCGTCACCGGCCTCGCGGGCCTCGGCCTCCTGCTCGTCGCCGGCATCGGCGCCGTCGTCGCTCGCCTGCGTCGCACCGTCTGATGTCTCCTCGCGGCTGACGCCGTCGCTCTCCGCCCCGCCCTGGCTCACGCCACGGTGGGGCGGAGGCGTGAGCGCAGCGCGCCAGAGTTGGTGGTCGAGTTCCAGCGTGTCGACGCCGAGCAGGCAGGCGGCCCGCGTCATGACCGCAAGGAGCTCCGTCTCCGGTGCGGCGGCCGCACGCCGTCCGAGGTGACGCCGGACGAACCGCCGCGTGAGCGGGCAGACGAGGGGATCGTCCAAGCCCGCGGCCAGCAGCAGATGCCGCCAGGTGAAGCCGCTCGACTGGCCGGTGACGGCACACCACGCTCCGCGCAGCACCTCGTCCCGAGCGCGTTCGACGAGGTGGTCGGCGGCCCACACGTCGTAGTGGCGCAGCACCTCGGCAGCCTCGGCGATGACGTCGGCCTTGTACGGGGCGTCCTTGCGCAGCACGACCCGATGGCTCGTCAGAACCTCAGTGCGCCACCGCTCGGCTCCGAGCTCGTCCATCGCGCCCCGGAGGACGTCGAGGTCGCCGTCACCGAAGCGGTCGACGAACCTCGTGACGGCGTTCTCGACCGTGACGGAGGTGACGCGGGGCGTCATGATCGCGTCGATGACTGAGGAGGCGAGCCCGGCCCGTCGAGGTGCCGCGCGCCATTCGCGGTGGTCGCCTCGCTCCTGGCGGATGCCCGCCGCGAGCAGCAGGGCGTGCCAGTCGAGGTCGTCGTCCAGACAAGCTGAGGTGGCGTGGCGTGCGTCCGGGAGCGCTGGGCTGGTGCGGAGTTCATCCGGCTCGCTGCTCACCAGGACGAGGCGGGAGGTCTCGGTTCTCGGGTCCATGAAAAGGAGCGTGGCCCGAACTGACCGACCACGAAAGGCTCGCGTGGTGCGGCCTGTGGAAGGGCCCGCTCGAGCCGATCGAAGAGCGCGATTCCCGCGCTGCTTGTGGACACCGAGCCTGCAGTGCGCAGCCGCGCTGCGAAGAGTGAGCGTGCCCGGGGCGCATCACACAAAGGGGGGAACGGGAGCACGACCCCGGGCACGTCATTGAACGTACAACTACTTTTTCAGAATTCCTTCTCATGCGACCTGCCGCGGCCAAGGGTGGCCTCGCGCGGTGGGCGACGCCCTACTGTGGACGCATGAGCGCACCGAAAACGCCTCCCCACACGGGTGGCCGAGCACTGCGTGTCCTCGTCGTCGACGACGAGCCCGGGCTCGTCGACTCCCTCACTGCAGGTTTCCGCTTCCAGGGGTGGGACGCCGAGTCTGCGCCCACCGGGGAAGTGGCCGTCGCCAAGTGCCGCATCAGCGAACCCGATGTCGTCGTCCTCGACATCGGTCTTCCCGACATCGACGGCTTCGAGGTGCTCGCTCGGTTGCGTGCGCTCAACCCCGAGGTCGGCGTCATCTTCCTCACGGCGCGGGACGGCGTCGACGATCGCGTTGCCGGCATCCGCCAGGGTGGTGACGACTACCTGACGAAGCCCTTCAGCCTCGAAGAGGTCATCGTGCGAGCCGAGGCTCTCGTGCGCCGTCGCGGCCTCACCGCAGCGGCGCAGGGCGATCACCTCGCCGTCGACGACCTCGTCATCAACACCTCCACCTTCGAGGTGGAGCGTGCGGGCGTGCCCATCAAGCTCACCGCCACGGAATTCGCGCTCGCCCGCCACCTCGCTGAGAACGCCCGTCGGGTGTGCTCCAAGCAAGAGCTGCTCTCGGCCGTCTGGGGTGAGGACTTCGCCGGCGGCGAGCACGTCGTCGAGCTCTACATCTCGTATCTGCGCAAGAAGATCGATGCCGACGGGCTCCCGCTCATCCGCACCGTGCGGGGCATCGGGTACACGATGCGTCCGGGCGCATGAGAGCACTGCGCAGCTTCTTGCCGCGCACCCTCGAGCGTCGCATCGTCACGCTCATCGTCCTTCTGGCGCTCTTCGTGACGGCTGTCGGCACCAGCGTGTCCGTACTCGTCACCCGCGCGGTCTTGCACGACTCCATGGACAGGCAGTTGCGTACGGCGGTGTCCCATCCCCAGGCGAGCGTGCAAGAACTCGCGTCCGAACTGCCGGGCGGAAGCCTCGCGTTGTGGCAGACCGGCGACGACGTCGACATCGCGGCCGTCGGTGAGGACCGCACGGTCACTGCGGCCGATCGCGACGAACTCGGGCGTCTCGTGCAGGGGCCGCCGGGGCTTCACTCGGTCACGTTCCCCGACCGGGACGAGATGCGCGTGCTGGTCGCCGTAACACCCGAACGGCGGGTTCTCGTCGCGACCTCCGACGAGACGACCGAGCGTGACCTCGCCAAGCTGGGACTCTTCGAAGGGGTCGTGTGGCTTCTCGCGGGCGTCCTGGCCGCCGGCGTCGGAGCCCTCGGAACGCGTCGGCTCACGCGGCCCCTGCGGGAGATCGCGGCCACGACGTCGGACATGGCGGCCACACCGGTCGGCTCGGTGACGGACGCCGTGCGCCGACGCGTCCCCGAGGGGGAATCGAGTGTCGAGGAGGTCGATGCGGTTGCTCGCTCGGTCAACAACCTCCTCGAGCAGGTCGAGGAGGCTCTGCGACGGCGCGACGAGGGGGAGGCCACCCGGCGCGCCTTCCTCGCTGACGTCAGTCACGAACTCCGGACGCCCATCGCCGTCGTCCGCTCGCACGCGGAACTGTCGGGTTCGATCGTCGACGACTACTACGCCAACATGTCGCACGTGTGGCCTGCGCGCCTGGAGCCCGGCGAGAAACTCACTCCGGCCGAGGCCGATGAACTCTTCGCGGCCATCACGGCGCTCGCCCCGGAGGGCAACCAGCTGCGTCCGTCGCTCGAGCGCATCGAACGCGAGGGGCGGCGCATGGGCCGGCTCGTTGACGACCTGCTCGTTCTGGCGCGCGTCGAGGACGAGCGTCAACTGGACGATGCGGAGGTCGACGTCACGTTCATCGCCCTCGAAGCACTCTCCGACGCCACGCTGCTCGCGCCGGAACACCGGTGGGCGTTCCACGCCGTTGACGAGCCCGCCGTCGTCGTCGGTGACGAGGCGAGCGTGCGTCGCGTCGTGACGAACCTCGTCGCCAATGCTCGGCGGCACACGCCGGCCGGCACCGACGTCGGTGTCACGGTCGACGTGCGAGACGGTGGAGTCGTGGTGCGGGTGGAGGACAACGGTCCGGGCCTGCCCGAAGCCGTGGCCGCCTCTCCCGGAAAGAGATTCGGTAACCGCGACCGCACGAGCGCGACGAGTTCGGGGCTCGGTCTGGCCATCACGACGGCCCTCATGGAATCCGTCGGCGGGCGCCTCACGTTCGATTCGAGCCCGGACGGCCTCACCGTCGAGGCCTGGTTCCCCAACGAGCGTCCGCGCTCAGACCAGCGCGCGCCCGAGCGCCATGCCGACGAGAACCGCAGAGACACAGACGAGCACTGACGCGAGGACGTAGGCCAGAGCCGTCACGCCGCGGCGCTCGCGCACCAAGCCGATCGCTTCGACGCTGGCCGTCGAGAACGTCGTGAACCCGCCGCACACCCCTGTGACGACGAAGGCGGTCACCGTAGCGCTCGTGTTCAGTGCCGCGACGAGGCCGATCACGAACGAGCCGACCACGTTGATGCACAACGTGGCGATCGGCCAGGTGCGGCGGGAGCGCAGCTTGATCTCGCCGTCGGTCACCGAACGCAGCACCGCGCCGAGCGCGCCGCCCAGAGCAACGAGAAGCGCCGTCATGCCCGCCGCCTCGAGGTGGCGGCAGCGCCGACGACGGCGCCGAACGCGGCGGCGAGAAGACCGCACGTCACCTGGAGCGCGGCCCAGCCCACCCCGACGCCGAAGCCCCTGTCGAGCGTCACGGTGTCATGCGCGAAGGTGCTGTACGTCGTGAAGGCACCACAGAACCCGGTGCCGAGGACGAGGCATACGGAGCGGCGTGCCCCGGTGTCGGGTCCGCTGCGGGTCAGCGCTTCAAGCAGACAACCGAGCACGAAGGCACCCGCGATGTTGACGACGAACGTCGCCCACGCAACGTCACCGTCGGCGTGGGGCAGCGCCTCGGCGACGCCGAAGCGGGCCACCGCGCCGAGCGCCCCACCGAGCGCCACGAGAGTCACCGCGCGTGGATGGCGGTGGGCGGGGCGGGCGTCGTCGGGCATCGTGGGTCAGCGTAGAACGTCCATGCTGGCGCGCGGGCGCGGACACGAACGAGCGGCCCGACGCGCACCGTGCGCGCTCGGGCCGCTCGCTCAGACGATCGGTTGCGTCACTTGGCGTACGAGACGATGACCGACGGGCGCGGGAAGGCGTCCGTGTGCGGCCACGTGCTCGTGGGCTTCTCGAACGTGGCGTCGTCCGTCTCACCGGGGTGCTGCACGGCGGTGAAGACCGACAGCTGGTCGGGGGAGACGAGCGGGCCGCAGGTCTCGGCGCCGAAGGGCACGGTGAGGAACTGCTGCACGCGTCCGCGCTCCGGGCCCTCGGTGGGCACCCGGAAGAGGCCGTCGTTCGAGCCGAGGACGTTGCCGTCCGTGGAGATCCACAGGTTGCCCTCGGCGTCGAAGGCGACGTTGTCCGGGCACGAGATCGGGCTGACCTGCTCCTTCGGGAAGCCCGCGAAGTAGGTCTCCTGCGCGGCCGGGTCGCCGCAGATGAGCATGAGATCCCACGTGAACGACGTCGCCGTCTTGCGGCCCTTCTCGGTGATTTCGAGGACGTAGCCGTTGCGATTGCCCGACTTCGCCGTCAGCGGCGCACCGAGCGACTCGCGCACCATCGACGTGCCGAGCGGGTTCGCCTCGTCCGTCGTGAACTTCTTGCCACGGTCGGAGTTGTTCGTCAGCGCGCAGTAGACCTTGCCGTTGACCGGGTTCGGCTCGATGTCCTCGGGGCGGTCCATCTTCGTCGGGCCCACCTTGTCGGCGGCGACGCGCGTGTGGATGAGCACCTCGGCGACGCTCATGCCCGGCACGTAGGACTTTCGGTCGCTCGTGAGCGGGATCCAGGTGCCGGTGCCGTCGTGGAGGCCGTCAGCGGTGCCGTCACCGGTGAACTTACCGACGTAGAGGGTGCCGGCCGACAGCAGCGCCTTGTTGTGGCGGCGCGAGTGCGGCGAACGGTCGCGGCGGTAGCGGTCGCGCGAGACGAACTTGTAGATGTACTCGCCCTTCTCGTCGTCACCGGTGTAGGCGACGACGCGGCCGTCCTCGGCGATCGTGACGTTGCAGCCCTCGTGCTTGAGGCGCCCCAGCATCGTGTGCTTGACCGGCGGCGCGCTCGGGTCGAGCGGGTCGAGTTCGACGACCCAGCCGAAGCGGTTCGGCTCGTTCGGGGCCTTCGTCAGGTCGAAGCGCTCGTCGACGTCCTTCCAGCCCTTGCCCTTGCCGTTGATGCCGTAGCGCGCGTACGCAGCGGACTGCGTCGAGTCGAGCGAACCGGAGGCGTCGAAGTAGCCGTGGAAGTTCTCCTCACCGTGCAGGGTCGTACCCCACGGCGTCGTGCCACCGGAGCAGTTGGCGAACGTTCCGAGGATCGTGCGGCCGCGCGGGTCGGCCTTCGTGCGCAGCATCGGGTGGCCTGCGGCGGGGCCGTCGACCTGGTGCGGCGTGGACGCCGTGACGCGACGGTTGTAGCGCGAGCGGCGCGGGTCGACCGTGTGCCACGAACCCTTCTTGCGGCCCTTCTCGATGGCGACGACGGCGAGGCCGTGGGCAGCCATCTCGACCTTCTTCTTCGTCAGCTCGTCCATGCCTGCGGGGAACATGAGCTCCGGGTCGGTGTACTCGTGGTTGACCGACAGCAGAGCGCGGCGGCCGTCGAGCGGGATGAGACCGACGTAGTCATTGTTGTAGCCGAACTGCTGGGCCTGAGCCTCCGGCGTCTGCTTGTAGGCGTTGAACCTGGGCGCGCGTGCCGTCACCGGGTCACCCCAGCGGATGACGACGTCGTGCGTGAACTCGGGAGCGTTGACGACGTCGTCCTTGCGGTTGGGCGCGACGGAGGTGAACTCCGTCGTTCCGACCTTCTTCGGACCGCGGTGGCCATGGCCATGGCCGTGGCCGTGCCCCTTGCCGCCTGCTGCGGCCGGCGAGGCCGCGAGGCCGCCGAGAACCATCGTTCCGGCCGTGGCTTTGAGCACCGAGCGGCGAGCGATGGCGCGACGGGCGAGCGTCGCGAACTCCTCGTTCTCCGACGTGTTCGGCGTCGGGGCGTCGCACTGGTTCGCGCAGCGGTACTCACACGTCTTGTAGCTGCGCGAGCCGTGACGAGTGTTGACGAGGGGAAGCAGCTTCGGGCTCACGGGAGACTCCTGGTGCGTTCGGAAATGGGGCGAGGGCCAGGGGCATCCGCAGACGCCCACGGGGAGCGATCCTGTGGCGTGCAAGCGCTCGGCAAGCGACGTGAGAGCAGACGTGAGGTGAACTGCGCCAAAGCATTCCGTGACTGAGGTTCGCCTAAGACGTGAACCTGAGCGCCTGTCGTGGCAGGGTGGCGAGCATGGACGAAAACCAGCAGGGCGGGCTCGCCGAGCGGCCCGTCGAAGACACCGAATCCGCACGTCAGAACGGTGAGGACGGCGCATCGCCCGACAAGGGCTGGATGGCTGTCGTCACCGATGGGTGCGACGAATGCGGCTTCTCCCCGGACTTCGACGTCCAGACGACCGGGAAGCGCGTTCGCGCGACCATCCCCAAGTGGGAGGCCGTGCTCGACCGCCTCGACGCGCCGCGTCGTCCGGCTCCGGACGTGTGGTCACCGCTCGAGTACGCCTGCCACGTACGTGACATCAACGCGCTGTACCGCGGCCGCCTCGACCTCATGCTCGCGCAGGACGACCCGACGTTCCCGAACTGGGATCCGGATACGGTGGCCGTCGATTCGCGCTACGGCGAGGACGACCCGCAGGGTGTGGCCGAGGCCTACCGCCGTGAGGCGACGCAGACGGCCGACCAGTGGGACGCCGTCAGGGACGATGAGTGGGGTCGGCGAGGCCTGCGGGACAACGGTTCGACCTTCACCGTGGCGACGTTGGCTGTCTACTTCCTCCACGACCTCGAGCATCACCTCAAGGACGTGAGCGCCTGACGGAGGCGTGCTGCGTTCGCCCTACAGGCAGGCGGACGCTCGAACGAGAACGTGAGGAGGCGACGGGAACCGGGCGGTTCCCGTCGCCTCCTCACGTTGGTTCGGCTCGTGACGACGAGCTGATCCGCGGCGATCAGCCGTTGACGCGCGCCCACAGCCGCGGGTAGCGACGCTTCATCTCCTCGTCGTCGTCGAAGTCGAACTCCTCGCCGAGGTCGGGTTCGTCGGGGATGTCGCGATGCAGCGGCATCTGTTCGCCCGTGACCTCCTCGTAGGCGACGAAGGGCGCGCCTTCGAGTTCCTCGCACTCGTAGGCGTTCTCGTCGATCTCGCCGTCGGGCACGAGATCAACGAGCGAATCAGGATCGTCGATGACGGCGTCGAACGCTTCCCTGCCTTGGAGGATGAGCCAACTGCGGAAGTAGTCGAAGCTGTCGTCGCTGCATCCGCCGAGCAGGAGCGAGATGGCGCCCCAGACGTCCCACGAATAGGCGTCGTGCATGAGTTCGCGATGGCGCAACCACGCGTCGGCGATCTCGTCGGCGCCGTGCTCGGCGAGCGCGGTGACGAAGGCGTCGGCCTTCTCGTCGCAGTCGCCGTCCGGCACGGCGTCACGTGCCTGTTCGATGAGTTCCCAGTACTGCGTCCGGTCCATCGTGTGCTCCCGAGTCGAGGCTTTTCATCAGGCTACGACCGCGCTCGTGCTCGTGGGAAGAGGGTGAGGTGACAGCTCGGTCTCGACTTTGTCGCTGGGTCTGACGGCTTCAACCGCGCGCTGCGGCCGGAGCGTGGGCGTGCTCGTGGTCGAGGAGAAAACGCTTGGCTTCCTCGCCCCCGAGGTAGTTGCCGTAGCCGCCGTCGCTGCGCACGACGCGGTGGCACGGCAACACGATGGGCAGCGGGTTGGTGGCGCACGCCGAACCGACGGCGCGCACCGCCTTGGGGCGCCCCGCGTTCGTCGCCACCTGCGCGTAACTCGCGGTGGTGCCGTACGGGATGTCGGCGAGCTTGCTCTGTACCTCCCGCCGGAACGGTGCGCTCGACAGGCGCAGGTCGGTGCGCGTCTCGAAGTTCGAGCGCACGCCCGCGAAGTACTCATCGAGCTGACGGCGCAGATCGTCGGCCGGCGCTGCGGCCCGCAGGGTGCGGCGTCCGACGCGCTCACCGAGGCTCTCGAGCACGACGTCGAACCCTTCGCGCTCGAACGCCACACGGACGAGGGCATCGCCCGCGAGGGCGAGCAGCAGGGTGCCGACGGGCGAGTCGTGAGTGCACCAGACGATGTCGATGTCGCCCGAGCCACTCGCCGCGAGACGGGTGGCCAGCGTCTCCGTGTCGTGGATCTGTGCGAAGGCCGCGAGGCACTCCTCGAAAGCGGTTTCTGCCGGTGTGGATGTCATCGGGACTCCTCGGTGGGCGTGTCGGACGGCACGAGGCGAGCTCGCAGGGCGGCGACCGCGTCGGAGCCGCAGCGTCGCGCAGCAGCCGGGCTGCAATCGAGTTCGGCTGCAATCTCACCGAAACTCCACCCCGCCACGTACCGGTGGACGATGACGAACCGTTGCCGCGGCGTGAGCGTCACGACGTGCTCCCACACCTCGTCCGGGAGCGCGAGCTCGTCGGCGCCCGGAGCGTGGTCGCGACCCAGCACCCCGAGGAGGTCGGCGTCGTCGATCGGCTGCTCTCGCCGACGGCCACGCAGGACGTCGATGCAGCGTCGACCGGCGACCCGCACGAGCCACGCCTCGACGTTCGCTACCCCGTCGAAGGGGTAGGCCCTGAGCGCCGATACGAAGGTCTCCTGCCACGCGTCTTCGGCGTCGGGGCCGGGGCCCAGGACCGAGGCGCACACGGCGAGCACCGCCGAGGAGTGGGCCTCGACGATCTCGTGGAAGAGCGGTTGGTTCGTCATCACCGGGTAGTCGCGCGACGGGGCCGAAGTGTGAGGTCGCGGCACAAAAAAAGGTTCGACACGGCGGACGGAGCGATCAGAACAGGCGCGTGGCGCGCTGTTCGTCGCTCTCCTCGTGGGCGAGCAGCCACCGTTTGCGCTCCAGCCCACCCGCGAAGCCGGTGAGCGAACCGTCGGATCCGACGACGCGGTGGCACGGCACGACGACGGAGACCGGGTTGTGCCCCACGGCCTGCCCCACACCCTGGGCGAGCCCCGGCGTGAGTTCACCGTCGTCGCTCAGGGCTGCGGCGATGGCGCCGTACGTCGAGGTGCTTCCCGGTTCGATGAGGAGCAACTGCTGCCACACGCGCTGCTGGAACGTGGTGCCCACCGGCGCGAGCGGCAGGTCGAACGTCAGGCGGTCGCCGGAGAAGTACTCACTCAGCTGTCGCGAGCCCTCCGTGAGGACGTCGTCGCCGGTGCCCGTGACGTCGTCGCCGAACCACGCGGTCTCCGGCTGGTACTTCTGGCCGTCGAAGTAGGCGCCGACAACGGCGTCGGCGCTCGCGACGAGGAGCAGATCGCCGAGCGGCGTCGTGATGCGGGTGTGCCGGCGCGAGGGGCTCATTGGCGCTCCTCGATGGCGCCGGGCGGAGTCGGATCGCCGCCTGCCGCCCGCTCGCCGTGGAAGCGCTCCCACGGAAGCCACTTCCGCTCGAGTGCCGCCTCCGCGTCGATTCCGGCGCGCCCGGCGAAGACGAGCACCATGGCGAGCACGTCGGCGACCTCGCCCTCGAGGTCGGTGCGCAACTCGTCCGGGCTCTTGCCGCGGTTGCGCCCCTGACCACTCAGCGCGAGGTGCGCCTGGGCGAGTTCGCCGACCTCCTCGGTGAGTTTGAGTAGCGTCCACTCGGGCGAGCGCTCGACGCCGTAGTAGTCGCCGTAGCCCGCCGACACGCGTTCGACGCGCTCACTCCACTCACCGAGTTCCATGCCGTCATGCAATCACGCGGAACCGACAAGGCCGGCCCCGTCAGCCGAGGGCGAGTTGGAAGGCGTCCTCGGACCGCTTGTCGAACAGGACGAATCGGACGAGGTCGACGTTCTCGCACGACGCTGCCTGGACGGTACGCACGGCGACGCGAGCGACCTCGTGGACGTCCCAGCCGTACACGCCGGCGCTGATGGCGGGGAAGGCGACGGACCGGCAGCCTGCTGCGTCGGCCACCTGCAGCGATTCGCGGAAGCACGACTCGAGCAGCGCCGGGTCGGTCTGGCCGGCGTGACGGTTCGGGCCGACCGTGTGAACGACGTGACGCGCCGGCATCCGACCGGCCCCCGTGATGACGGCTCGGCCCGTCGGGAGGCCGTCCGGGTAGTCGCTCGCACGCACCCGCCTGCACTCCGCGAGGAGGTCGGGACCGGCTGCGGCATGGATCGCTCCGTCGACACCGCCACCCCCGAGCAGGCTCGAATTGGCGGCGTTGACGATGGCGTCGACGTCCTCCGTCGTGATGTCGCCCAGGGTGATCTCGATGCGTGGTGTGGCCATGGGTTCATCGTGCGCCTGACGGGGTGGTCGTCGTCAACAGTGCGTTGCCCGAGGCGGGTGCGCGAAGGTGATCTGCGCGACACCGGAGAGGGTCGCTGAGAGGCTCGTCACGCGGGTAGCGTGGCAGGGTTGACGTATGGGGTGAGAACCCCGTGAGAGCGAGGGGCGAACGATGACGAACGAATCGGTGTGGGCGGGTTCCTACGCCCCGGGTGTGCCGCTGCACCTCGACTACGGCACCGAGACGCTCGTCGAGCAGTTCGAGCGCGCCGCACGCAAGTTCAGCGACCGCCCCGCCATCGACTTCATGGGGCAGGTGACCTCGTACGGCGATCTCGCCCGTGACGTCCACCGCGTCGCCGCGGCCCTCGTCGAGATGGGTGTCGAAGCCGGTGACCGCGTCGCCGTGCTCCTTCCCGGCTGCCCCCAGAACATCGTGGCGACGCAGGCGATCATGCGCATCGGCGCCGTCGCCGTGCAGCACAACCCGCTCTACACCCAGGACGAGCTCAAGGCGCCGTTCGCCGATCACGGCGCGCGCATCGTCATCGCGTGGGACAAGATCACGCCGATGATCACCGACCTCGCGCAGACCACCGACATCGACACCATCATCTCCGTCGACGTGACGAAGGCGCTGCCGCTCGCGAAGCGCCTTGCGCTGCGTCTGCCGGTCGCGAAGGCGCGCGCCTCCCGCGAGAAACTCACCGGCCCCGCGCCCGACGGCGTCATGGCCTGGGAGAACCTGCTCACGTACGGCGACCTGCCGATCTGGCATCCGCGCCCGAGCAAGGACGACGCCGCCGTCATGCTCTACACCTCGGGCACGAGCGGAACGCCGAAGGGTGTGCCGCTCACGCACGCGAACCTCGTGGCCAACTGTCTGCAGGGCAAGGCGTGGGCGCAGCTCGAGGACGGGCGCGAGACGTTCCTCGTCGTGCTGCCGATGTTCCACGCCTACGGCCTGACGATCTCGGTGCTCGCCGGCATCAACCTGGGCGCGTGTCTGCTCGTGCTGCCGGCGCCGGAGGTGCCGCTCATCGTCGAAGCCATCAAGCGCCGCACCCCGACGTTCGCTCCCGGAGTTCCGCCGCTGTACGGGAAGATCATCGAGGAGGCCGAGAAGCGCGGGGTGAGCCTCAAGGGCATCCGCATCGGTCTGTCGGGTGCGATGTCGCTGCCCGTCGACCTCGTCGAGCGTTGGGAGCAGGCCACCGGCGGTCACCTCATCGAGGGCTACGGCCTGACGGAGACGAGCCCCGTCGTCGTCGGCAACCCGATCTCCGCCGACCGCCGCGCCGGCTCGATCGGAGTGCCGTTCCCCGACGTCGAGATCCGCCTCGCCGACCCCGAGGACGTGACGAAGGACGCCCCCGCCGAGGGCCCGGGCGAACTGCTCGTGCGCGGACCCCAGGTGTTCGGCGGCTACTTCGGCCGCGCCGAGGAGACGCGTCAGGCGTTCCACGACGGCTTCTTCCGCACCGGCGATGTCGTCGAGATGGGCGAGGGCGGCTACCTCACGGTTGTCGACCGCATCAAGGAAATGATCGTCACCGGCGGATTCAACGTGTACCCGAGCGAGGTCGAGGGCGCCCTGCGTCAGCACGAGTCGGTCGAGGACGTTGCCGTCGTCGGCATGCCTGCTTCGGGTGGTGGCGAGGACGTCGTCGCGGCCGTCGTCTTGGCGGAGGGGCACAGCGATGTCGACACGAAAGCGCTGCGCAGTCACGTCAAGCAGACCCTCACCGCGTACAAGGCACCCCGCCGCTTCGTCGTCGTCGACGAACTGCCGACGAACCAGATGGGCAAGGTCCAGCGCCGCGACGTGGCCAAGCTCGTCGAGGAGAAGGAAAAGGCTGCCGACGCTCGCTGAGCCGGTGATCAGGTGCGGCGCGCGATGACGACAGCCTGAGGCTCGCGCTCGCCGCCGACTGCCGGACGCTCGAGCCGTGCGATCACCTCGAGCCCTACCTCCTCGAGCGCAGCTGACATGTCGTCCGGCGTACGCAGGTACCGAGTGAGGACGATGTCGTGGCCCCGTTCTCGGTAGGCGCCCGAGGCGTCGCGTTCGCCCTCGCCCGCCTGGAAGGCGACGAGGACGCACCCGCCGGCGCGCGTCACCCGCGCGAGCTCGGCGAGCATCGTCGGCAGGTCGCTGTCGGGGTTGTGGATTGTCGAGTACCAGCTGAACGCTCCGTCGAACGACGCAGTGTCGTGGGGGAGCGCGGTCAGCGTCCCGACGCGCGTGGTGAACTGCGCGTGATCACGGTGCGCTCGACGAATCATGGCCGGTGACAGGTCGACGCCCTCGACGTCGGCCCCGAACCGGGCGAGCAGCGGCAGCATCCGGCCAGCTCCGCAGCCTGCGTCGAGCACCCGCGGGCGCGCACCGTCAGCGCTGGTGAGCAGACTGACGAAGTGCTCGATCATGGCCACGTCGACCGGCTGCTCGGCCTCAGTGGCGCGGAAGTGCTCGGCGTAGAGGTCGGCCACGTCGTCGTAGGCGGCCCGTACGCCGTGCTCTTTTGAGGTCACGCGAGCGAGGGTAGCGAGCGTTGGGCAGACTTCGGTGCGGTTGGGCCGAGGCGGGCACTGCCCAGCCGCAGGTGAGTCTGCCCAACGCCACGCGAAACCTCTGAACACGCGCCGCGGGCCCACCCACCGAACAGGTGAGCGGGCCCGCGTCAGGCGAAGCGTAGGCGATCAGACGCCGGCCAGCTTCTTGCCGTCGCCGAGGTCCTCGCCATCGGCTTCGGCGTTCGCGACGTCGTGCGCGTGGAACGGCAGCTCGTCGTGGTCGAGATCCGGGTTGTCGTGCTGGGTCTCGACGAGCTCCTTGGCCTCCTCCTCGCTACCGACCGTCGGCATCGAACCGGGCAGCGGCCTGCGCGCCGATTCCTTCATGCCGATGAGGGCGATGCCGCCGAGGACGGCGAAGAACATCGTGTAGAGCGCCGGCGACGCCTTGCTGCCCGTCAGCTTGACGAGGGACTCACTGATCGTCGGGGCGGTGCCGCCGAAGAGCGAGACGGCGATGTTGTACGACAGGGCCATGCCGCCGAAGCGCGATGCCGTCGGGAACAGCGCCGGAAGCGTCGAAGCCGACATGGCGACGTAGAACGTCACGGAGAACGCCAGCATGAGCATCGAGAGCCACACGAGGCTCTTGTTCTCCATCATGAGGTACGCGGGGTAGGTGAACACCAGGGTGGAGATGATGGCGATCCAGTAGACCGGCTTGCGGCCGATGCTGTCCGACAGCTTCCCCACGAAGGGGACGGCCAGGGACAAGGCGATGAGGGCCGGGATCGTCGCGGTCGCGGCGCCGAGTGTCGTGTAGTCGTGGTTGGACTCAAGATACCCGGGCATGTACGACGTGAGCGAGTAACCCGCCGTGTTCGTGGCGCCGACCAGGGCCATCGCGATGAGCAGGGGGCGCCAGTGGTGCTTGACGATGCCGATGAGGCCGAGCTGCGTCTGCGACTCGTCGATCTCGTCGTGCTTCTCCGCGGCCGCGTTGGCCGCCTGCGTCGATTCGAAGGTCGGGGACTCCTCGATCTTCATTCGGAACCACAGAGCCAGCAGGCCGAACGGGATAGCGAGCAGGAACGGCACACGCCAACCCCAGTCGAGCATTGCGTCGTCGCCGACGCCGAAGCTCAGGGCGGCCACGACGGCGGCACCGATGGCGAAACCGAGGTAGGAGCCGGTGTCGAGGAAGCTCGCGAGGTAGCCGCGCTTCTTGTCGGGGGAGTACTCGGCGACGAAGGTCGTCGCGCCGGAGTACTCACCACCGGTGGAGAAGCCCTGGACCATCTTCAGGACGATGAGCGCTGCGAACGCCCACCAGCCGGCTGTGGCGAAGGACGGCAGGAGCCCGATGAGGCCGGTGCCGAGCGACATCGCGATCATCGTGATGGCGAGCGTCTTCTGGCGGCCGATCTTGTCGCCGAGCGGCCCGAAGAAGATGCCGCCGAAGGGGCGAGCGAGGAAGCTCACCGCGAAGACGGCGTACGTGATGATCATGCCGGTGGTCTGGTCGGTGGTCTCCGGCTGGAACACCTTCGTCATCGTGGCGGCGAGGTAGCCGTAGATGCCGAAGTCGTACCACTCCATGAGGTTGCCCATGGTGGCGCCGGAGATGGCCTTCTTGAGGGGGCCCTTCTCGACGACGGTGACGTGGTTGACCTCGAGTTCGGGGTGTGCGCCGTGTGGTCCGTCCCCCACGGACCCGGCTGCTTGGCGGACGTCAGACATCGTTCCTCCTGCGCACACGCGGCGGACGAACCCGAACCGGGGCGCTGGGATAGCGAGCATTATTCGTTTGAGCGACCGTCAAGCAAACCGGCGGGGTTGCGTCTTGTCCATTCGAAATGGCCTGCGAGGGCGCGAAATTCGTAGCGAGTCCCGCGAGCGACCCAAGGATGCCAACGCAATTCGTGAGTGGTGTGAAGTGCCGCACACATAGAGCGACGATGCATCTTTTCGGGTCGATCGCGCGACCGATTCCTCGGCCGACGACGTTCCGGGTGTTCACCGGCCGTGGCGGTGAGTGACCTGCTTCACTCGCGGTTGTTACCCTTGGCCGATTTCGCGAGAGCGCGGGCTCATGGGCGCGCCCTCGGGGTCGCCGATTTCCACTTTCTACAGGAGCCACCATGTCCACGAGCGTCGATTCGCCGCCCCCGATGCCAGGAGGCGAAGGGAGCCTGCCCGGCGGGGCCGGCGACAACGACCTGCGCCGCGACCTCAAGGCGCGCCACCTCAACATGATCGCCATCGGTGGCGCCATCGGAACGGGCCTGTTCCTCGCCTCCGCCGGCTCGATCAAGGACGCCGGACCCGGCGGCGCGCTCGTCGCCTACGCCGTCATCGGTTTCATGGTGTGGCTGCTCATGCAGAGCCTCGGTGAGATGTCGACGTACCTGCCCCTGGCCAACTCCTTCGAGGCCTACGGCACGCGCTTCGTCAGCCCCAGCTTCGGCTTCGCGCAGGGATGGAACTACTGGATCAACTGGGCCGTGACGGTGGCCGCCGAGATCGCGGCGGCCGGCATCATCGTCAGTTATTGGTGGCCGGACGTCGACCAGAGGTTGGTCGCCATGGTCTTCTTCGCGGTGCTGTTCACGATCAACGCCGTGAGCGTCAAGGCATTCGGGGAGAGCGAGTTCCTCTTCTCCTCGATCAAGGTCCTCACCGTGCTCGTCTTCCTCGTCGTCGGGGTGCTCATGATTTTCGGCATCATGACCGACGCCCCCGGCACGAAGAACTGGACGACGGGTGACGCGCCGTTCGTCGGGGGCTTCACCGGCCTCATCAGCATTTTCATGATCGCGGGGTTCAGCTTCCAGGGCACCGAGATGATCGGTGTTGCCGCGGGCGAGGCCGACGAACCGGAGAAGACGATCCCCAAGGCGATCCGAGCGGTCTTCTTCCGCATCCTGCTCTTCTACGTCGGCGCCTTCATCGTCATCGGCTTCCTCCTGCCCTACACCGACCCGAAGCTCGCGAAGTCTGCCGACGGCGACATCACGGCGTCCCCGTTCACCCTCATCTTCGAGAAGGCCGGCGTCGTGGGCGCAGCGAGCGTCATGAACGCCGTCATTCTCACGGCGATCCTTTCCGCCGGCTCGTCCGGCCTCTATGTGTCGACGCGCATGCTGTACTCGCTCGCGCAGTCCGGCAAGGCGCCCAAGATCTTCCTGCGCACGAACAAGCGGCACGTGCCGATGCTGGCTCTCCTCGCAACGGCCGGTGTGGCGCTGGCCTGCTACGGCCTCAGCCTCGCGTCGGAGGATGCCTACACCTGGCTGGTCAATGCCTCCGGTCTCGCCGGATTCATCACGTGGTGCGGCATCGCATGGAGTCACCTGAAGTTCCGCCGCGCGTACGTGGCCCAGGGCGGCGACATCGCCGACCTTCCGTTCCGCGCAAAGTGGTTCCCCCTCGGACCCATCGTGGCGCTCGTCATGTGCGCCGTCGTCATCGTTCTGCAGAACTCGGATCTGATCTTCGAGGGAACCGTGGAGCCGGGCGGTCTGCTCGAGAGCTACATCTTCCTGCCGATCTTCCTGGCCGTGTGGGCGGGCCACAAGCTCGTCACGAAGTCGAAGAAGGTCGAGCCCCTGGAGGCCGATCTCACGCGTACGCGCAACCACGACTGACGCTTCCGGTGACCACGAGACCCTCGCCTTCGGGCGGGGGTCTCGTGCATGTGGGGCGGTTGCGATCGGCCCACGCACACCCCTGCGGACGTGGTGGGTCGCACTTCGTCGGGGATAGCTTATGAAGGAGGTCACGATCCAAGGTTGCGCCGCCACGAGCAAGTGCTCCCATGAAGTTGGAGGTCCGAATGGCTGACCCGCACACGACCCGAGGCAACGCAGACGAGATCCACCAGGACGTCCGCGACGACGATGTCATGACGACGCAGCAGGGGAGCGTCGTCTACGACGACCAGAACTCGTTGCGCGCAGGGGATCGCGGTCCGACACTCATGCAGGACGCGCACATGCGCGAGAAGAGTGCCCGAACCTGACTTCTGGCACGCGTCGTCGCCGCGTGCGCGGACGACGCCCTCGTCGTCGGGCGCCGTCGGCACGCCGATCTGAGCGCTTTGGGGCGCGCGGGCGTAGCCGCCCTGGCCGCCGGTGAGCTCGCGGACGACCACCTTCCGCTCCTCGAGGAACCGCAGTGGCTGCGTGAGGGTTACGCGCGCACCCGTGACCTCGCCGAAGCGGGCCCTGATGACTGGCGTTACGTCATCAGCGCTGTGCTCGCTCTACCCCGTGCGGTATTCACCGCGCTCGGCGGTTTCGACGCCTCACTCGTCGGCTATGGCGGTGAGGACTGGGATCTCGCGTACCGCGCCTGGAATGCCGGGATTGCGCTGCGTCACGTTCCGAACGCAGTGGCGTGGCACGACGGCCCGGACGCCGCCGGGCGTCAGGGTTTCGCAGAGGCCAAGGAGCACGAACAACTGGCCCTCGCGGAACGCATCCCGCAACCGTCGGTGCGGGGCCACGGTGGCGTGTGGCGTCAACCGCGCACCGTCGTGCGCTGGCAGGTCGGCGAGATGACGTCGAGCGCCCAACACGCCTGTCTGCTCTCGTGGTTGGCCCTCGGAGATGTCGAGGTGCGCCCCGATCGCCGCCTCCACACGCCGCTGGCTCGTGACCCGCGTGTCACCTTCTCGGGCGATGACGCTCTGTTGGCACGGGCGGAGTTCCTCGTCGAGATCGAGGGCGCCATCGAGCTGTGCGAGCCCGCAGAGTTCCTCGCGACACTGGGCGTCGGACCGCACGAGGCGCGGGGTGTGGCCGGTGCACGGACCCGGGACAGGGCACTCGGCGTCGCGGCCCGCCCGTTCGCCGAGGGGATCCTGATGTCACTCGACCCGAGCGCACGCGTCGACCTCGAAGCCCAGGGGCGTCGCCCATGACACGAGTGGACGCCCTCACCGTCGTCATCCCGGCTCGCAACGAGGTGCTCGCCTTACCTGCTTGCCTCGAGGCGCTCCACGCGTCGTTCCAGCTTGCCGGCCCACATGCCGATGTCATCCTGCGCGCGATCGTCGTGCTCGACTCGTGCACGGACGGCAGCGACACCGTCGTGCGCGCCGCCACCCAGGCGTGGCACCAGGCGGGGCGTGCCGCACTCGAATCGATCACCGTCATGGCCGGTGGTGTCGGGTTGGCGCGCGCCATTGGGAACGCGCGAGCGCTCGCACTTCATGCCGGGGCGGGTCACGAACCCGACACACTCTGGCTGGCCTCCACCGACGCCGACACCATCGTGCCCGGCCACTGGATCTCAACGCATCTTTCCGCTGCCCGAGCCGGTGAGGACGCGCTCGTCGGCACCGTCGAACCGGACGCGACGCTGCCGCTGCACGATCGTGCCCTGTGGCTCGAGCGACACCACCTCGTCGAGGACCACCCCCATGTCCACGGTGCGAACCTGGGGGTACGGGCCTCGGCCTACCTCGCCGTCGGCGGGTACCGCGCTCTGACCCTGCACGAGGACGCCGATCTCGTCGGCCGCCTGCGCGCGGCACCCGGGGTGCGTGTTCGTGCGACCGACGCGCACCGGGTGGTGACGTCGAGTCGGCTCGAGGCACGCGCGAGCGGTGGGTTCGCGACCTAGCTGAAGAACCTCACACGGGGGGTCTCATGATGCGCATCGCTGTCCTCGCGACGACGCTGGTCGCCCCGTTCGCCGGAGGCCGGGAGGCACTCACCGCCGCCCTCGTCGGGGGTTTTCGCCGACGCGGTCATCACGTCGTCCTGCACGCTGCGCCGGGAACTCCCGCTTCGCTGGCCGACGAGGTGATCACCTACCCCGAGCTGCCACGCCTTTCGGAGGTGGCGGCGCTCGACCCCCAGGTGCCGGAGGCGCCCTTCCTCGCCGATCACCATGCCTTCACGAGCGCGATGTCCGCACTCATCGCGCGACGCGACATCGACGTCGTGGCCAACCACAGCCTGCACCACCTGCCGATGTCCCTCTCGCCGGCCTTGGCCGCACCGGTCGTCACGACGCTGCACACGCCGCCGTTCCCGTGGATGGAGCTCGGTGCGGCCCTGGCGGCGCCCTCGGCGCGGTACGTCGCCGTCTCGCGCGCACTCGCCGCGCAGTGGACCACCGTCGATGCTCGGGTCGTCCTGAACGGCGCCGACCCCGAGGCATTCACACTCGGGCCGGGTGCGCACGACGGGGCGCTCGCCTGGGTCGGCCGGATCACGCCGGAGAAGGCACCGCACCTCGCGGCCGTTGCGGCTCGCCTGGCCGGCCGTCCGTTGCGCCTCGTCGGCCCGGTCAGTGACAGAGCGTATTTCGAGAGCCAGGTGGCACCGCTTCTCGGGAGCGACATCACACATCTCGGTTCACTCGGGTCCGCCGGCATCACGGACGTTCTCGGTTCGAGCGATGCCCTCCTCGTGACGCCGGTGTGGGAGGAGCCATTCGGCCTCGTCGCCGTCGAGGCGTCGCTGTGCGGCACGCCCGTCATCGCACTCGAGCGGGGAGGTGTGCGTGAAGCCGTCACTGAGGCCACGGGTGTGCTCGTGCCCGACGGGCCCGGGACGCGGGACGAGGTCCGGGTGGCCGCGCTCGTTCAGGCGCTCGGATCGTTGCGTTCGTTCGATCGGCGTGCCGTGCGGGCTGAGGCGGAACGGCGGTTCGGCGTCGAACGACTCGTGGACCAACACCTCCGCACGCTCGCCGACGCGACGGGAAACGCATGAGAATCGGCTAGTACGTTCACCACCACGGTCGTGGCCACGCGACGAGGGCGGGTGTCATCGGCCGCGCCGCCGCAGCGCGAGGCCACGCCGTCACGTTTCTCGGCAGCGGGCCACTGCCCGAGACCGCGGACGACCCGCGTCTCGAGGCAGTTGTTCTCCCCCGTGACGACCAGCGTCAGGACGCACCGTTTCGTGATGCGCAGGCGGGTGGCGCGCTTCACTGGGCACCCCTGGGCGGCGGCTACGCGCAGCGCGCATGCCGGATCGCGCAGTGGGTGCACTCCCAGGCGCCCGACGTGGTCGTTGTCGACGTCTCGGTGGAGGTGGCGGCCCTCGTGCGGCTGCTCGGCGTGCCCGTCGTGGTCGTCACGCAACCGGGACGGCGGGACGATGCGCCGCACCGGCTCGCCTACGGCATGGCGGCAGCCTTGCTGGCTCCGTGGCCACCCGGTGTCGGACTCGATGCGCACCTCGAACCGTGGCGTGATGCGCTCTTCGAAGTCGGTGGTCTGACCCGCTTCGCCGGCGCGTGCGCGACCTCCCACCGGGTGCGCTCGCAGGAGGCCGTCGGCGTGTTCCTCGCCGGCGGTGAAGGCTGGGACGACCCGACGTTGCCCGACGTCGTGCGCGCCGCAACGCCCGAAGTGAGGTGGCGGACACCGAGTACGGCGCCCGGTGCGACGCCGATCGAGACCCTGCTGGCGCAGGCCGATGTCGTCGTCACCCACGCCGGACAGAACGCGATAGCCGACGTGGCTGCTTTCGGGGCCCCCGCCGTCGTCGTGGCCCAACGCAGGCCGTTCGACGAGCAGGCCACCATGGGGCGATGCCTCGCCGCGACCGGCATCGCCCGTGTCGTACCGGTGGAATCCGGGGCGGACGAGGTGGCTCGCGCCACGGGAAGAGCCCTCGCCGAGGTAGCGCGTCGCGGACGGGGGCCGGTCGGCGCCGGTTGGCGCGCGTGGAGGACCCAGGAGGCGGCGCAGCGTGCCGTCGACGTCGTCGAAGGAGCTTGTCGTGCCCCATGATTCGCGCTTCGGGCGCACAGTCGTGGTGACGCCGGTGCGCGGTCGCCTGACGCATCTCGTCAACCAACGACGATTCCTCCGAGCCGTGGCACCGGGCATTCTTCATGTCGTGGTGGGTGTCGACATGCCCGATCTCGAGGACGACCTGCGTGCCGCAGGAGTGTGGGGTGACGTCGTTCTGGCCTCGGTCGACGACGATCCACGGGGCATGCCCACGGCGCGGGCACGCAACGCAGGGGTCGAGGCGGCGCGCGAGCACGGGGCTCGGCGGGTCGTTCTCCTCGACGTCGATTGTGCGCCGCTGCCAGGTTTCCTCGAGGCCTTCGACGGCGCCGCCGAACGCCTGGGCGAGTCTGCCGTCCTCAACGCCGTCGTGACCTACCTGCCGCCCGAACGACGTCTGGAGGGGTGCTCGCCGGACGAGGCGATGCCGTGGGTGGATCCCCATCCTGCGCGCCCCGCGCCACCGAGTGGTCGGGTCGTCGTCGACGAGTCCCACCGTCTGCTGTGGTCCCTCGCCGTCGGGTTGGAGCTCAACGTGTGGGACGGTATCGGGGGATTCGACGAGGCCTATGTGGGTTACGGCGCCGAGGACACGGATTTCGGGCAGCGCGCCCGGACTGCGGGGGTGTCAATGGCATGGGTCGGGGGAGCCCACGTGGTGCATCAATGGCATCCGAGCGTGGTGCCGCCCGTCCACCACCTCGTCGACATCGTGCGCAACGCAGGCGTGTATCGCGAGCGGTGGGGGGCCTGGCCGATGGAGGGGTGGCTGGCGCAGTTCGCTGCGAGCGGCTACGTCGTGTGGAGCGATGCGTCGCTGGAACTCACCGACGCAGGCCGTGCCGCTGCGGCGCAGGCGCGCTCGTAGATCGCGGCGTGAGCGCGAGCGATGTCGAGCCGCTGGGCTCTTCGCTGCTGCGCGGCGGCGCCGGGCGGTCGGGGCTGCGCCAAAGCGCGGGCGACGGCGTCTGCGACCGTGCGGGGGTCGAGCCCGCCGTCTGCACCGAGAGGGTAGAGCGTGGGCTCGTGTTGCTCTCGGTAGAAGCCGATGTCGGGGGCGACGACGCGTACGCCGAGGTCGTGACACATCTCGATCCATCCCGAGTGGGTGCCCCACCGGTAGGGCATGAGGCTGACGTCGAGCGAGCGCAGGTGGGCGTGGAGGGCAGCGTCGTCGTACGGCTCGTGAAGAACGAGATCGATGCGCCCGGCGTCGGCCAGCTCTTGCGCCAACCGGGAGACCTCGGGGTCGTGACTGGGATCCCGCGGGTCGTCCGTGACGGCGTGCATGGTGACGACGGGGTCGGCGAACTCACTCACGAGAGCGAGGGCGTGCAACGCTCCGAGAGCATCGACATTGGCTCGCAAACTCTTGAGGTGCACACCCACGCGCGGACGGGGCGTCGCGGGTGCGAACGGGGCGGCCTCTGTTCGTGACAGGTCATCCAGCTCGACGATGTGAGGGTGCGCGACGACGTGCGCTTTTCTCCCCCAACGTTTCTCGATGACGTCTCGAGCACCCTCGGTCAGAGTCACCACGGCGTCCGCTGACGGCACGAGCACGTCCAGCCGATCGAGTTGAACGCGCTCGTCGGGGATGTGCGGATTGACCAGATCGTGCACGGTGACGACCAGTGCCTTCCCGTGTTCGCGCAACTCGCGCACCACCCGGGCCAGTGCGTGTGGAGTGAACGACTCGAACCCGAAGTGGATGTGCAGGACGTCGAAGTCCGTAGCGTTTCGTGCGACCCAGCCCGGTTGGAGCATCCGCGGCGGCCACCAGCGCACACTGCCGTCCTCACCGACCACGGGTGGGTCGGCGAGGCGCAGGACACGGCGACCGGCATCGGCCTCGTCACCGGGCGGTGGCGCGAGGTGACGGACGTAGGGGTGGTCGGCCGGAACGGAGGCCACCCGCAGGGCTGCAGGTGGCCGTCCTTCGCAGATCACGAGGCGCGCAGATCCTCGTACTCGGGGTGCTTGCTGATCCACGAGTCGACGTACGGGCAGGTGGGCTGCACCTTCTTGCCGCCGGCGCGGATGTCGTCGAGCGCGAACTTGACGATCTGGCCCGCGAAACCGCGGCCTGCGAACTGCTCGGGGACGACGGTGTGCGGCATGTCGACGACGTCGCCGGACTCGCGGTAGTCGGCGATGCCGACGAGCTCGCCGTCGAGGAAGCCCTCGAAGCGGCCGGTCTCGGCGTTCTTCTGGACGGAGATGACATCACTCATGCCCCCACCCTGCCACGCGCAGGCTGCGTTGATGGTGGCTCTCGCTAGGGTGAACGCAGCGACCCGCCGCTCGCCGACGAGCCCTGCCCCACAGGAGGACACCGTGCCCAGCACCCTCGATCTGCTCACCGCCCTCATCGACGGTTCGACGAGCCGTTCCGAGGAGCGCGAAGTGCTCGACATCCTGCGCTCCGCGCCCGCCGCCGAGCTCGACGAGGCCATGGAGAAGCTCGACACCGTCGAGTTGTTCGACAGCGTCGACAACCGGCTCATCGGCCGCGATCACCGGGACGACCTCGTGCAGCTCCTGGCCTACGAGCGTCGTGACGACCTCGGCCTGCACGCGCAGGCGTCGATCATCCGCGGTATGCAGGAGGGCCACACGGACGAGGTCATGGAAGCGGCGATCCGCGACATCCTGCTCTCGCACGCGGGCAACGACCTGTCGCACCTGAAGAACACGATCAACCTCGCGAAGGGCCGCCACGACCTCGAGGGCCTCGTGTTCTCCGACGTCGACGACGAGGGCATCCGCGAGGAGATCCTCGCTCACTTCGCGGCGAGCTCGTCGCTCGACGGGGAGCGTCAGGCGAAGGCGTTGTCGGACATCGACGACACGGCGCTGGCGAAGATCCACGAGGACCGCTACCCGAAGGGCAGCGTCATCCCCGGCGTGCTCGAGTTCTACGAGGCACTCGACCTGGGCCCGCGCGACGAGCCGATCTCGCGGGGCGACCTCACCTTCGTCACGGCGCGACCTTCGGATGCGCTCGGGCTCATGAAGGGCCACAGCCGCGAGACGCTGACGAAGGCCGGGCTGGCCGACATGTCGATCATGACCGGCAGCATCTTCAACCTCGCGACGCACGACTCGATGGCGGCCAAGAAGGTCGAGAACATCGACCACTACGCCAAGCTCTACCCCGAGTACGACCTCGTCTTCATCGGCGACTCGGGCCAGGGTGACATCGCCGTGGGTGAGGCCATCGTCGAGGCGCACGGCGACGTCGTGCGGGCCGTGTTCATCCATGACGTCGTTGCGATGGCTCCGGCTGAACGAGAGAAGTTGGCCGCGAAGAACATCTGGGTGGTCGACACGTACGTGGGCGCCGCGGCGAAGGCGCACGAGCTCGGGCTCGTCTCGCCGGCGGGTGTGAAGCGGGTGCTCGCGGAGACGAATCGACTGCTCGACGAGATGGCTTGGGAGACACCGGAGCAGGAGCAGACGATTCGGTCGCTCGTCCAGCGCGACGCTGCCGCAGCAGGTCTCTGACACCTGGAACATACCGATCCGTTCGCAAAATGCATCGAATCGGTATGTGCCGGAGCGTTACAGAACGTTCACCTGTGTTCGGGGTGTTGACCTTTCAAGCGTTGCCCGAAGGTGGCACGGTAGAGGGCATGAGCCTGGAAGAGTCGCTTCTCCTCGTCGTGAGCTCGGTGATCGTGATGTTCGTCCTGATCTTCGTGCTGGCGACGGTGGAGGAGCGGATGTTCGACGCGGTGCTCGTCTCACCCGACGAGGACGAGGCCGTGGATGCCACAGCCGACACCGTGACAGAACTCAGTCGCGCGGCGTAACACCGCCGCTGTCCAGCGCGCCCGGCCCGTTCTCGGCCCAGGCGCGTGAACCGATCGATCGCTGTGCGCACCCGCGTCGGCGCGCGTTCGATGCTGCACGAGCATCCGATGTCCGTTGTTCCTGTCGGTGCCGGCCACTAGCGTCGAGGCATGGCCAATCGTCTTGCCGCATCCCTGAGCCCGTACCTTCGTCAGCACGCCGACAACCCGGTCGACTGGCGCGAGTGGGACGACGCGGCGTTCGCCGAGGCGCGTGAGCGCGACGTTCCGATCCTGCTCTCCGTCGGGTACGCGGCCTGCCATTGGTGCCACGTCATGGCACACGAGTCGTTCGAAGACCCTGAGGTCGCGGCCGTCGTCAACGCGAACTTCGTCGCCATCAAGGTTGACCGCGAGGAACGCCCCGACATCGACGCCGTGTACATGAACGTCACGCAGGCGCTCACCGGCCACGGCGGCTGGCCGATGACGGTGTTCCTCACGCCCGACGCGGCACCGCTGTACGCGGGCACGTACTTCCCGCGCGACCACTTCCTCCAGGTGCTCTCCGCCATCGACGACATCTGGCGCACCGACCGTGAGCGCGCCGAATCGAGTGGCCGCGCCATCGTCGACGCCGTGAGCGGCATGACGGCGAAGGCGCCCACCGGTGTTGCCGAGTTCGACGACGAAGCCCTCGCCGCGTCGATCACGACGTTGCGGCGCGAGTTCGACGATGCACGCGGCGGCTTCGGGGGAGCCCCCAAGTTCCCGCCGTCGATGACGCTCGAGCACCTCCTGCGTCACCACGCCAGAACGGGCGACGCCGACGCGCTCGCCATGGCCGAGCGCACCTGTGAGGCCATGGCTCGCGGCGGAATGTACGACCAGCTCGACGGCGGCTTCGCGCGCTACAGCGTCGACGCCGCGTGGGTCGTGCCGCACTTCGAGAAAATGCTGTACGACAACGCCCAGTTGTTGCGCGTCCACGCCCACCTGTGGCGTGCCACAGGTTCGGCGCCGGCTCGTCGCGTCACGGTCGAGACCGCCGAGTTCATGTTGCGTCGGTTGCTCGCCGACGAGGGCGCGTTCGCTTCGGCACTCGACGCGGACACCGACGGCGTCGAAGGACTCACCTACGCGTGGACGCCGGCGCAGCTCGTCGAGGTGCTCGGCGACGAGGACGGTGCTCGCGCTGCGCGCCTGCTCGAGGTGACGCCGCACGGCACGTTCGAGCACGGCAGTTCGACGCTGCAGCTGCGCCGAGACCCCGGAGACGTGTTCGCCCCGGACGAGGTGGGCGACCCCGACGCGTGGTGGCACGACGTTCGTTCGCGGTTGCTCGCCGCCCGCGACCGGCGGCCTCAGCCGGCCCGCGACGACAAGGTCGTCACCTCCTGGAACGGACTCGCGATTGCAGCTCTCGCGGAGGCGGCCATGATTCTCGACGAGCCGCGCTGGCTCGACGCGGCGCGCACCGCGGCCGACGTCGTGCTCGAATCACACATCGTGGACGGTCGGCTGCGCCGCACCTCGCTCGGCGGTGGGGTGAGCGAAGCGCTCGGCTGTGCCGACGACTACGGCAACCTCGCCGAGGGCCTACTCGTGCTCCACCAGGCCACCGGGGAAGCGCGCTACCTCACGCACGCCACAGAGCTGCTCGATGCCTCGCGCGACCTCTTCGTCACGGACGGCGTCGTCTACGACACGGGCTCGGACGCCGAACAGCTCTTCACCCGGCCCCGTTCGACCGGTGACAACGCCGAGCCGTGCGGCGCGTCGGCCCTGGCGAGCGCGGCGGTCATGGCGTTCGCGCTCACGGGAGAGGCGGACTACCGCGAGTTCGCGGAGGTGTCTATCGGGCAGTTGGGTGCCGTCGCGCGTCAGGCGCCCCGGTTCGCCGGGTGGGCGCTCGCCGCAGCCGAGGCGCTCGCGGCGGGCCCGGTTCAGGTGGCGATCGTCAGCGACGGCGCTTCGCCCGACACTGACGCCATGGCCACCGGCGCCTGGCAGGCGACGAGCCCTGGCCTCGTGCGGGTCGTTGGCCGTACGGATGCCGAGGGCGTTCCGCTGCTCGCCGACCGCCCGGCCACAGGCGGCCGTGCCACTGCCTACGTCTGCCGGGGATTCGTCTGCGACGCGCCGACGACGGACGTCGGCGAACTCGAGCGGAGCCTGCGGGAGGTCTGACCCGGCCGCCCGACATCAGCTGACGCACTTCGGTGCAGCTGACGCGGTTCGAACTGGCTCAGACTGCGTCACGCGCACCGAACTGCGTCACGCGCACCGAACTGCGTCACGCGCACCGAACTGCGTCACCTGCGGCGACCCGGGCTAATGTCCGAATCCTGCCTGGCTCGTGCTTCGGCGCTGTGACCGTCACGCGCATGATGAGTGGGGGCGCGGCGAACGGGGTGCGCGCGGACGACGTTCTGCCCACTCGCGTGCGCGCGGGGTACGGCTTGGGATCGGTCGCGACGGGTTCGTTCGGCGCCGTGCCGGGGCTGCTCCTTCTGCCCCTGCTCACGGACAACCTCGGTGTCGCGGCGTGGCTCGCCGGCCTTCTCGTGTTGCTGCCGAAGGCGTGGGACGTCATCTTCAACCCCATCGTCGGCGGCCTCGGTGATCGGCGCGGCGCATCATCCCGACGCCCGTTCCTCCTGCGCGGTGGCCTGACGCTCGCCGTCCTGTTCGCTCTGCTCTTCGTCGGGCCGAGCTCGACGACGGCTGGGGCGATCTGGGTCGTCGTTCTCTACTTCGCGTGCGCCAGCGCGTACGCGTTCTTCCAGGTGCCGTACATGGCGCTGCCCGCCGAACTCACCTCCAGCTACGACGAACGCACCCGCCTCATGACGTGGCGCGTCGCCGTGCTCGCGCTCGCCATCCTCGTGAGCGGCGGCCTCGCACCCGTCGTGCGTGACGCGGTGGGCTACTGGGGTGTCGGACTGTTCGTCGGCGCCCTGATCGCGGTGGGCACGCTCGCGTCGTGGCGTGGGACCGCCGGCGTCACTCCGCGCGTGACGACGAGTTCCGTGGGGTCGCTACGGGAGCAACTGCGCGTCGTCAGCGCGAACCGTGCCTTCCGAAACCTGGTGTGCACGTGGATCATCCAGGCCCTCGCCACCGGAGCGATGCTCGCCGGCGTCGACTACGTCGCACGCTGGGTCCTGGAGGACGACGGTGCGGCGACCGTCCTGTTCGTCTGCTTCGTCGGGCCGGCGCTCCTCGTCACTCCGCTGTGGCAGCGCTTCGCCGAGCGTCGCGACAAGCGACAGGGCTACGTCGTGGCGTCCCTCGTCTTCGCGGTGGGCGCGGTCACGACGTGGTGGGCCTCGAACGTCGGCATGGCAGCCACAGCCCTGACGCTCGCTGTCGTCGGCGTCGGCTACGCGGGCATTCAGCTCTTCCCCATGGCGATGCTGCCGGACGTGGCGGCCGACGACGCGACGGCGTCGGGCGAGAACCGCATCGGCACGTTCACCGGGGTCTGGACCGCGGGGGAGACACTCGGCCTCGCCCTCGGCCCGTTCCTCTACGCCGCCGTGCTGGCACTCGGTGGGTACGCACCGTCGACCGGAGGCGGCGCGACCCAAACCGGCCAGGCGATCACCGCCGTGGCGCTCGGTTTCACGGTGATGCCGGCCGTGCTCGTCGTCGTGTCGCTGCTGTTCCTGCGCCGCTACCGCTGAGAACCGAGACGGTTCTTCGTCTTCGCGGTGGCGACGTGCGTCGTCGGATCCTCGGGCCACGGGTGCTTGGGGTAGCGCCCGCGCATGTCGGCGCGCACGCCCGCGTACGGCCCGGCCCAGAACGACGCGAGGTCGTCGGTGATCGCGAGCGGACGCCCCGCCGGTGAGAGCAGGTGGAACAGCACCGGGGCGCGGCCGTCGGCCAGGCGCGGGGTCTCATCGAGCCCGAAGCACTCCTGAAGCTTCACCGCGACGACCGGTAGATCGGCCGGGTCCTCGGGGTAACTCACCCGGATGCGCGAGCCGCTCGGTACCTCGAAGCGTTCGGGTGCGAGGTCGTCGAGGCGGGTCGCTTCGGGCCAGGGAAGCAGACGACGTAGCGGGTCGAGCAACCGCACCGACGACGCCTTCGCCCCGCGAGCGAGTGCGTCGAGCTCCGGGCCGAGCCACTCGTCGGCGCGGTCGAGGAGGCTCGTATCGTCCATCGCCGGCCAGAGCTCGCCGAGGTGGTGATGGAGGAAGGCGAGGCGGCGACGCAGAGCAGTGGCTTCGTCGCTCCAAGTGAGCAGGTCAAGGCCGTGCCTGTGCAGAGCGTCATGGACGGCCGCTCGCGCGGCCTCGGGTGTCGGCTTCGTCGGGGTAGCCGAGAACTCGATCGCGCCGAGGGCCTGCACGCGACGCGCGGTGACACGGCCGTCGTCCCAGGTGGCGCGGACTTCGTCGACGAGGAGGTGGCTCGCGGCGCGCTCGGCCAGTTCGCGCGTCAGCGGCGCGGCGAGCCTGACGACGGCGCCCGTGCCCTGCGCGACGCGTCCGTCGGCCCGCGTGGCGTCGGCGACGGCGAGCCATTCGTGGTGGCGCAGGGGCGAATTCGGCGGAAGCGCCGCGCGGGTGCCCGAAGCGAGAAGGTAGACGCCGTCAGTCACCCGCCGAGCCACCCGCTCGGGGTAGGCGAGGGCCACGACGAACCCGTCGGCGCACTCCCCGGGCACGGGCGGCGTTTCGCGTCCCGCTTCGCTCGGGTGGTGTTCAGCAAGGCGGGTGAGGCGGTCGCGTTCCTTCGACCACCGGGCTCGGGCGGGGCCGCTCAGCTCTCGCAAAGCGCGGGCGAGGTCGGCGTCGTTCGCGCGGAGATCGTCGGAGAGGGCCGCCACGACCCCGGCGGCCCGACAGACGTCGACTCCCTCGCCCGCGACGAGCAGCGCCCGCCCCAGGCGCGGGTCGGTCGGCAGGCCCGCGAGGGTGCGACCCAGCGGGGTGAGACGGCCGTCATCCGAACCGTCGAACGCCCCGAGGGCGGTGAGTGACTCGTCCGCCGCGTGCAGCGCCGCAGCGGGCGGCGCCGTCGGCAACCGCAGCCCGACGCCGCCGGGCGTGCCCCACGCGGCGAGCGTCAGCGCTGCGGAGGTGAGATCGGCCGTCGAGATCTCCGGCGTGACGTGCTCGGGCATCCGCGCGAACGTCCGCTCGTCGTAGCAGCGCACGACGCGTCCCGGCCCCAGACGGGCCGCGCGTCCGGCTCGCTGCTCGGCTGACGCTCGCGAGCACGCCACCGTCACGAGGCCCGCCATGCCGCGTGCCGCATCCCGGCGCGGTTCGCGCGACAGGCCGGCGTCGATGACGAGCCGCACGCCCGGCACGGTGAGTGACGACTCCGCGATCGCCGTCGAGACGATGACGCGCCGCGGCTCGTCTGGCCCGCGCCCGGCCGTGATGCGGTCCTGCTCGCGCGCGTCGACGCGCCCGTGCAATTCGAGCACGTCACGATCCGGTAGGGCACGGCGGACGGCGTCGGCCACGTGCGACACCTCGCGCACGCCGGGCAGGAACACCAGAGCGTCGTCGTCGCTGGTGCGAGCGGCGTCAACCGTCACGCGGGCAACGTGGTCGAGGAAGTCACGCGTCACGCCGCGCGCGTCGGTGCGTGGTGCGTCGAACGGCGCCCAGTCGAGCGTCAGCGGGTGCAGCGCCGAGGGGCAGTCGACGAGCGGCGCGGCGCCGTCGTCCCCACAGAGGACGTCGGCGAACGTCGGGGCGTCGAGCGTGGCCGACATCGCGACGAGAGCGAGATCGTCGCGCAGTTCGCGCACGTCGGCGAGCATGCCGACGAGCAGGTCGGAGTCGAGCGAGCGCTCGTGGACCTCGTCGAGCACGACGGCGGCCACACCCGTCAGTTCCGGGTCCGCCAACAGGCGGCGCACGAGCAGTCCCGGCGTGACGAACTCGACGAGCGTTGACGCGCTCGTGCGCGCATCACCGCGCACTGCATATCCGACGCGCTCGCCCAGCGTCGTGCCGGAAAGCTGCGCCAGCCGGCGGGCCGCTGCGCGCACCGCGACCCTTCGCGGTTGCGTCACGATCACACGACCCGCGCCTGCGACGTGGTTCGCCACGAGCGGCGGCGCCAGCGTCGTCTTACCGGTACCCGGCGGTGCCTGAACGACGGCGACGCCCCGCGTCAGGGCATTGCGCAACGCGTCGAGTGACGCCGCGAAGGGCAGCCCCGCGCCGATGCGGTCGAGGTCGAATTCAGGCACGTTCGCCATCCTTTCGTGCCGGGCGCGACGCACGCCAGCGGCAACCCGAGCGACGCAGCGTCAGGGCGATGACGTGGGTGGCCGCCCGGCCTGCGAGAGTGGACCTCAACACCGTCATTTTGCGAGAAGGAGTCACCGCGTCATGCCCAGGTCAGTGTCGTCGCTTCGAGAACTGCGCGACTCGGGTTGGCCCGGAGTGGTGGCGCTCGCCGTCGGCATCTTCGCGATGGTGACGGTGGAGGAACTGCCGATCGGCGTTCTCACCCTCATCTCCGACGACCTGGATGCGTCGAAGGGCGCCGTGGGTCTCGGTGTGACGCTCGCCGGCGCCGTCGCGGGTGTCATGGGTCTGTCGACGAGCGTCGTCATCGGCACGCTCGACCGGCGCCTCGTGCTCGTGGTTGCTCTGCTCCTCGTCAGTGCCGCGACGGCAGCGACGGCGGCCGCGCAGAACGTGGCCGTCTACCTCGTGGCGCGCCTCATCGCGGGCCTCGGCATCGGCGTGTTCTGGGCGCTCATCGCCATCGTCGCGTCACGCATCGTGCGCGCGGAGCGCGCGGCGCTCGCGACGACGGTCGCGTTCACCGGCGCCGCGGCGGCCACGATTCTCGGCGTTCCGCTCGGCACCTGGCTGGGCACGACGTGGACGTGGCACACGGCCTTTTTCGTCCTCGCCGCCCTGTGCCTCGTGACGGCCGGCGCGCTGTGGGTGCTCGTGCCGCGCGTTCTCGTCACGGAGCGCTTCACGTTTGACGGCTACCGCCACGCGTGGTCGATCGGCCCGGTGCGGTTGGCCCTGTTCGTCACTGCGGTGCTCGTCGTCGCGCAGTTCTGCGCGTACACGTACGCGAGCCCGGCGCTGCAGGAGTTCGCGGGCGTGAGCGAGGCCGGCGTCGGCGGAATGCTGCTGCTCATGGGTGTTGCGGGCCTCATCGGCAACGTCGGCTCGGCGCCGATCATGCGCACGCGCCCGATGCTCGCGCTGCTGCTCGTGACCACCGGCATGACCGTCGGCGTGTTCGTTCTCATGATTTCGGGCGCACCCATCGTCGCGGCGATCGCCATGACGATCTGGGGCCTGTTCGGCGGCGCAATGGCCGTCGTGCTTCAGCACTGGGTGCTTACGTCGGCGCGTCACTATGCCGAGCCCGCAGCCGCGCTCGACTCGGGCATCTTCAACTTCGCCATCGCCGGCGGCGCCGCGCTCGGAGCTCTCGTGCTCGACACGAGCAGCATCCACGCGGTCTACGTCGTCGCCGCCATCGGCATGCTGACAGCGACGCTCATGGTCGTCGCCTACCGACGGCGCATCACCCGCGCAGCCGCGCGCTGATGCGCACGATGTGAGTGTTGGCCCGGTCTGTGACCGGCGCCGCTCACACACTGGGCCAACACTCACAGGTTGTTTTCCCCAGGTGTGACGCTCTGACACCCCTTTCCACAGGCGGCGGGCCCGACGTCGGCACGAGGCAGGCGACGCGACGCACGCTGACGGCATGACCGAACCGCTGAAGCGCCGTCTCGCCGAAGGCCGCCATGACTTCCACCGTTCCGACGCCGATCGGCAGGGCCTGTCGAAACGCACCCTCGCCTCCTGGGTCTCCGCCGGACTACTGGAGTCGTTGGGCGGTGGGGACTACCTCATCGTGGCACCACTCGTTGGCGTCACCGCGTTCGAGCGTGCCCGATGCCTTCACCTTCGCCGTTGCGGCAGTCTGTTGGCCGGACGGCCAGACCTGTACCTCGTCGGACGTTCCAGCGCGGTGGCTCACGGCGTGGCCGTCCTGTCCGAACCCGAAAGGGTCGAGGTCTCCCGCCGACCTCGCGTGCAGGCTTCGCGCGGAGTGCTGCATTCCTTCATGCCGTGGGGCAGCGAGACCGTGGTGATCGAAGGCCTGCGATGTCAGCGGCTCGAGGAGGCCTGCGTTCAGATTGCCGCTGCCCACGGTCCGCGAGCGGGACTGGTGACGGCGGACGCCGCCGCGCACGCGGGCGTGACTAGGTCCAGCCTGCTCCAAGCGTCGCAGGTCTTCGGGAAGCGCCCCGGCGCTCGCGAGGCGCGCCTGGCCGTCTCGTTGGCCGATGGTCGGGTGGAATCGGTCGGCGAGTCACTGGTGCGGTGGGAGGCACACGTGGCCGGGGTGCGACTCGTGCCGCAGGTCGTCGTCCACGACGACGTCGGACGGTTCGTTGCCCGGGTCGACTTCGTCATCGAGGGCACGAACGTCGTCGTCGAGTTCGACGGAATGGGAAAGTACGCCTCACCCGACGACCTCCGCCGCGAGAAACGTCGGGAGATGGCGCTGACTCGCCTCGGATATCGAGTGCTGCGTTTCACGTTCGATGACATGCGTCGCCCCGGATATGTGGGCTCGATGCTGGCGCGAGCTGCGGCGACGGCCGCATAACGATGTGAGTGTTGGCCCGGTCTGTGACCGGCGCCGCTCACACACTGGGCCAACACTCACAGGTGGGGCGGCTGCTCACTTCACACGAGCTTCGTCGCGAACTCGACGGCCATGACGACGCCGAGCGCCACGAGCGCCCACCCGGCGAGGACGACGGCGCGGCGGTAACCGGTGTCCGTGAGTCGGTCGCGCCCGCGGGAGACGAGAACGGCGAGGACGGCCTTCGCGCCGACGAGCATGAGGTAGAACACCGCGACGAACGCGATCGCGGCCGCCGGACTCGAGCGCCACGCGGTCACCGTCAGCGGCCCGAGGAACGTCAGCCAACTGATCCACGGGTGCGGGCTGACGAGGTTCAGCGCGATGGCGCGGCGCACCTCGTCACGACCCGTGCGGCGTGGGGCTCCGGCGCCGAGCGCGAGGCTCTCCGGACGGGCCTCGCGCATCGTCTGCACGCCGACCGCAGCCACCGCGATGCCACCGACAACACCGAGCCAGGCCAGCCACGACGTCGGCATCCGGCCCAGCGCAAGGAGCGTCACGCCCACGACGACGGCGTCGCTGAGCAACGGCCCACAGGCCACGGCGAGGCCCCGGCGCAGCCCGCCGCGCAACGTCGCGGTGACGACGAGGACGAGCAGGGGGCCGGGGCTGATGCCGGCGGCCAGCCCGAGGCCGAGCGCCGTCACCACGGTTGAGATCACCGGGCCATCGTAGGGAACGCTTCGCCGACTGGACGCTCCGTCGTGGCGCCCTCCGCTCTCGGCATACTGGCGAGCATGTCCGAACCACTGCACTTCATCACGACCGACGCTGACCGCTCCCAGACCGAGCCGCTGCGTGACGACATTCGCCTCCTCGGCGGCCTGCTCGGCGACGTCGTGCGTGAGCACGAGGGCGAGCGCGTCTTCGGCCTCGTCGAGGACGCCCGCGTGCGCGCGTTCGGCGTGCGTCGCCAGGAGGTCGACCGCGCATCGTTCGGCGACACGCTCACCGGCCTCGGCACCCGCGACGCCCTCCACGTCATCCGCGCCTTCAGCCACTTCGCGCTGCTCGCGAACATCGCGGAGGACCTGCACCGTGAGCGCCGCCGCTCCACCCACGTCGCGGCGGGTGAGGAGGCCCCGGACGGCTCCCTCGCCGCCACCTACCGCAAGCTCGCGGGCGCGAGCATCGACGGTGACCTCGCGGCCGAGCGCCTGGCTGGCGCGAGCGTCGTGCCCGTCATCACGGCCCACCCCACCGAGACGCGCCGCCGCACGGTCTTCGAGGCGCAGAGCCACATCAAGTCCCTCATGCGCGAACGCGAGCGCATGACCCTCGACCCGGTCGAGGACGCGGAGAACCTGCGCCAGATCAAGCTGTGGGTCCTCACGCTGTGGCAGACGGCCCTGATCCGCCTGTCGAAGATCACGATCACCGACGAGATCGACGCCGGCCTGCGCTGGTACGACGCGGCGTTCTTCGACGTCATGCCGCAGATCAACGCCGGCCTGCGCACCGCGTTCGACGAGCTGTACCCGGGCAAGGGCATCGGCGAGGAGCCGATGCTGCGCGCCGGTTCGTGGATCGGCGGCGACCGTGACGGCAACCCCAACGTCACGGGCGAGGTCGTCGACTACGCCACGCGGCGCGCGTCCGAGACGGCCGTCGGGCACTACCTCGACGAGCTGGCGCAGCTCGAGAAGAGCCTGTCGATGTCCGTTCGCATGTCGCCGACGAGCGACGACCTCCTCGCCCTCGCCAAGCGCGGCGCCGACGCCGGCGACGCGCGCGACGATGAGCCGTACCGTCAGGCGCTCGCCTGGGTCCGCGCGCGTCTGTCGGTGACGTTCGAGGCTTTCTTCTCCGAGACGCACGCCAAAACCATGACGCTCGACGCGGCCGCTCCGGCGTACGAGACCCCCGAGGAGCTGCTGGCGGATCTCGACATCGTCGACGCGTCGCTGCGCAGCACCGGCGACAACCTCATCGCCGACGACCGGCTCGCCACCCTGCGTGAGGCCGTGCGCACGTTCGGCTTCCACCTCTACGGCCTCGATATGCGTCAGAACTCCGATACGCACGAGGCGACGATCGCCGAACTCTTCGCCTGGGCGGGCGTGCACGACGACTACGCCTCGCTCGACGAGGACGCCCGCGTCGAACTCCTCACCGCCGAGCTCGCGTCGAACCGACCCCTTGCGGGCCCGTCGGCGTCGTTCAGCGAGACGACGGAGAAGGAGCTGGCCATCACGGCGGCCGCCGCTCACGCGGTGCGGACGTTCGGCGAGCAGGCCGTGCCGAACTACGTCATCTCGATGTGCACGAGCGTCTCCGACATGCTCGAGACGGCCGTACTCCTCAAAGAAGCGGGCCTGCTCACCGTCGACGGCGGCACGCCCGTCTGCTCGGTGAACATCGTGCCGCTGTTCGAGACGATCGAGGATCTCCAGGTCTCCGCGACGACGCTGCGCGCCGCGCTCGACGTGCCCGCCTACCGGGCGCTCGTCGACGGCAAGCGTGGGCTGCAGGAGATCATGCTCGGCTACAGCGACTCCAACAAGGACGGCGGCTACATGGCCGCCAACTGGGCGCTCTACCGCGCCGAGCTCGACCTCGTCGAGGTGGCCGAGGACGCCGACATCCGGCTGCGCCTGTTCCACGGCCGCGGCGGCACCGTCGGTCGTGGTGGCGGCCCGAGCTACGAAGCGATCCTCGCGCAGCCGCCCGGCGCCGTCCGCGGCTCGCTTCGCCTGACCGAGCAGGGCGAGATCATCGCCGCGAAGTATGCCGAGCCGAAGCTCGCCACGCGCAACCTCGAAGCGCTCGTCTCCGCGACGCTCGAATCGTCCCTGCTCGACGTCGAGGGTCTTGAGCCCGACGAGGTGGAGGCCGCCTACACCGCGATGGACGAGATCGCCGCGCTCGCCCGTGAGGCGTACGGCGACCTCGTGCACCGCACCGACGGCTTCGTCGAGTACTTCAAGACCTCGACGCCCGTGGCCGAGATCGGCGAGCTCAACATCGGCTCGCGCCCCAGCTCACGCAAGGCAACGAACTCCATCGACGATCTGCGCGCCATCCCGTGGGTCATGTCGTGGTCGCTGTGCCGCGTCATGCTGCCGGGTTGGTACGGCACCGGCGCTGCCCTCGAGCGGTGGATCGGTGACGACGAGAAGCGGCTCGAGCAGCTGCGCGGGTACGCGGAGCGGTGGCCGTTCTTCCAGACCGTCATCTCCAACATGGCGCAGGTCATGGCGAAGTCGGATCTCGGTCTGGCCGCCGAGTACGCCGAACTCGTCGAGGACGAGGAGCTGCGTGAGCGCGTCTTCGGCCAGATCCGTGACGAGCACGCGCGCACCCTAGCGATGTACGAGAAGATCACCGGCCACGACGACCTGCTGTGGGACAACGCGGCGCTCAAGCGTTCGGTGTTCAACCGTTTCCCGTACCTCGAACCGCTCAACCACCTCCAGGTCGAGCTGCTGCGTCGCTACCGCGCCGGTGACGACGACCCGCAGCTCAAGCGCGGCATCCTGCTCACGATGAACGGGCTGGCCACGGCGCTGCGCAACTCGGGCTGACGGCTCTCCGCTGCCCACGGTCGTTCGGGCAGTTGGCAGGATGGGGCCATGAGCAACGTCGTCATCGCGGGACAGCACGTCCTTCTGCCCGACCTGACCGAGGAACTGACAACCGAGGACGGCGCGCTGTGCCTGCCCGCCGACGAGAGTGAGCGTCGCAGTTTCCTCGATGAGCACGGAGCCGGCGTGAAGGTTGCCGTGACGTCCTCGTTCGCCGGTTTCGACGCCGACCTCATGGACGCCCTGCCCGATCTCGAACTCATCGCGAACTTCGGCGTCGGCTACGACAGCACCGACGTCGAGGCGGCGAGCGAGCGCGGCATCACCGTCTCGAACACCCCCGACGTCCTCAACGACGGCGTCGCTGACCTCGGCGTCGGGCTCATCATCGACGTGCTGCGCGGGATCAGCGCGTCCGACCGGTTCGCCCGCGCGGGGAAGTGGAAGAACGGCGCGTTCCCGCTCCAGCGCGAGGTGACGGGGCGGCGCGTCGGCATCCTCGGTCTCGGCCGCATCGGCCAGGAGGTGGCGACGAGGCTCGAGGGGTTCCGGTGCGAGATCGGCTACCACAACCGCAACGAGGTCGAGACGAGCTACCGCTACTTCGGCAGTGCCGTAGAGCTTGCCGGCTGGGCCGAGGTGCTCGTCGTCCTGACGCCCGGCGGTGCCGCGACGAAGGCGCTCGTCGACGCCGACGTCCTTGCTGCGCTCGGGCCGGAGGGCTACCTCGTCAACATCGCGCGCGGCACCGTCGTCGACGAGGACGCGCTCGTCCAGGCGTTGAACGACGCCACCATCGCGGGGGCGGGCCTCGACGTCTACCCGAACGAGCCCCACATCAACGAGGCTCTCATGGCGCTCGACAACGTCGTGCTCACGCCGCACATTGCGAGCGGCACCCGCGAAACGCGCCGTGCGATGGCCGACACCGTGCTGGAGAACGTGCGCACGTGGCTCGCCGACGGCCGCGCGGTGACGCCGGTCAACTGATCGCTCCGTCGAGCCGCGACACGACGAAGCCGCCCGTCCCCATGGGGGAGGGCGGCTTCGGTGCGATCTGGGCGCCTGGTGGCGCGACGGATCAGCCCTTCGTCGACAGCAGCGTGATGAGGCCACCGGCAGCGGCGACGTTGCCGAAGAACTTCGTCATCTGCTCGTTGCGCTCCTGCGGGTCCTCGAGGTTCCAGAAGTCGTGCGCAGCGGCCGTCGTCACGCCGATCATGCCGAGCAGGCCGATGGCGGACAGGTTCGGCTTGATGCCGAGCGCGAGGGTCGAACCGAGGGCGACCATGCCGGCGCCGTTTGCCTGGATGAGCTGCTCGGAGGTGGCGGGCACCTTCTCCTTGACGCCGTACTGCTCCTGCGCGTTGTCGATCAGACCCGTGAGGTGCTGACGGTTCACGAGAGCGTTACGGCCGCCGTAGATGAACAGCGAGCCGATGAGTGCGCGGCCGAGGGCCTTGCCGGGGTTGACCATGGAGAATCGCAACCTTTCGGGGAATGTCGGTGGAGGGCGAGCGCCGCCCACGTCTGCCAACGCATAAGCCTGCCCGATCGGGCGCTATTCCGCACGGAGCTCATGATGTGACCGATCCGACACCGGCTCGGTGTCATGACGCCGGTGTCTCGATGCCCTCCACGGGGCGACCGTTCTCGAGGTAGAGGCAGTGCGGTGCGTCCCAGGCGGCGAGGACGCGTCGTCGGACCGGCTTGGAAAGGAGGGCTTTCGCACCCTCTCGATCGACGAAGCGGTGGCTGCGGATCTCGCTCTCCTGCAGCTCGATCGACGCGATCCGCTGGTCGGTGAGCGTGCCGCAGTGGAAGAGGAAGCGCAGGCCGATCGTGCCCGTCTGCTTGTCGGGCCGCGTGTCGACGACGGCGAGGCGCCCCGAGGTGACGACGAGCCCCGTCTCCTCGAGCACCTCACGGCGGCAGGCGTCCCAGGGTGATTCGCCGTCGGCCTCCATCGCGCCGCCGGGGATCGTCCAGCCCTTCTTGTAGGTCGGTTCGAGGACGAGGAGGTTGCCCGCCTCGTCGAAGAGCATGGCGCCCGCGGACGCCGGGATCTCGGGTGGGAACCACGTCATGTCCCCGAAACTACCCCGCGCCTTCGCTGGTTTCGACCCCAAGTCCGGGCGGCCCCGTCTCGTTCCGGTGGGGCCGTGTCCGGGGTTGTCGGTGACGTGTGATGTGATCGGGAACACGTTGAGCGACGGAGCAAGGAGCGAATCATGGAGCTGGCTGGCAAGGTGTGCATCGTCACGGGCGCCGCGGGAGGAATCGGCGCCGCGATGGCGGAGGCCTTCCTCGAACAGGGGGCCAAGGTCGTCATCAGCGACCTCGACGGTGACCGCCTCGAAGCGATGCGGGAGCGCCTCGCGCAGACCCACGGAGCCGTAGCCGCGCGGGCGGGCAACGCGGCTGACCCGGCCGACATCGCCGCAATGATCGCGCTGGCCGAGGAGACCTTCGACGGGCCCGTCGACGTGTACGCCGCGAACGCGGGTATCGGCGGTGGAGCCGACCTCGCCGACGAGGCGGCGTGGGCGGCGTCGTTCGACGTCAACGTCATGGCGCACGTGCGCGCAGCGCAGGCGCTCGTGCCGGGGTGGGTCGGGCGCGGCGAGGGCTACTTCGTTTCGACGGCGTCGGCCGCCGGCCTCATCACGCAGCTCGGCTCGGCCACGTACGCCACGACGAAGCACGCCGCCGTCGCGTTCTCCGAGTGGCTCGCCGTCACCTACGGCACGAAGGGTGTGCGTGTGTCGTGCCTGTGCCCCATGGGCGTCGACACGGCGCTGCTCACCGACGTGAGCGAGGGGTCGCGCGTTGCACAGCGCGCCGTCACGGAGTCGGGGCCGGTGCTCAGCCCCGAGCAGGTGGCGCAGGACGTCGTCGATGCCATGCGGGCCGAGACCTTCCTCATCCTCCCGCACGCCAACGTGCTCGACATGCTCCGCGGCAAGACGGCCGACTACGACCGCTGGATCTCGGGCATGCAGCGCTTCGGGGAGCACCTCGCGTCGAGCTGACGGTTCGGCTCGTCGCGGACCGCCGACCGGGCTCAGTGCCCGTGGTGGGCGAACTCGTCGCGTGCCGGCACGCGGTAGCGCAGGCAGGCCAGGGCGAGCAGCGCTGCCATGACGATGGTGGCGACGAAGTAGACGCCAACGGGTGTGTCTGCGCCGAAGTGGTCGATCGCCATGCCGAGGACGAGCACCGGGATGGCGCTGCCGCAGTAGGTGACCACGTACATGAGGCTCACCGAGCGTGCCACCTCGCGCGGCGGCGTCAGCGCGCTCATCGTGGCGAACAGCGTGCGGAACGCGACGCCCTGGCCACTGCCGATGAGGAAGCCTGCGACGACGAGGGCCGGTGCGGTGTGGGCGTGGTCGGCGTAGAAGGCGAGAGCGAGTCCACCGGTCATGAGGGTGAGGGCCACCGCGGCCTTGTGCGCCCCGCGGATCGGAGCGAGCTGTGCGGCGGCCGAGCTGCCGAGCGCGATCGTCGCGAGCATGCCGGCCATGAGGCGCGAGCCGCCGAGCAGATCGGCGTAGCGACCGGGGGCGATGGCGAGGAAGTAGCCGAACACGGCGAAGGAGAGGAACCCGGTCGCCGCAGCGAGGGTGAAGATGCGACGCGTCGTCGCGGACACGCGCGGCATGGCGGGCATGAGCGTCAGCCAGCGCGGGTGGTCGGCGGGCGGAGGCGCGACGGGCGGGAGCGGCTTCACCGCGATGAGCAGGCCGAGCAGCACCACGACGGCGGCACCGTGGACGAGGTAGGGCGTGTGCATCGGGTCGCCGAACTGCGAGAGCAAACCGCCGATGAACGGGCCGGCTGCCACGCCGCCCGCCGAGCTGAGGAGCGTCAGAGCCGTGGCGAGTTCCGATCGCTCGCGCAGGAGGTCGCGCAGGCTCGCCGCTGCGGTGCCGGTGGCGAGCGCGACGGCCGCGCCGTGCAGAGCGCGGCCGAGCACGAGCGCGCCGAGCGATTGCGCCGTGACGAACGCCGCTGTCCCGAGCAGGGCGACCACCACGGCGACGGCCATGACGGCCCGTCGTCCGTAGTGATCGGACCAGTGACCGACGATCGGTAGCCCGACGACGAGCGGCACGATGTACGCGACGAAGGCCAGCGTTACGTCGCTCGTCGTCAGCCCGAGGCGCGCGGAGAACAGCGGGAACAGTGGCGTGATGAGGTTCGCGCCGACGAGCAGGACGAAGATCGAGGCCGCCGTGAGCGTGATGCGCACGCGCGTCGGAGCGTCCCAGCCCGAGTGGGGGCGGGGAGCCCGCCGCGTCGAAGGGGTCGCTCGGGTCGTGTCGATCTGCGTCACTGGTGTCCTTCGCTGAGGGTGGGCGAGGGTGGAGCGCCTGCGTCGGGGTCGCCGTCGCGGGCGGGAGAACTCGCCAAGGATGGACGGTTCTTGTCGACGTGGTCAAAACGAGTGGCGTGGCTCACGTGGGCATCGCATCAGGCCCGCTGGAGGCCGCGAACACCGTCCTCGATGCGGAAACGGGCCTTCGTCACGGCGTCGGCGCCGGGCTTCGTCACGATGTCGAGCGAACGGAACTCGGCCGTCATCGCCTCCGGGGTGATGCGCGTGGTGACGTAGCCGCGGTCGTCGTTGTAGAACTTCAGGTGGGGGTTGATGCGCTGGTTCGGGCTGGTCGTCGAGTGGGAACCGTCACCGGTCGACGTGATCGACGAGCAGACGAGCTCGGAGCCGACGACGGGGGAATCGGGGTCCGACCAGTCGAGCTTGAGGTCGTTTGCCCAGTGTTTGTGCACGTCCCCGGTGAGGACGACCGGGTTGCGGACGCCCGCCTCGGTCCACCCCTTCGTGAGGCGCGAACGGTTCGCCCGATAGCCGTCCCACGCGTCCATCGAGTACTTCTCGCCGGGGCCGGCGTCGGCATCCTGCGCGGCGAAGAACACCTGCTGTCCGAGAATGTCCCAACGCTGGCGCGACGCCGTGAACCCGTCGAGCAGCCACTTCTCCTGAGCTTCTCCCGTCATCGAACGTCCGGGCGTGTCGATCTCGGGGCCCTTGGCCTTCCACCCGTCGCCGTAGAGCTGGTCGTCGCGATACTGGCGCGTATCCATCATGTGGAAGGTGGCCAGGCGGCCCCACTGTGTGCGGCGGTAGATCCGGAACGAAGCGCCCTTCGGCTGGGGCAGGCGCAGCGGCATGTTCTCCCAGTAGGCGCGAAAGGCGTCGCGCCGCCGCGCAGCAAACGCCGCGGGCGTACCGTTGTTTTCCTCGGCCTTGGTGTTCTCGGGCACGCCCGCGGCCCAATTGTTGTCGATCTCGTGGTCGTCCCACACGACGAGCCACGGCGCGACGGCGTGTGCGCTCTGCAGGTCTACGTCGGCCTTGTACTGGGCGTGGCGTTGGCGGTAGCTCGCGAGGTCGCACGTCTCGGGCCCGGCGTGGTCGCGCACGTTGCCGTCCGGGGAGACGTAGGTGTTCGCCCTGTACTCGTACTGGTAGTCGCCGAGGTGAAGAACGAGGTCCGGGTGATCCTGTGCGAGTCGCCGGTAGGCCGTGAAGAAGCCGTGTTCGTACTGTGCGCAGCTGGCGAAGGCCATGGCGAGCGAGGCCGGCATCTCGTGAGGGGCGGGTGCCGTGAGGGTGCGGCCGATCGGTGAGAGCCAACGCATCACCTTGAAGCGGTACCAGTACTCGCGTCCAGGCCGCAGCCCTCTGACATCGACGTGGACACTGTGGGCGTTCTCCGGCCTGGCCCTGAAGGTTCCGCGACGTACGACGCGCCGCATGCCGGGATCCTCGGCGACCTGCCACTGCACCGGAACGGTGCGCGCCGGCATGCCGGCGAAACCGCTCTCGTCCAGCGGGTCGAGGGCGAGGCGGGTCCAGAGGATGACGGAGTCGGACAGGGGGTCGCCGGAAGCCACTCCCAGAGCGAACGGGTTCTGAGAAAGTCGGCCCCCGCCGGGGGAAGCTGTGGCGTTCGCTCCGATGAGCGTCGCGCCGAAGCCGGCTCCGGCGCCGACGACGAAGTGGCGGCGAGAGATGTCGAACATGATGCGTCCTGATCGTCGAGTGCTGGAACACAACGACTTTCGATGATTTTCCGCCGCTGTGAGTGGCCCTGCCGTGAACGTGGAGCGCACGCTGCGTGAAGAGCGTCGCGGAGATCACCCTGTCGGCGAATACCCCGTGGGGGTATACTGTTGTCCTCACCGAGCGGCTGCGCGCCGCACCCGAGAGGAGAAGACCATGGCTCACGAGAACAGCTACACCGTCACCGGAATGACCTGCGGCCACTGCGCTGCGTCCGTCACCGAAGAGGTCGAGGAGATCGCGGGCGTCCGCGACGTCACGGTCGACCACGAGAGCGGCAGCCTCACCTTCGCCTCCGACGAGCCCGTCTCGCGCGAGGCCGTCGAAGCGGCCGTCACCGAGGCCGGATACCAGCTCGCGTGATCGGCCGAACGGCGACGGCGAACCGCAGTCGCAGCTGAAGGTGGCTCCCCACGCCCGCGCCGTCTTCAGCCGCGCTCCGCATCGAGTGAGGAAGGACGAGGATGCAGGCGACCACCACCCATGACGAGGTCGAACTCGCGCTCACCGGCATGACGTGCGCGTCGTGTGCCAACCGCATCGAGCGCAAGCTGAACAAGCTCGACGGCGTCGACGCGAGCGTCAACTACGCCACGGAAAAGGCGCACGTCAGCTACCCCGGGGGCACCGACGTCGCCGACCTCCTCGCCACCGTAGAGAAGGCCGGGTACGGCGCGAGCGTCATCGAACCCGAGCCGCTCACTCCTGTGGGCGACGCTGATGCCGATGGTGCTGACGCGCCGCTGTCGGACGCCGAACGACACACGGAGGAGTTGCGTCAACGCCTCCTCATCAGCGCGGTTCTCACCGTGCCGGTCGTCCTCATGGCGATGGTGCCGCCGTTGCAGTTCACGAACTGGCAGTGGCTGTCGCTGACGCTGGCCGCGCCGGTCGTCGTGTGGGGCGCGTGGCCGTTCCACCGTGCGGCGTGGACGAACGCGCGCCACGGCTCGACGACGATGGACACGCTCGTCTCCGTCGGCGTCCTCGCGGCCTTCGGCTGGTCGCTCTACGCACTCTTCTTCGGCCACGCCGGCATGCCCGGCCTCAAGCACGGCTTCGAGTTCGCCTCCTCGAGCGGGCACGGTAGCTCGAACATCTACCTCGAGGCCGCCGCAGGCGTGACGACGTTCATCCTGCTCGGCCGCTACATCGAGGCCCGCTCCAAGCGTGCCTCCGGCGCGGCGCTGCGCGCGCTGCTCGACCTCGGGGCCAAGGAGGTCACCGTCCTGCGCGGCTCGGGCGGTTCCGAGCGCGAGGAGCGCATCCCCGTGCGCGCGCTCGCCGTCGGTGATCGCTTCGTCGTGCGCCCGGGCGAGAAGGTGGCCACGGACGGCGTCGTCGAGCACGGCACGTCGGCCATCGACGCGTCCATGCTCACCGGCGAGTCGGTGCCTGTCGACGTCACGGACGGCGACGAGGTCGTCGGGGCCACCCTCAACGCGGGCGGCAGGCTCGACGTGCGCGCCACCCGCGTCGGCTCCGAGACTCAGCTTGCGCGGATGGCGAAGCTCGTCGAGGACGCCCAGAACGGCAAGGCCGACGCCCAGCGTCTGGCCGACCGGATCTCCGGTGTCTTCGTACCGGTCGTCATCGCCCTCGCGGTGCTGACGTTCGTGGCGTGGCTCGTGATCGCCGGCGACGTGGAGGGTGCCTTCACCGCCGCTGTCGCCGTGCTCATCATCGCCTGCCCGTGCGCGCTCGGCCTTGCGACGCCCACGGCCCTCATGGTCGGTACGGGTCGCGGCGCGCAGTTGGGCATCCTCATCAAGGGCCCGCAGGTGCTCGAATCGACCCGTCGCGTCGACACCGTCGTGCTCGACAAGACGGGCACCGTGACGAGTGGCGAGATGGGCGTACAGACCGTCGTCGCCGCCGACGGTGAGGCCGACGGCGACGTGCTCACCTACGCCGGCGTGCTCGAGAGCGGTTCGGAACACCCCATCGCCCAGTCCATCGCGCGGGCTGCGCAGGACCGCACGGCGCTGCGCCCGACGCTCGACTCCTTCGAGAACGTGCCCGGTCTGGGCGTCCAGGGCGTCGTGGTCGACGGCGACACGAGCCGCCAGGTCGTCGTCGGTCGACCAGCGCTGCTCGAGGACTGGTCGATGCCGGTTCCCGCTGCCCTCGCCGACGAAGCGGCTCGCCTTCAAGCGGGTGGCGCCACCGTGGTCGCGGTGGGTTGGGACGGCGCGGCGCGCGGCCTCGTCGCGGTCGCCGACACGATCAAGCCCACGAGCGCCCAGGCCGTCGCCGAGCTCAAGGAACTCGGCCTGCGCCCGGTGCTGCTCACCGGCGACAACGAGCGTGTCGCGCACGCCGTGGCTGCCGACGTGGGCATCGCCGATGTCATCGCCGATGTGCTGCCCGCCGACAAGGTCGACGTCGTCACGCGCCTGCAGGGTGAGGGGCGCGTCGTCGCGATGGCGGGCGACGGCGTCAACGACGCTGCCGCGCTCGCGACGGCCGACCTCGGCCTCGCGATGGGCACGGGCACGGATGCCGCCATCGAGGCGGCCGATATCACGCTCGTGCGCGGCGATCTGCGCGTGGCGGCTGACGCCGTCCGCCTCGCCCGTCGCACCCTCGGCACGATCAAGGGCAACCTCTTCTGGGCCTTCGCCTACAACGTGGCGGCCATACCGCTGGCCGCGTTCGGCCTGCTCAATCCGATGATCGCGGGCGCGGCGATGGCCTTCAGCTCCGTGTTCGTCGTCCTCAACAGTCTGCGTCTGCGAGGCTTCGCCGCCTCGTCGTCGAGCGGGAAGGACCAGTCATGACCGAAACGCCTTCGGTGGCCGAAACCTGCTGCACGAGTGACGAATCGGCTGAAACGCCCGGCTACCACGACTCGAAGAGGGCGCTCTCGCGGCGCCTCAAGCGGATCGAGGGGCAAGTGCGCGGCATCGAGAAGATGGTCGACGAGGACCGCTACTGCATCGACGTGCTCACCCAGATCTCGGCCATCCAGTCCGGCCTCAAGGCCGTCGCGCTCGAACTGCTCGACGACCACATGGCCCACTGCGTCGTCGACGCGGCCCGCGCCGGGGGAGACGAGCAGGAGATCAAACTCGCCGAGGTGCGCGACGCCATCGGCCGCCTCATTCGCTGACGGTTCTCTCGCCCGCGGCGGCGCCCAAGCGTCCAAGCGGCGCAGCTGAGTGCGCTGGCGCCGCGTAAGCGCTACGCCTTCCAGCCGCTCAGCCGTTGAGGCCGCGGGCGGCCACGGCCCACGTGACGAGGCGCCGCCCGTCCTGCACGACGTCGACCTCGTCCGCGTAGTTGATCGCGTTGCAGCAGTGGTTGGGCACGAGGCGCACGGTCGAGCCGAGCGCGGGCAACGACGAACCGCCCATGTCGACGACGGCGTGGTGCTCCGACAGCTGCATGATGCGGGCGTCGGGGTGGTCGAGCAGACGCCCGTGACCGGTGGCCCAGGCCGCCTTGTCGGGGGCGAGCACCTTGCTCCCGGCGTTGACGACGAGGCGTCCTCCCGCGTGACTGACGACGGTGCCGTGCGCGGTGAGGGCGATGTCCTCGGCGGTGCACGCCCCGAGTTCCCACTGCTGAGCGTCGTTGAACACGTAGGCGCCAGGCCGCATTTCGGTGGGCGCCGACGAGGCCGCGTCGGCGGGTGCAGGTTCGCCGACCGTCAACGAGGTAGGTGAGGTTCCCGCCGACGAAACAGACGGCCCGTCGCTGACGAACGCCATGCTCGGGCTCGACCCGCCGCTTCGCACGTTCGGTTCTACGCCCTTGGCTCGCATGGCCTGGGCAGCCAGTGAGAGAGCGGCGCGCTCGTCCTGGGCGGCGCTGCCGCGCGCCTCACGGGCGTAGGAGTGCCCGGGAAAGGTGAACGCGCCGACGACGTCGAGGCCGAGCCCGGCCACGGCAGCCGCCAACTCGCCCGCGTCGCCCGGCGTCACGCCACTGCGGTGTTGGCCTGAGTCGACTTCGATGAGCACGCGCAGCGAAGCGGTGCCCGTATGGCGACGGAGGGATCGGGCTGCATCGAGGTTGTCGCACCCCACGGTGATCTGCGCCGACTCGCTCAACCGTGCGACTCTCGCCCCGTCTCCGGCGTCGACCCAGAGCGGGTAGGCGATGAACAGGTCGTCGAAGCCCGCCGCGGCGAAGACCTCGGCCTCACTGATCGTGGCGAGCGTGAATCCCCGGGCGCCGGCGTCTCGCTGCATCGCGGCGATCCGGGGGATCTTGTGTGTCTTGGCGTGCGGCCGAATCGGGAGCCCGGCTCGCCGCCCACGGGCCGCCATCGTCTCGATGTTGCGTTCGAGCACGTCCAGATCGACGACGAGGCGCGGTGCGGCTGACATGGGTGGATCCTTTGATGGGGTGAACGCACCCTAGTGCGCCGAGCCCGCCGTCCGCGAGCGCCGGCCGGCCGTGAGGGAACCGCTCAGGCGCAGCGCTTGGCCGCGGAGACGACCTGGTCGAACAGCATCGTGAGCTCGCCGGAGCGGCGGTCCTCGAGCTTGAGGCCGTTCTCGGTGAACTCGCTGAACAGCAGGAGCGAGACCTGCTGGCGCACGACGATCATGTGGAAGTTGGCGAGGATCTGGCGCCAGTGCTCCACGGCGCGCACGCCGCCGTCGACGCCGTAGGAGACGAGGCCGACGGGCTTGCTTTGCCACTCCGGGCCGAGGGAGTCGACGGCGTTCTTGAAGCCGCCGGGCACACCGTGGTTGTACTCGGGCGTGACGAAGACGTACGCGTCACACGCGTCGATCGCCTTGCTCCACGCCGTCACCTGCTCGTTGTCGTAGGAGCGGTTCGCCTGGGCCGGGAGGGTGGCACTCGTCAGGAGCGGCACGTCGAACGAGGCGAGGTCGATGAGCTCGAACTCGGCGTCGTCACGTGCGGATGACTGGTCGAACACCCACTGCGCCACGAGTTCGCCCTTGCGGGTGTCACGGATGGATCCGAGAACGACGCCGATCTTCATACCTGCTCCTTCGAAAGGGGATGTCGACCCAGGCTATTGAACGTTCAAGAATCACCAAGGCTGCTGCGACCCCGTGGACAGATGGGGGCGGTCACGGCGCCTCCCACATGCGCGAGATGCCGCGCGAGTGGGGAACCCTTGGGCTCTGACCTCCCCACATGCGCGAGGAGTCGCGCATGTGGGAGAGCCTCGCCCCGGACGGGGAACGCGACGCTCAAGCCGAACGCCTCGCACTCACCAGTTCGCGCGTGTCGTCTCGTGCTGGCCCTCGAGTTCGGTGAAGCCGGCGTCGATGATGCTGACGCGGCCCGCGTCGGCGGCCCAAGCCGCTTCCGTGTCGCGCACGACCCGCACGCGGTGGCCGTCGTTCGCCCAACGGCTGCGCTCGTCGGGCGTCATCGCCTCCCACGCCCGCTGCGCCGCGTGGGCACACTGTGCGGCCGTTTTGCCGCTCGTCATCTCGACGAGGGGGCTGATGCGCACTGTCACCATCGCGTTCTCGGTGGTGCTCTCACCCTCGGGCAGCGCGGTGCCTTCGACCTGCATCTTCGCGAGTTCGGGCGGCAGCGGCTTGACCGGTGCCGGGACGAAGGCGCGCGCCTCGGCGCGGCCTTGCGTGCACGTGAAGCCGGGCACGGTCTGCGCGTCGTCCCAGCGCTTGCCGCGGGCGCGCCGCACGATCTTGCGGATGGCGATGCCGCGCCACGCGTCGACGGCCTCGAGCCACGAGGTGTCCACCACAGCCTCGTCCGATTCAGCGAGCGGGGCGACGGCCCGACGCTCCGCCTCGACGATCAGCCCGACGCACGCGCGAGCGGCCGCTTCACAGGCGTCGATGTCGCTCGGTGGGTCGCTCTTCTCCACGCGCAGCGCGATCTGCATGGCCCAGGGGACGTCGCTCGTGTTCACGTCCGGCATTGTCTCAACTCGCGGGTGCGTCCACGAGGCGTGATCACAGGGGCGTGGTGAAGGCGACCGCCGCGCCGTCGGCGCCCTGGAGGTCGAAGGTGCCGCTCGTGTCGAGATTCGGTGCGAGCCAGTAGCGGGCCCGGGGGAGTCCCTCGATGTCGACGATCGGTTGGGTCGGCGTCGTGACGGTTCCCGCGAGCAGAGTCATGGCCTTGGCCGGCACCATGCCCGCCGAAAGGGTCGAGGCGTCGTCGAGCTCGAGTTTCACGTCGCGTGTCGTCGTCTTCGAAAGGGTTCCGACGAAGGAGCACGAGCCGGAGGCGCGCACGTCGTCATCCTTGCGCGGCTGCGCGAGGGCGCGTCCCGCAGCCTTCGTCGAGGGCACCTCACCGTCGCGCCCCGCGACGAGGCCCAGGCAACGGTGCTCACCCTTCGTCGACTGCACGAGTCGCCAACCCCAGTCGCCGCTCATGCCTGTGGCGACGGACGACCACGGTGAGTCGGTCACGGCGGCCTCGGGGGAGCCGCACGCCACGACACTCGCGCTCAACAGCGCGTACAGCGACGCGACGATTTTCTTCATGTGACTCGTCCTCACGAGAGGCGGACGGCTGCGCTGATGCGCCCGTCCGGTACCTCGCAGACTACCCCCGCTGCGAGGCGGGGCGCCGGGACGAACGTCCGGTGACGGCTCCCATGCCGGTGACACGGCGGTGACAGGAGCGCCACAGCCGGGGCGGTGACGCTCGTTCGCGAGACAACCTCGAAGGAGAGAAACGCCATGCCACGAAGGCTTCACCGTCGTCGTCCCATCCGCACACTCGCCACGGTCACGCTGACCGTCGCGGCCACGCTCGTCGCCCTCGGAGCAGGAGCTCAAGCGGTCGTCACGTCGTGGGCCACGGACGCCAGTGCCGCCGCGCAGGCTCAGCTCCGCGACAACGCCACCGCGACGCAGGTGCGCAACGTGACAACGGCTGTCCGCTCGCTCGTGCCGGACGCCACCGTCGAGAACGTGACGAAGGAGGGTGACGCATTCGTCGTCACCGTGACGAAGAACGGCGAGCAGCGCGTCTACCGCGTGCCCGCCGATCTCTCGTCCGCCACCCGCATGCTCGGGTAGCGGCGCGTCAGTGCGTCTCGTTCTCGACGACGGCCGGGGCCGTCTCCTTCTGGTACCAGACGACCGGCAGCACACAGAGCGCGACGACGGCGATCATCGCGCCGGGGGCGGGCTTCCAGCCGGTCATCTCGATGAGGCGCTCGCCGACGAGCGGGGCGAACCCGCCGAAGATGGCCGTGGCCGTCGTGAAGCCAAGGGCCATGCCGGACATGCGCGCCTTCGACTTGAACTGCTCCGCGATCGTCGATGCGGCGACGGCGCTCCAGCCACCGGCGACGGCGGCGAGGACGAGGGCGCCCGTGAGTGCTGCGCCTCGGCTGCCGGAGGCCATGAGCTGGAACATCGTCAGCGAGGTCACCGCCGCGAGGACGCCGAACAGGAGCAGGATCGGGCGGCGCCCGAAGCGGTCGGCGGCCATGCCCGCGAAGGGCGTCACGAGGATGACGGCGACCGCGGCTGCGGTACCGAGCCACAGGGCGTCGCTCTCGCTGAACTTGCCGGCGTTCTGCAGGAATGTCGGCGCATAGCCGATGCCGACGTAGTAGGTGATCGAGCCGAGCGCGGAGATAGCGAAGCCGCGGGCGACGGCGCCGGGCTCGACACGAAGCACCTCGACGAGGGGGTTCGTCGCCTTGTCGTCCTCGTCCTCCTCCTCGAAGACGGGCGACTCGTCCATGCGCGAGCGCATGAGGAGCGTGGCGCCGGCCATGATCGCCCCGATGAAGAACGGGATGCGCCAGCCCCACGAGTCGAGGTCCGGGCCGGTGAAGAACGACGTCGTGAGGGCGGCGAGACCGACAGCCATGAGACCGCCGACCTCACTGGCCGCCGAGGCCAGCGACGTGATGAATCCGCGACGCTTCGGCTCCGCACCTTCGACGAGGTAGGTGATGACGCCGGAGTACTCACCGCCGACGCTGAAGGACATGAGGCAGCGCATCGCCATCATGAGCCAGCCCGCCGTCGCACCGATCGACGCGTAGGTCGGCAGCAGTGCGGTGACGAGCATCGCGACCGTCATGAGCGCCATCGAGATGAGCAGAACCGGCTTGCGCCCGATCCGGTCGCCGATGTGACCGAACACCGCCGCGCCGACCGGGCGCAGCAGGTAGGTGAATGCGAACACGAGCAACGTGGCGGCGGTGCCGCCGGTGCCGCCCCCGAAGAAGACGCGGGAGATCACCGTCGTCATGTAGAGATACAGCGTGAAGTCGTACCACTCGATGATGGTCGACATGCCGGCCACCGTGAGCGAACCACGGCTGATGGGCGGGTGATCGTCCAACCGACGGGCTGGTGTGTGGGCGATGGCGGCCATCGAATTCCCCTTGTGCTGTCGGCGTCCTCGGCACGCGGATCGCGTGCCGTCAGGTTCTTCGGGCGGGCGCGGTGGACGGATTGGTCTGCGTGCAGCCTAGGCATGTGTGCGGTGCGTTGCCCAGCCTATGGGCACACAAGGATGGGGCGCCGACGGCTGCGATTCACGCGTCCGGGGTGCCCTGGACGTGAGCGGCGGCAGGAGTCTGCCTGTACAGCGCGTAGACTGGCCGTTCGAGCAGGTGGCCGGTCGGCCGGAGGCGACGTTTCTCGCCCGTCGACCCGGTGATCGTGAGAACAACGAGTTCGCCTGCGACGCGAGGTGTTACGCCTCGCGGGTGAATCCATGTGTTCGGAGATTTCTTGACTTCCTTTGCCGATCTCGGCGTGCCTGCCGTCCTGACGAAGACGCTCGACAAGCTGGGCATCACCACGCCCACCCCCATCCAGGCCGCGACGCTGCCCGACTCCCTCGGTGGCCGTGACGTTCTCGGCCGTGGCCGTACCGGCTCGGGCAAGACGTTCGCATTCCTCCTGCCGCTCGTCGCTCGTCTCGACGAGACGCGCTACGAAACGCGCACGTACAAGCCGCGTTCGCTCGTCCTCGCACCGACGCGTGAGCTCGCCAACCAGATCGCCGACTCGCTGAAGCCCCTCGCCGAGGCCGCCGGCCTGACCTACACGACCGTCTTCGGTGGTGTCGGCCAGAACCCGCAGGTCAAGGCGCTCGCCGCCGGGGTCGACGTTCTCGTCGCGTGTCCCGGACGCCTCGAGGACCTCATGGGTCAGGGCTTCTGCAACCTCGAGGACGTCGAGGTCTGCGTGCTCGACGAGGCCGACCACATGGCCGACATGGGCTTCCTGCCCGGCGTCAAGCGCATCCTCTCGAAGGTGCCGAGCGACGCTCAGCACCTGCTGTTCTCGGCGACGCTCGACAACGGCATCGACGTTCTCGTCAAGAAGTTCCTCACGAACCCCGTGACGCACGAAGCCGATTCGGCCAGCTCGCCGGTGGCGACGATGGAGCACCACGTGCTCGCCGTCGACAAGGACACGCGCATGGACGTCCTCACCGACCTCGTCTCCGCGCCGGGGCGCACCGTCGTCTTCACCCGCACCAAGCACGGCGCGAAGAAGCTGTCGAAGCAGCTCGCCGCCCGCGGTGTGCCGTCGGTCGACCTGCACGGCAACCTGTCGCAGAACGCCCGCGTGCGTAACCTCGACGCCTTCCACTCGGGCAGCGTTCGCACGCTCGTGGCCACCGACATCGCGGCGCGCGGTATCCACGTCGACGACGTGTCGCTCGTCGTTCACGCCGACCCGCCGGCCGAGCACAAGGCCTACCTGCACCGCTCGGGACGTACGGCACGCGCCGGCGCGGCGGGCACCGTCATCACGCTCATGACGCCGGATCAGCGCGGCGACGTGAAGTCGCTCCTGCGCGCGGCGAAGATCACCGCGACGACGACGTCGGTCGACAGTGCGCACCCGCTGCTGCAGGAACTCGCCCCCGGCGAGCGTTCGCTTCTCGACGCCAGCGCCGTGGCTGCTGCGATGCCGAGTGCGCCCGTCCAGCAGCCCTCGAAGAGGGGCGGCTCGCCCTCCGGTGGTCGCAGCCGTGGTGGTCAGGGCGGTTCGGGCCAGAAGCGCGGCGGTTCCGGCCGAGGTGGGTCGCAGGGTTCGAGCGAACGTGGCGGCCAGGGCGGTGGGGCCCGCGGCGGCTCGCGCCGTAACGGGTCGGCCACGGGTGGCCGCAGCGGTGGGGGAGCGGCGTCGTTCTCCGCGAACTCGCGCAGCGGCCGACGCTGACGCGGCAACGTTTCTTCCGAACGACGAACGGCCGGTGAGGATTCACTCCTCACCGGCCGTTCGTCGTCTGGGGGGGGGCCGTCTGGAGCGGGTCAGTGGGGCCCGTGCAAGGCTTCCGAGGTGGAGGAGCGCGCGATGTCTGCCTCGTCGAGCAGATCGGCCATGATGCGCCGGCCGTCCTCGACGGCGCGGCGCTGAACGTCCTCAGCCCGGCCGACGACGGAGATGCGCGCCACGTCGGCGGGTGGTGAGACCTGCAGGATGCGCGGGTCGTCGTACATGAGCGACTCGAGCTCCACCTTGCGTTCCGCGCGACGCTTCCACGCGCCGGCCGAACCGGGCGCGTGCCGCGTCATCCACCGCGCCACGAGCTGACGTTCGATGCGCTTGTCCGGGGAGATCTCCAGGGACGGCGCCTTCGTACGAAGCACCAGCACGTGCGTCGCACCCTGCTCGAGGGCGGTCTCGATCGGCACGTTCTCACTGATGCCGCCGTCGATGTACAACTCCCCGTCGATCTCGACGGGCGGCCCGCCCAACACGGGCAGACGGGCCGTGGCCCGCATGGCGTTCTGCAAACTCGCCTTGTCGTGGATCGTGTTCACGAGGTCGACCGATTCGCCCGTCGCTGCGGCCGTGGCGATGGGGTGGTACTCGACGTCGCTGGCGAGAATCTCCTCGAAGCCCATGGGCGTGACGTTCTCGTACAGGTCGTAGACGATGACGTCGGTGTCGACGACCGGCTTTCCGCGCAACGCGTTTCGCGGTCGGATGGTGGCGTTCATGCTCTCGGGAGCCCACCAGCCGTGGATGTTGGCTCGCGCCCGCCCGCACACGAGCCAGGCCCCGTTGAGCGCTCCGGCCGACGTTCCGTAAACGGCGTCGACGGCAGGGAGAAGGTCACGCTCCTCCATCTCGGCCACCATGCCCCCGCCGTACGCGGCACGTGAACTGCCGCCCTCGAGGACGACAGCGAGGCGCGCGTCGTCGTCACGCGAGCCGGGCGTGGAGCCGGCCGCCAGTCGCCGCCGGAGGAGATCGAGTACGTCATGCACCGGCTCATTGTGACGACCTCGTCCGTGCCTCACAAACGGGGAATCCTGTGGCGCGCGTCCATCGGTGTTCAATGGTCTCGTGGATCTCACCGTGACGACGCTCGCTGCCGTCACCTGCGCCATCCTCATCGGTGCTGTGCTGCAACGACTCTCGGGTTCCGGCATGGGTCTCGTCCTCGCCCCGACGCTCACCCTCGTCATGGGAGCGGCCACCGGCGTCCTGCTCGCGAACGCGACGACGACCGTCTCGGGGCTGCTGCTCACCCTCACCCTGCGCCGCCAGGTGGATTGGCGCCGTGCCGCCGTCATCTGTGCGTGTGTCGTGCCCGGGGCGGTCGTGGGCGCGCTCGTCGTGAGGGCGGCGTCGGCCGCGTGGCTGCAGGTCATCGTGGGTGCGGCGGTGCTGGGCGCCATCGCGTTCACCGCGCTCGCCGATCGCCTCGGCCGCCTGCCCCACGTCACCCGCGCCTGGCCGACGCCCGTGGCCGGCGTTGTCGGCGGCTTCTTCAACACGGTCAGCGGGGTGTCCGCGCCGGTGCTCGTCATTCACTCGCGACTGACGCGCTGGGAGCACACGTCGTTCGCGGCCACGCTCCAGCCGATCTTCATGACGATGGGTGCCGTCTCGGTGGCCGCGAAGGTGCTCCTCGGCTCGACGGGCGTCCACGAGTTGCCGCCGCTGTGGCTCCTGCCGTACGTGGTCGTGCTCGTGCTCGTCGGTATCGGGATGGGAAGCGGGCTCGCACGCCACGTTCCGACGGAGCGGGCCAAGGCGCTCGCCATGCTCCTGGCCGGCATCGGCGGCGCGAGTGCGCTCGTGCGCGGCCTGCTCTCGCTCTGACGGAGCCGCTCACGAATCCGGCAGACTTGGGTCCATGGACGAACGCGCGGTGCTCATCGCCTACCTCGAAAAGCAGCGTGGCCACGTGCGTGCCAGCCTCGAGGGACTCGACGACAACGCCGCCCGCAGGGCCCCGCTTCCCTCGAGTTGGAGCCTCCTGGGTGCGGTCCACCACCTCGCGCTCGACGTCGAGCGCTTCTGGTTCCGCTGGGTCATGGCCGGTGAAGGGGTTCGGCTCGCTGACGACGCGTGGCAGGTTCCCGGGCGCGAAACACTCGCGACCGTCCTCGACCTGTACGAGCGCGAATGCCGCGCGGCCGACGCCGTCATCGCCGCCATGTCACTGGAAGCACGTCCGCTGCAGTGGCGCGACGCGTGGGGCCCCTGCCACGTCGAGAACCTGCGCGATGCGCTGCTGCACGTCATCACGGAGACAGCCACTCATGCGGGCCATCTCGATGCTGCGCGAGAACTGATCGACGGACGTCAGCACCTCGTGCTCGAGTGACGCCTGAGACGATGCAGACATGACGATCCTGCGCTCCGTCGCCCTGTTCGCCCTCGCCGCGCTCACCGAGATCGGCGGCGCTTGGCTCGTGTGGCAGGGCGTGCGCGAACACCGCGGTTGGGCGTGGATCGGCGCGGGTGTCGTCTCGCTCGGCATCTACGGATTCGTGGCCACCTTGCAGCAGGACGCGAACTTCGGGCGCATCCTCGCGGCCTACGGCGGGGTCTTCGTCGCGGGCTCGCTGCTGTGGGCGATGGCGCTCGACGGCTTCCGCCCCGACCGCTACGACATCGTCGGCGCGCTCGTCTGCCTCGTGGGCGTCGCCGTCATCATGTACGCGCCCCGCGGCTGATCGGGAGGTTGCGAACGCGTCTCGACGCCGCGTGGCGTGCGATTGGGACGTTCGTGCGTGTCATGATCGCCTCGTCGCACGCACAGGAGACGAGGTAGGCATGACGCTGGTGGAGCGCTACGGTGCCGACCCCGCCGCCGAACGACTCTGGACCCCGGCAACGGTCATCACGTTCGTGCGTACCATAGCCTCCCTCGCGGTGGCGGCGCTCGCCGTGGTCAGACGTGACGAGCACCTCCTGTGGGCGGCGCTCGGCATCTACTGGGTCGGCGACATCCTCGACGGTGCTGTCGCTCGCAAACTCGGATGCGAGACGCGCATCGGCGCGGTCCTCGACATCCTGTGCGACCGCGTCAACTGCGCGCCCGTCTACCTCGGCCTCGCGTGGCTGCACCACGATTTCGTCGTGCCGATCTTCATCTACCTCTTCCAGTTCATGACGATCGACGCGTTCCTGTCGATCGCGTTCCTCGCCTGGTGGGTGCGTTCGCCGAACTACTTCTTCGAGGTCGACCGCACGATCTTCACGTGGAACTGGTCGAAGCCCGCGAAGGCGGTCAACTCTGCGGCTGTCGTCGTCCTCATGCTCCTCACCGGGTCGATGTGGGTGGGCCTCGTCATTGCGCTCGCGCTCGTGGTGCTCAAGGTCGTGTCGTTGCGCCGGCTCCTCGCGATCGGCCTGCCGATTCCGCCGTTCACCGGCGCAGCGGACTCGGCGCCAGAGACCGGAACCACCGGAACCAATGGAGCTGCCGGAACGAGTGATCGGTGACGGCGCTGCTCCTGGCCTTCGGGGTCGGTGTCGCGTCGGCGCTGCTGCCGTTCTTCAACGTCGAGGCGTATCTGCCCGTCATCGGGCTGCGCTCCGACCCTGCGCTGACGGTAGGGCTCGCCCTCGTCGCCGCTGCCGGTCAGACACTCGGGAAGGTCGTCTGGTACGTGCTCGGTGCACGGGGCACCGAGTCGGCGTGGCTGCAGAAGAAGCTCGACAAGGGCAAGCGTCGGGAGACGTACGAGCGGTGGTCGAACCGGCTCACGCAGCAGCCGCTGCTGTCGACCGGAATCATGCTGGCGTCGTCGTTCGTCGGGTTGCCGCCGCTGCTCGTCATGGCGGTCGTCGCGGGCAGCGTGCGCATGAGCATGACGATCTTCCTCTCCACCGTCCTCGTGGGACGATTCGCACGTTTCTGGCTGCTGCTCGAGGGCGCTTCCGCCCTGTGGCACCTCGACCTGTTCGGCTGACGAGGCCCGTCCCGCCCACCGAAATCGAACGGACGCCACCTTTCGTCGACCGCTTGCGAGTAGTCGAATAGAGCCATGACGACTTACGAACTGGCAGGGCATTCCGTCGCTCGCGTCGGGTACGGCGCCATGCAGTTGCCCGGCCCCGGCGTGTTCGGGCCGCCACGAGACCACGACGAAGCCATCGCCGTGCTCAAGCGCGCGGTCGAGCTCGGCATCAACCACATCGACACGTCGCAGTTCTACGGGCCGAACGTCTCCAACGAGCTCATCCGTGAGGCGCTGCACCCGTACGCCGACGACCTCGTCCTCGTGTCCAAGATCGGTGCCCGCCGCGACGAGCAGGGCAACTGGCTGCCCGATCAGCACCCCGACGCCCTCAAGGCAGCGGTTCGCGAGAACCTCGACACCCTCGGCGTGGAGCGCCTCCCCGTCGTCAACCTGCGCGTCATGCCGAAGGACGAGATGAGCGACCCGGGCACCGAGTACTGCCCGCTCGACGACCAGCTCGCCGCCATGCAGGAACTGGTCGACGACGGCCTCCTCGAGCACTTCGGCGTGAGCAACGTGACGAGGGACGAGGCCGCCCGGGGCATCGACGCCGGCGCCGTCTGCGTGCAGAACCCCTACAGCCTGCTCGCCCGCGACGACGAGGCCACCCTCACGCTGTGCGCCGAGCGAGGCGTGGCCTACGTGCCGTTCTTCCCGCTCGGTTCGGCCTTCCCGGGCATGCCGAAGGTGGCGGAGAACGAGACCGTCAAGGCCATTGCCGAGGAGCGCGGCATCACGCCTTCGCAGGTCGGCCTCGCGTGGCTGCTCGGGCGCTCCGAGAACGTCCTGCTCATTCCGGGCACCTCGTCGGTGGCGCACCTCGAGGAGAACTGCGGTGCGGGCGACGTCACGCTCGAGCCCGGCGACATCGACGCGCTCAACGCCATCGGCGCCTGACCGGTCTTCCGGGCGCCACGTGAGCGACCGCGTCGGGGGACACCCGGCGCGGTCGTCCAGGTTTCGGTGACATTTCCCCTAACTGATCGCACGTCCGGGATAACCTGTGCGGGTCGTTGACGTGTCGTGCGTCACAGAGGAAGGCGAACGGAATGCAGAAGCAGAGCAAGCGGGTCTCGGCGCTCGCGATGATGGGCGCTCTCGCCGTCACGGCGGGTTCGCTCGCCGGGGCTCCGGCGGCGTCGGCCGAGACGAACGCCCCGTACCTCGTGGGTGCGGGCATCTACGACATCACCGGCGCGGTGGCCGAGACCGGTGCTTTCGGATACGCGGCCAACCAGGAGATGAACGGCCTCCAGGAGCGCCTGTACTCGCACGCCTACGTCATGGGGGACCCGAAGACGGGCAAGCGCGTCGTCTTCGTCAGCGCCGACGCCGGTGCCATGTTCCAGTCGGTGAAGCTGGGCGTCGTCAACAAGCTCAAGGCCAAGTACGGCAGCCGCTACGACGACTCGAACGTCATGCTCTCGGCCACGCACACCCACGTCGCCAACTCCGGCCAGTCGCACGACAAGCTCTACCAGATCGCCGGGGCCGACAAGTCGGGCTCCGGCTACGACCAGCGCAACTTCGATGCCATGGTCAACGGCATCGTCGCCTCCATCGAGCGCGCGGACGCCAACGTCGAGCCGGGCAACATCTCCGTGACGAGCGGCAACCTCTCGGGCGCGACGAAGAACCGCTCCGCGAAGGCGTACGAGGCGAACAAGGACGCCGGTTCCTTCGACTCGAACGTCAACGAGACGATGACGGTGCTCAAGCTGACGTCCGCGTCGGGTCAGCCGGTCGGAATGATCAACTGGTTCTCGACGCACCCGACGCAGTTCTCGAAGGACACGACGCACATCAGCGGCGACACGAAGGGCCGCGCGCAGTACGAGTTCGAGAAGAAGATGAAGTCCGACCCGACGAAGGCCAAGACCTTCGTCGCGGCGTTCGCCAGCTCGGACGAGGGCGACGTCGTCTCCACGCAGGGCAACTCGAAATCGGCGCCCGGCTTCGGTGGTTCGAGCGACGACTTCGTCAACACCGAGATCGACGGAATGCGCCAGTACACGCGGGGCGAGCAGCTGTGGAACGGCCCGTCGACCCCGGTAACTGGTCCCATCGACTCCCGTGGGCGTTGGGCCAACTTCGCCGACTACACGGTCAAGGGCGAGTACACGCAGGGCGCCGGTGAAAAGAAGCTGTGCAAGCCCGCTCGCGGTTGGTCGTTCGCGGCCGGCGCCGAGAACGGCCCGTCCGACATCCCCGGCATCTACGAGGGCATGACGAAGGGCAGCTTCAGCGTCACCGACAAGTACAACAAGATCGACACCTCGGCCCTCGGGGGCCTCACGCGCTTCGCCCTGGCGTCGCTCACGACGATCCTCGGTGCCGACGACGCGTGCCAGGAGGAGAAGGCCGTGCTCCTGCCGGACGGGAAGCTCGGTATGGCGCCCACGGCGGCTCCGGTGCAGATCCTGCGCATCGGCAACGTCGCGCTCGTCGGTGTTCCCGCCGAGGCCACGACGATGAGCGGTCGCCGTATCCGGGCCGAGGTGAGCAAGCAGCTCGCCGGCACGGGCGTCGACAACGTCGTCGTCGCGGGCCTGACGAACTCCTACATGGGCTACCTCACGACGCGTGAGGAGTACGCGAAGCAGCACTACGAGGGTGCGTCGACGGAGTTCGGCCCGAACCAGCTCGGTGCCTTCCTCCAGGAGTACTCGGGCCTGGCCAAGGCCATGCGTGACGGGACGAGCGTGAGCAACCAGGTCACGCCGACGACGAAATCCGGTGGGGCGTCGCGCGCCGGTGTCGTGCTCGACGACAAGCCGCTCAGCCAGTCGTTCGGCCAGGTGCTCACCCAGCCGAAGGCCTCCTACTCACGTGGCCAGACGGCGACGGCGGTCTTCCGCGGCGGTCACCCGAAGAACGACTTCCGCACGCAGCGCAGTTTCCTCGAGGTGCAGCGCAAGGAGGGCTCGCAGTGGGTCACCTACCTCACCGACCGCGACTGGGACACGTCCTACACGTGGAAGCGCGAGGGCGCCTCATACTCGCGCACGACGGTGGACTGGCGCATCCGGGGCGACGTCCCGGCGGGCACCTACCGCCTTGTGCAGACGGGTGACTGGAAGAACGGCTGGAACGGCAAGGTCTCGCCGTACACCGGAACCTCGCAGGAGTTCACGGTCAACTGACCTGTGGACGCACCTCGGCCCCGCAACGTTCGCCGTTTCGGGGCCGAGCTGTGTTGGTGCGGCTGGTTCAGTCGGCCATGTCGGTGGCGTGGCGCTGGGTGACGATGCCGCGCGCGATGAGCGCGTCGTCGCCGCGCACCATGCCGGCGACGTTCATCGCGACGCCGCGCACCCGCATGGCGGGGTGGCGCGGTTTGCTCGGCGGCTCGAGCTCGCGCACGGCTTCCTCGCCCCCGTCGTGGAGCAGGCAGAGCTTCGCCACCTCGTGCGCGTGGCGGTACATGACGGAGTGCGCGGCGTCGTCGACCTCGACGGCTCGGCCGCGAGGAACGAGCTCGACGAGGCGCTCGGCCCACTCGCGAGGGCAGTTCGCGTCGTGGTCGCCGCGCACGATGAGCGTGTCGGCCTGCACGGCGCCGATGCGCTCCTCGATGCGGTAGCGCATCATGCGAGGCAGGGTCTTGAGGATCCAGCGCGGGCCGCACATCGCGTACGACATCCCGACGAGCACCCGCACCGCGCCCGGTTCGTAGAGCGCGGAGTGCGCGAGGCGAAGGATCTGCTGGGGGATGGTGCGGGCGTCGGCGTCGATGACAGGGCCGATGAGGACGAGCGAGGTGAGCTCGGGGCGGCGGGCGGCAAGCTCCGTGGCGACCTGAGCGCCCATCGAGTGACCAATGACGACGGGGTCGTCGAGGCCGAGGTCGTCGATGACGGCGCCCGCGATCTCGGCGAAGTCGCCGATGTCGAGCGCGCGGTCGCGGTGACGCACCCCGCCGAACCCGGGCAGGTCGATGGCGTGGACCGAACCGGTGGTGTTGAGGTCCGCCGCGAGGCGTACGTAGTAGTTCGAGGCGACGCCGATGCCGGCGAGCAGGACGAAGTCCCGGCCTGCCGGACCCTTGAGCGTGGTGACGCGGGCCTGGGTCGTGCCGCGGCGCACGCGACGGACGGTGACGTTCTCGCCCTGCACCTTCTCGTCGGCAGCAACGGCCTGTGCGCTCACGTGTTCGTCACCCTCTGCATGTCGTCTCGATGGGGTGGCCTTGCCGATCGCCCCACTGCCCGAAGAGCCTACCCGGCGGTAATCAGCGCGGCCGGTGACGGCATAACCGCACGATCGGCGGCGTTCTCGTGTGCGTGATCCACGATTCCCTCGTCATCGGAGCCGGTCAGGGTGGCCTGGCGTCGTCCTATGCGCTGAAGCGGCGGGGCATCGAGCACGTCGTGCTCGACCGCGATTCCGGCCCGGGCGGGGCGTGGCAGCACCGCTGGGACGCGCTCACGATGGACGACGTCCACGGAGTCGCCGACCTGCCCGACTCAACCGCGCCCGGGCGCTCACCGGAACGGGCGAACGTCGTCATTCCGGAGTACTTCGGTGAGTACGAGAGCGAACACGACCTGCCGGTCGAACGGCCCGTCAAGGTGATGCGCGTGGAGGCGGAGGACGGGGCGCGGCGGGGCCCGCTCGTCGTCACGGCCGACGACGGCCGCACGTGGCGCACGCGCACCCTCGTCAATGCGACGGGCACATGGACCCGGCCCTTCGTGCCGACCTATCCGGGTGCGGCGCAGTTCGCGGGGGAGCAGTTCCACACCGCCACCTACCCCGGCCCGGAGCACCTGCGCGGCAAGCGTGTCGCGGTCGTCGGGGGCGGCGCGTCGGTGGTGCAGTTCATCGGGCAGATCGCCCCGATCGCCGACGTCGTGTGGGTGACGCGGCGCGAGCCGGTGTGGAGCGAGGGGTTCGACGGCGTCGCCGTCGTCACGGGCATCGAGGAGCGGGCCGTGCAGGGGTTGCCGGTTCAGAGTGTCGTCTCCGGGACAGCACTCACCTTGCGGCCCCAGGAGAAGGATGCGGCCCGCCTCGGTGTGTACGACGCGCGGTTGCCGATGTTCGAGCGGATCGAACCGGACGGGCTGCGCTGGTCGGATGGCCGGTTCGAGCGTGTCGACGTCATTCTGTGGGCGACGGGCTTCCGGCCCGCGATCGACCACCTCGCGCCGTTGCACCTGCGCTCGTCGGCCGGCGGCATCGCGCTCGAGCGGGTGCCGGGCAACGTCCAGGGCGCGACGACGGCCGCGCTCGACCCGCGGATCCACTTCGTCGGCTACGGGCCGTCGGCGAGCACGATCGGCGCCTCCCGCGCGGCTCGTCAGGCGGCCCGGGCGGTGGAGAAGTACCTCGCCGAGGACCGATCGCGAGACTGACGTCCGCGTGCTGCGTTTCGCCCGATCTTGTGGGTTTCGCAGCCGACGCGACGCCGGGGTGGCGTCAAATGCCCAGCCTTGGGAGTTGTGCAGCCGTCGGACCCCGAAACGGCGCGCACCGCCCAGCCGTCGCGCGCCGAAAAATCCTCTTGAGAAAATCCTTCGGCACCCGGGAATGATCCAGCGCTCACGAAAGTTGAGTCAAGTAAGAGCAACTTTGGTGAGTCTGGGATTGACACTGCAGACCAACCGGAGTTGAGTCAGCATCAGTCAACCTGACGGCTCGGGTCATGCGGCCCGGCGTCGTCGTGAGCAACACGAAGGAGCATCCCTCATGGGTCGCGCAGTAGGTATTGACCTCGGTACCACCAACTCGGCCGTTGCCGTCCTCGAAGGTAACGAGCCCAAGATCATCGCGAACGCCGAAGGCGCTCGCACCACCCCGTCGGTCGTCGCGTTCTCCAAGGGCGGCGAGATCCTCGTCGGCGAGATCGCCAAGCGTCAGGCCGTGACGAACGTCGACCGCACCATCCGCTCCGTCAAGCGCCACATGGGCACCGACTGGAGCACGCAGATCGACGACAAGAAGTACACCCCGCAGGAGATCTCGGCGCGCACGCTCATGAAGCTCAAGCGCGACGCCGAGTCCTACCTCGGTGAGGACGTCACGGACGCCGTCATCACGGTTCCGGCGTACTTCGACGACGCCGAGCGTCAGGCCACGAAGGAGGCCGGCGAGATCGCGGGCCTCAACGTCCTGCGCATCGTCAACGAGCCCACCGCTGCTGCTCTGGCCTACGGCCTCGACAAGGGCAAGGAAGACGAGCTCATCCTGGTCTTCGACCTCGGTGGCGGTACGTTCGACGTCTCCCTCCTCGAGGTCGGCAAGGACGAGGAGGACGGCTTCGCCACCATCCAGGTGCGCGCCACCTCCGGTGACAACAAGCTCGGCGGTGACGACTGGGACCAGCGCATCGTCGACCACCTCGTCAACAAGGTGAAGAGCGAGTCGGGCGTCGACCTGTCGAAGGACAAGATCGCCATGCAGCGTCTGCGTGACGCCGCGGAGCAGGCCAAGAAGGAACTCTCGAGCTCCAGCTCGACGAACATCTCCCTGCAGTACCTGTCCATGGGCGAGAACGGCCCGATCCACGCGGAGGAGACGCTCACCCGCGCGCAGTTCGAGAAGATGACCTCCGACCTGCTCGAGCGCACGAAGAAGCCGTTCGAGAACGTCCTCAAGGACGCAGGCGTCAAGGTCTCCGACATCGACCACGTCGTGCTCGTCGGTGGTTCCACCCGCATGCCGGCCGTCACGGAGCTCGTGACGAAGCTGTGCGACGGCAAGGAGCCGAACAAGGGCGTCAACCCGGACGAGGTCGTCGCCGTCGGCGCCGCCCTGCAGGCCGGTGTCCTCAAGGGTGAGCGCAAGGACGTCCTCCTCATCGACGTCACACCGCTGAGCCTCGGCATCGAGACGAAGGGTGGCCTGTTCACCAAGCTCATCGAGCGCAACACGGCCATCCCGACGAAGCGCACCGAGGTGTTCTCCACGGCTGAGGACAACCAGCCGTCGGTCGACATCCAGGTGTTCCAGGGTGAGCGTGAGATCGCCAAGGCCAACAAGCCGCTCGGTAACTTCGAGCTCACCGGTATCGCCCCGGCTCCCCGTGGCGTGCCGCAGATCGAGGTCACGTTCGACATCGACGCCAACGGCATCGTCCACGTCTCCGCGAAGGACCGTGGCACGAACAAGGAGCAGTCGATGACGATCTCCGGTGGCTCCGCGCTGCCGAAGGAAGACATCGAGCGCATGGTCAAGGAGGCCGAGGAGCACGCCGCCGAGGACGCGAAGCGTCGCGAGGAGGCTGAGGCCCGCAACACGGGTGAGGCTCTCGTCTACTCGACGGAGAAGTTCCTCGAGGAGAACGGCGACAAGGTGCCTGCTGACGAGAAGTCCGCCACGGAGAGCGCCCTCGCCGAGCTCAAGGAGGCCCTGAAGCCGGAGTCGTCCGCGACGCCGGAGGACATCAACGCCAAGGCCACGGCGCTGTCCGAGGCCAGCCAGAAGATGGGCGCTGCGATGTACGCCGCGAGCGCCGAGGCCGGCGACGCCGGTGTTGAGGGTGCTGCCGGGGAGCAGCCCCAGTCCGGTGGCGACGACGACGTCGTGGACGCCGAGGTCGTCGACGACGAGGACGACACCAAGAAGTGATGCGGTGACGGGTGGAGGCCGGTGACGGTCTCCACCCGGGCCCTCACATCGTCGAGCCATGGCTCGGCGCGACACGGATCTGCACGGCCGGTGGGCTGCCCACAGGCAGCTCACCGGCCGCTGTGCCACCCGGATCACCCGCGTGGCAGGAAGGAGTCCGACATGACGGACGCACAGAACAACCCCGCACCGGGCGAGGGTGACAACTCGTTCGCCGGCGGTGTCGGCGACGACCTGCCCGGCGGCAAGAACACGAAGAACGTCAAGGCGTCCGAGCAGGACGCGGCCGGCGAGAACCTTCAGCAGCAGGCCGACGAGGCCGAATCGGCGTCGACGCCGGACGAGGTCGCGGGCGAGGCCAGCGAGAGCGTCGAGGAGAACGAGCACCCCGACACCAAGCTCGCGGCCGAGCGCCTGGCCGACCTGCAGCGTCTGCAGGCCGAGTACGTCAACTACCGCAACCGCGTCGAGCGTGACCGGGCCCGCGAGAAGGAGACGACGATCGGTTCGGTCGTCGAATCCCTCATCCCGGTGCTCGACGACATCGAGCTCGCCCGCCAGCACGGCGACCTCACCGACGGCCCGATGAGCAAGATCGCCTCCAAGCTGGAGACGACGCTCGACCGCTACGGTGTCGCTCGCTTCGGCGAGGCCGGTGAAGCGTTCGACCCTAACGTCCACGAGGCCCTCATGCACGTCGAGGCCGAGGCACCCGAGGGCGTCGACGGAACGTTCGTCGTCCAGGTGCTGCAGCCCGGCTACAAGGTGGGTGAGCGCGTCGTGCGCGCCGCCCGCGTCTCGGTGGCAGGCTGACGCCGAACCACGTCGGCGTGGGGCCGCACGAACCGTTCGGTCCCACGCCACCACGGGTGAGCGACTCGCTCACCTCGACCACATTCATCTTTCGCACGCGCACGCGATACGCGCCCCCAGCGTCCCGGACGCCGGACGACGCGCCATCACACAGATCAGGAGGTGCGCATGGCCAGTCAGGACTGGTTCGAGAAGGACTTCTACGCCACTCTCGGTGTCGCGCAGGACGCGAGCGAGGACGAGATCAAGAAGGCCTACCGCAAGCTCGCCCGCACGTGGCACCCGGACAAGAACCCCGGTGACGCTGCCGCGGAGCAGAAGTTCAAGGACATCGGCGAGGCTCACCAGGTGCTCGCCGACCCCGAGCAGCGTCAGCAGTACGACGCCGTTCGCCAGATGGCGCGCGGCGGTGCCCGCTTCGGCGGCGGCGCCGGGGGAGCCGGCGGCTTCGAGGACGTTTTCTCCTCGATGTTCGGTGGCGGCGGTGGTGGCGCCCGCACGTATTCGGCGGGTGGCGCCGGTCAGCAGGGCCTCAACCTCGAGGATCTGCTCGCACAGTTCGGCGGAGCCGGTGGTGGCTTCTCCGGCGGAGGGTTCCCCGGTGGGGGCGGCTACCAGCGTCAGGCGCAGCCGCGCGGTGGCCAGGATGTCGAGGCGCGCGCCTCGATCACGTTCCGTCAGGCCGTCGAGGGCAGCGAGGTGCGCATCAGCGACGCCGATGGCCAGAGCTTCACCGCGCGCATTCCGGCCGGGGTGAAGGACGGGCAGAAGATCCGGTTGCGCGGCAAGGGCCGTGCCGGCTTCGGCGGTGGCCCGAACGGCGACATGATCCTGCACGTCAGCGTCGGCACCGACCCGATCTTCGGCCGCGACGGTGACAACCTCACCGTCGAGCTGCCCGTGACGTTCGCCGAGGCGACCCTCGGCGCCACGGTGCAGGTGCCCACCTTCGACGGCAAGAGCGTCAAGGTCCGCGTCGCGCCCGGCACGCCCTCGGGCCGCAGCCTGCGCGTCAAGGGCCGTGGCGTGAAGACGAAGAAGGCGACCGGCGACCTCATCGCGAAGGTTCACGTCGTCGTGCCGAAGGAGCTCACCGACGAGCAGCGTCAGGCTGTCGAGACCCTCGCGGCGGGCGAAGCCGACCCGCGCGAAGAGCTGCTCGCTAAGGCGCGTCAGGCCGCGTCGTGACACCGCGCGAGAGCGGTGGTTTCCGCTCCGGGCAGGCCGACTTCGTGCGTGCCGACCCGTCCAAGCCGGTCTACGTCATCTCGGTGGCGGCCGAACTGGCGGGCATGCACGCGCAGACGTTGCGCCAGTACGACCGTCTGGGGCTTGTCACCCCCGAACGCACGGGTGGCGGCGGTCGCCGCTACTCGATGCGCGACATCGCGCAGTTGCGTCAGGTGCAGGAGTTGTCGTCGGAGGGCGTCTCGCTCGCCGGCATCCAACGCATCATGGAGCTTGAGCACCAGGTCGCGGCGCTGCGGGCGCGGATCGAGGAGCTGAGCGAACAGAACGCGCAGTACCGCGACGCGCTCGAATCGCGCTCTCACACGCGCGTCTTCGCGGCCGGGCGCGACGGCATCGTCGCGCTGCGGCCCGGCGAACGACCGCGCCCGCGCTCGACCGGGCGTTCGCTCGTGCCGTACGGCACCCGCTGAGCCCGAGCTCGTCAGACGCACGTCGCACCCTCCGGAGCGCGCGACGCAGCGCCACACCGTCGTCGTACAACACCTGCATGGCCGATGCCCTCATCCCCGACTCGGGATGAGGGCCTCGGCGCGCGATGCGGGCGTCAGGTCGCCGTCACAGGATGCCGTGCTCGCGCAGCAGCACGCCGATCTCGGTGGAGTCGAGCCCCTTCGCGATCTTGCGGCGCAGTACGGCGGGGCCGGGCAGCTCGGTCTTCTCGCCGTCCTTGAGGCGCGCCGAGGCGTCGAGCAGCGTCCGCACGTCGTAGGTCGAGTTGAACACATCGGGAACACCGCGCTCGACGCCGAACAACTGGTAGGTGGCTTCCATGCCGGTGCGCACCGAGTACTCGGTCGTGAAGATGCAGTCGCGGCTCGTCTCGGCGAACTGGCCGATGAAGGCGAAGTTCTCCGCGCCCTCCGGCACGACGTCAGGGCGGTCACCGGCCTTGCGGGGCATGAAGAACGACGTCACGTACGGCATCATGACCGGTACGCACTTCGCGCCCGTCGCCGCGAGTTCGGGAATGTCAGCCTCGGGCACGCCGAGGTGGTAGAGCCACTCGGCGGTGATCTCCTCGCCGGTGCACTCGCTCATCGGCTTCTTGACGTAGTCGCCGGGCGTGTCGACGAACAGGCTGTAGACCCACACGACGATCTGGTCCTTCGGCTGCTTCTTGAAGTGCGGCTGGCGGTTCACCGTCCAGCTCATGAGCCAGCTCGAATCCTTGACGGTGACGATGCCGCCCGTCACGACCCGTCCGCTGAAGGGGTCGCGCTTGGCGATGCGCCGGATGTACTCGGGGATGCGCTCATCGAGCGTCGTGACGGTCGCCGACTCCCACTTCGTCTCGTCGATGGAGCTGCAGAACACCTCGGGACGCCCGAACGACGGATCCTTGCGCGCGATCTTCTTCCACAGGTCCCACGCCGACGCAGGGCCGCGGTTCAGCGTCGCGGCGGTGTGGTGGTCGCCCTCGTCGGAGTTGTCGACGAGTGAGCCGATCGTCATCAGGACGTAATCGTCTTCCCCGAGGTCGACGCCCGTGTCACCGGCGTGCTCACCGGTGCGGGTCCACTCGATGCGGGTCGCGCGCTTGGCCGACGCCGTCAGGTCGAACTCGACGTCCGTCACCTCCGTGTCGTACTGGAAACGCACGCCCTGCTCGCTCAGCCACTTCGTCATCGGCAGCACGAGCGACTCGTACTGGTTGTACTTGGTGAACTTGAGCGCCGAGAAGTCCGGCAGTCCGCCGATGTGGTGGATGAAGCGGTGCAGGTACAGCTTCATCTCGAGTGCGCTGTGCCATTCCTCGAACGCGAACATCGTGCGCCAGTAGAGCCAGAAGTTGCTGTCGAGGAAGTCGCGGCCGAACACCTCGTCGATGCGCTTGTTCTCCATCTCCTCGCGCGTCGCGAGGAACACCTTGACGAGGTCCTTCTGCGCCTTCTTGTTCAGCGTGAACAACCCGTCGGTGTGCGCGTCCTGGCCGCGTTCGACGGTGGCGCGCTGCAGCGAGTAGTTCGGGTCGTCCTTGTTGAGCCAGTAGAACTCGTCGAGCACGGACGCGCCCTCGACCTCAAGGCTGGGGATCGTGCGGAAGCAATCCCACAGGCACTCGAAGTGGTTCTCCATCTCGCGTCCACCGCGGATGACGAACCCCTTCTCGGGCTCCTCGATCCCGTCGAGGGCGCCACCGGCGAGGGAGCCCTTCTCGAGGATCGTGATGTTCTCGCCGGGGACGGCGGCGTCACGGATCATGAAGACGGCCGCCGCGAGGCCCGCGAGGCCGCTGCCGACGATCCAGGCGTGCTTGCTCGCGGCGTCCTTCGGCGGGCGGGGACGGGCGAAGGCTTCGTAGTTTCCACTGCTGTAATACATGGGATCTCCTCGAGGTCGGGTGCGCGAGATCATCGCGCCGGACGATGGATGAGCGGACGGCTGCGTGCGCCGTCAGGGCTGCAGGATGAAACGGATCGGGTTGCCGTCCTTGCGCGCGAGCCGCTCGAGCACCTCGGGCGCTTCCTCGAGCGGGAAGACCCCGCTGATCGACGCCGACAGGTCGAGCCGCTTCGTGCGGGTCAACGCGACGAGCTGGTGGACGTCCGTTCCCTCGCTGCCGTAGTGGCCGCGCAACGTCAGCTGCTTGTAGGCGAATGCGGTGTCGGACGGAATCTCGATGGGCCGCCCGGCGAGGCCGACGATGACGAGACGTCCCTGCGGCGCGAGGGAGGCCATCGCCTGGGCCCGCACGGGGGCCACGCCCGCGAAGTCGAACGCGACGTCGAGACCGCGGGGTGAGAGCTGACGGATGGCGTCCTCTGCGTCTTCAGGGGCGCACGCCACGTCGGCGCCGACGGCGAGCGCCCGTTCGCGGGCGGCCTCGAGCGGGTCGATCGCGACGATGGGGGAGGCGCCGATGAGACGCAGCAACTGCACGGCGTGAATGCCCAGCCCGCCGAGGCCCCAGACGCCGACGGCCTCCCCGGCGCGCACGCGCCCGCTCGTCTGGATGGCTGCCCACGGCGTCGAGACGGCGTCGGGGATGATGGCGGCCTGCTCGAACGGGAGGTCGCCGGGGATCGGGACGAGCGTCTCGGCCTGCGCGACGGCGTATTCGGCGTACCCGCCGTCGTAGTCGACACCGCGCGTCAGGATGCGGCCGTTCGGGAGGCGGTGGCCGGCCTGCAGCAGGACGCGGCTGCCCACCTCGATGCCGGGCAGTGTCGGCACGCCATCACCGAGGGCGGTGACGATGCCCGCGACCTCGTGACCGAGCGTCACCTTCTCGCTGTCGAGGAACTGCGGCGCGATGAGCCCTTCGAGCAGGTGCACGTCCGACAGGCAGACGCCCGCCGCCTTCACCTCGATGACGGCTTGGCCCGGCCCTGGCGTCGGGACGGGTACCTCCTCAACGTTCAGGGTGTGGTGCGTGACGTCGAGGCGTGCGGCCTTCATGGTGTCCATGGTGTCTCCTTCGTTTCCGGATATTTTTGACTGTACTCATTTTTTGCGGCGCCACCAGGGCCTTTCGGCCCGGGTAATGTTTCGATCCATGACGCTTCCCCTCAGCGCCACGGCCGCGTCCGCGACACCGTCGGCCGATTCGACGGCCCCGACGAGGCCGGCCCCCACGCCGGGTACGCCTGACGCCACGGTCGTGACCCGCCGACGTCCCGTCGTGAGCGGCGCGGACCAGCAGGGTCGTCGCGCACGCAACAAGGCCGACAAGCAGGCCCGCATCCTCGCGGCTGCCGAGAGCCTGCTCGGTGAGGTGGGGTACGAGCGCATGACGACGGCCGAGGTGGCCAAGCGCGCCAACGTCGCCGCCGGCACCGTGTTCCAGTACGCCCCGACGAAGGCGGAACTGCTCATGATGGTCGTCGAACACGAGTGGCGTGATCTCGTCGACGATCACCTGCCCGACGACGCCGGTGACGGTGGGGTGCGCGAGCGCGTCCTGCGTCTGCTCGAACCGTTCGCGCAGCAGGCCCGTGACTACCCCGAGAACGCGATGGTCGTCGGACGGGAGGTGCTGTTCGGTGCGCCCGGGCCGTATCGCGAGAAGGTCGTCGCGCTGGTCGCCGGTCTCGAGGACGCCATCGCGGCGCTGCTCGTCGCAGCGGGGGGTGACGCGGAGCGCAGCGTCGTCGCCGCGGGCCTCATCGTCTCCGGTGGGGTGCTCGAGCTGAACCGCACGCGTACCGGACGCGCCGAGGTCGAATCCGTGGCGCGCCGCCTCGGGGATCTCGTCGACGTCGCGGTGCGCGGCGCGGGCGTCTGATCGCCCGTGAGCGTGACGCGGGCGCTCAGCCGGCGTGGCGTTCACCTGCGCGTGCCCTGACCTCGACGGCGTCACCCGCGCGCGCACGGGCCAGTCGCTTCATGCCGTCCGCGGGGCGGATCGGTTCGGGCCACTTCGGGGGGAGCGAATCGCCCTCACGGACGCCGTTGATGCGGCGCCGGAGGAGGGGGATCACCTCGGTGGCGAGCCATCGGCTCTCGGTGCGGATGCTCTCGCGCCAGTGCGGCGCCTCGAACGGAGGCAGCTCCGGCAGTTTGAGCGTGTGGGGGATGCCGAGTTCGGCGAGCACGTAGGCGGCGAGGTGCTTGTGCCCGAGCCGGCTCATGTGGATGCGGTCGAACGCCCACATGCGCGGGTCGTCGAACTCGCGAAACTGGGTGTGATCGACGAGCAGGCAGCCGTACTGGCGGGCCAGTTCGCGCACGGAGTCGTTGTAGAAGACGATGCGCCGCCGCAGCGGCTCGAGCGCCGTCGAGATCTTCACGTCGAACGTCGTGAACAGCAGCACCTGCGCGCCCGATCCGACGAGGCGCTGCAGCGCGGCCTCGTAACGCTCCATGATGGCGGGCATATCGGAGCGGACGGCGAGGATGTCGTTGCCGCCTGCGTAGAAGGAGATGAGCGTCGGGTTCAACGCGAGTGCGGCGTCGAACTGTTCGTCGACGATCTCGTCGAGGCGTTTACTGCGGATGGCGAAGTTCGCGTACTCCCACGTCGCGTCCGCGCGCCCCATCTGGCGGGCCATACGATCGGCCCACCCGCGCACGCCGTTGGGGTACATGAGGTTCGCGTCACCGACGCCCTCGGTGAACGAGTCACCCACCGCCACATAACGTCCGTTCATCGCCGCGAACCTAGGGCTGACGGCCGACGTCGTCGTGGCGCCCCGACGACCGGCGTGCGACGACGTCGTGAAAGCCGGGTGAACCGAGCCGTCGTCAGATCTGCGGGTTGTTCCTCGCGATGACCTCGACGGCGCTCTTGCTTTCGACGAGACCGAGCCCGGTGGCCTTGCGGTACACCGCGATCGCCTCGACCTCGCGGCCGTTGTTCACGAGGTAGCTGACGCGCTGGGAGATGTCCTGGCCGCTGCGCAGATCGGTCACCTCCTGCTCGAGCTGGCGCACGCGCTTCTGCAGCGCGAAGTTGCTCAGCGCGACGAGCACGAGAAGGATCAGCGCGATGACGAACGCCCAAGTCATTCGGGGGACTCCTTGAGTGGGGGAACGCCGCCCAATCTACCGGCGGCGCGTCCTGTGGCAATCGGCGAGCACGCTTGGCACAGTGGTGGCATGACCGAGTACCTCATGATCTTCCCCGAACGCGAGATCGCCGACGAGATCGCTGAAGACCTGCTCGAGGAGGACGACTTCACCGAGGTGCGCGTCGTCCGCGAGGCGCTCGCCGGTGAAGAGGACGACGAAGACCACGACTGGGGCGTCTACGTGCGTCAGGCGACGATCGACGACGCCGCCTCCGCCGTCGCGCAGGCGCTCGCCGAGCGCTTCGAGAAACTGGCCGAGGAGAACGGCGGCTGGCTCGACGACAACCCCGCGCAGCAGCCCACCCGCTGACCGACGCGCGCTGACCGACGCGACGAAGCGCCGCACCCCCTTTCGGGCGTGCGGCGCTTCGCCTTGTGCGCTTCAGGCGTCAGCTTGCGGCCAGCTCGGAGAGCTTCTGCAGGCTCTCCTCGAGCGCGTGCTCCTGGACGAGCGGGAAGTGCACCTTCTTAAGCAGTTCCTTGTCGGTGACCTTGCTCCAGTCGTACGTGAGGGTCACCTCGGTCTCGTTCGGGCCCTTCGCGTCGAGCTCGTACATCCACTCCCAGCCCTTCGGCTCGGTGCCGGCCGGCGCCGTCTGCCAGGCGACGAGCTTGTCGTCGACGTAACCGGTGACGTGGTTGTCGGTCTGGTATTCGCCGCCCATGTGCTCGCCCTCCATGTTCATGGTGAACACCTGGCCGACCTTCTGGATGCGGTCGCCGTGGTCGACGCTGCGGATGAAGCCGGAGCCGTCGAGCTTCACGTGCTCGGCCGGGTTGGTGAGCACGTTGAACACGCTCTGGGCCGGAGCTTCGATCGTGCGGGTGACGGTGATCTTCTGGTTGTCAGTCATGCCTTCACCTTTTCTCACTCGGCCGCGCTCCGCAAGGGGTGGCCGCAGGGGAGCGTGCCTTCGACCGCTCCGGTAGCGTGAACGTGAAACCGGGTGGCGCACCGCGCCACGGACGAAGGAGTCACAGATGAGCGACCAGCGAGGCGTCGAGCGCCCCTTCGACGGGCGCCGCGACGAGGCGGACGGCATGGTGCTGCACGAGGAGCGCCTGACGCCCGGCGTCGAACGCTACGAGGTGGGGCGGGTCGAGGTGCGCAAGCGCATCATCGTCGAGGAACTGACGGTGACGCTGCCCGTGCGCCGTGAGGTGGCTGACCTCGTGCGGGTCTACGACGACGGCAGCGAGGAGGTGCTCGATCTGCCTCCGTCGTACTGGGAGCCGCGCATCGAGGACCGCACCGGCGGCATGCCGTACGGCTCGAAGGAGACCCCCGCCGGCGCCTACGGCGAGGCCGAAGGCCGGGACGACGATGCCATTGACGGCGTGCGCTCCGACTCACGCGACGAGGTTTACGACGGCCAGCGCGACGAACGCGAGCGCTCCGGAGCCCGCCGTTCGGCAGAGGCCGACGGTTACGACGTCGTGCTGCACGAGGAGCGCCCGGTCATCAGCACCGAGGTGTACGCCGTCGAGCGGCTGCGTCTGAGCGTCGATCGCGAGACGCAGAACATGACCTACACCGACACGGTGCGCCGAGAAGTCGTCGACTTCGACCTCGACGGCGACACCTACCCCGACGTCACCCGCTGACACGGAGGACGGGAGGCGGTGGTCCACGATTGCGCCTCGTCGTCCGTCGCCCCGCACGGCGGGAACGTGGTCGCACGTGAGCGGCGCGCCCTCGACGGGAAGCATCGCACCCAGCACGAACAGGGCATCATGCGCCGAGGTACTGCTGGAATAGTTCAGCGCGAGAGGCGTTGAGCCTGAGCAGGATTCAACCTGATCTGGAGGTCACACCATGTCCGAGTCCAAAAAGCCCCAGGCCGACGAGGCCGAGCACGGCGCGTACTTCCCCTCGGTGTACTCCCTGGGCCAGTACGTCCCGGCGAAGAGCGATTTCGACGGCGGTGAGAAGCGCACCGTGACCGAGGGGCCGAAGAAGATCCTCGCCGTCATGGTCGATGAACGTTACCTGCCCGTCGAGGGAGAGGCGCTGTTCAGCACCGGCAACCACCCGATCGAGACGCTCGTACCCCTCATGCACCTGAGCGAGGCGGGGTACGAGATCGAGATCGCGACGCCGTCCGGGCTCATGGGCAAGTTCGAGTACTGGGCGTTCCCCAAGGAGGACGACGCCGTCAAGGACGCGTTCGAGACCCTGTTGCCCAAGATCCGCAACCCGAAGAACCTCGCGGACGTCGTCAAGAACGAGCTGGGCGCCGACAGCGAGTACGCGGCCATCTTCATTCCGGGCGGTCACGGTGCGATGATTTCGCTTCAGGATGACGAGAACGTCGGCGCGGTGCTGCGCTGGGCATTGGACGTCGACCGCTACGTCATCACCCTCTGCCACGGTCCGGCTGCGCTGCTCGCGGCCGGCGAGAACGGCTCCTCACCGTTCGACGGCTACTCGATCGCGGTGTTCCCCGACTCTCTCGACGAGGGCGCCAACGTCGAGATCGGCTACCTGCCGGGCAAGCTCACCTGGGCGCTCGGTGAAGCGTTGCGCGGTCAAGGCATCACGCTCGTCAACGACGACATGACCGGTGCCGTTCACGCAGACCGCAAGCTGCTCACGGGGGACAGCCCGCTGGCCGCGAATGCGCTGGGCCGTCTCGCCGTCGAGCACCTCACCGGCACGGTCTCCTGACGCGATCGTCTGCGCCCGGCTTGGGTGGCGGAATCCTCGCTTCGCTCCGGTCCCACCACCCAAGCCGTTCTTGTCAGCCCGCGATCACATGACGCGGTTGCCTGCGCCCGGAGCCAGCGCGGACATCCTCGCTCCGCTGCGGTGCCCACGCAGGCTCCGTTCTTGTCAGCCCGCGATCACATGACGCGGTTGCCTGCGCCCGGAGCCAGCGCGGACATCCTCGCTCCGCTGCGGTGCCCACGCCGGCTCCGTTCTTGTCAGCCCGCGATGTCGTATTCCTTGAGGCGCTTCTTGTCGGTCTTGCGCCCCGAGGCCTGGAGGGCCAAAAGCTCCGCATAGATGCCGCCGGAGACGGCGAGTTCCTCAGGGGGCCCGACCTCGTCGATGCGCCCGTCACGCAGCGTGACGATGCGGTCGACCGTGCTGATCGTCGAGAGGCGGTGGGCGATGATGAGCGACGTGCGCCCCTCCATCAGCTCGTCGAGACCGGCCTGCACGAGGCGCTCCGACTTCGTGTCGAGCGCGCTCGTCGCCTCGTCGAGAATGAGGATCGGGGCGTCCTTGAGCATGGCTCGCGCCACGGCGATGCGCTGCTTCTGCCCACCCGAGAGCTTGAGGCCGCGTTCGCCGATCGTCGTGTCGTAGCCGTCGTCGAAACGGCGGATGAAGATGTCGGCGTTGGCGCGCTTCGCGGCGTCGACGATCTCTTCCTCGCTCGCGTCGGGCCGCCCGTACGCGATGTTCTCCCGGATGGTTCCGCTGAACAGCGAGCTGTCCTGGAAGACCACGCCGAAGTCCGAGCGCAGCTGCGCGAGCGGCGTCTCGTCGACGTCGCGACCGAAGACGCTGAGGCGGCCCTCGCGCAGGCGGTAGAGGCCGAGCAGCAGGCTGATGAGCGTCGTCTTGCCGCCGCCCGACTCGCCGACGAACGCGATGCGCTCACCGTGTCGAATGGAGAGGTCGATGTGCTCGAGCACCGCGCGATTGTCGTCGTAGCCGAAGGTCGCGTCGTCGAACTCGATCACGGTGTCGTCGCGGCCGTCGTCGCTCCCACGAGCCGTCGCGCTGCTCGCCCGCGACGCCGGCGCATCGTCGGCAGCGAGGGCGGCGATGTCACGCTCGGGCATTTCGTCGAGCACCTTGAAGTAGTCGCGGCTGCCCGCGACGGCGCGCTGCCCCGAGTCGACGAGGTAACTCATCATCATGACGGGCTGGCGGGCCATGTTGACGAGCTGGATGAGCAGCACCATGTCGCCGATGGTGAAGACGCCGCGCACGGTCTGTACGAACACGATGGCGTACACGCCGAAGAAGATGACGTTGAGCGAGCCGCGGCGGGCGGCGTCCATGAGGTGCCAGTAGCGCGACTGCACGCGCGTGGTCGCGACGGTGCTGGCGTACCGGTCGTCGAACGACGTGAGCTCGCGCTTTTCCTGGCCGAAGCTCTTGACGACGCGGATCTGCCCGACGACCTCCGCGAAGCGGCCGCCGGCGATGTCGAACTGCTCGTTCTTCTGTTGCTCGAGCACCTGCCACTTCTTGCTCGTGAGCGTCGTCAGGTACATGTAGACCGGGAAGACGATGAGCAGCAAGAGCGCGAGTGGCCACGAGTAGACCGCCGAGATGATGAGTACCGCGAACGTCGTGAGCAACATCGGCAGGAAGTTGTTCGCGAACATGTTGAGGAACTGCGTCGTCTCGGAGATGTTGCGCGACAACCGGTTGATGATCGTGCCGGTCAGTTCACGGTCGAAGTAGCTCTGCGGCAGCGTGAGCAGCTTCTCGAAGTAACGCGTCGACAGGATGCGGCGCATGCGTACCGCGGCGACGTCACCGATGTACCCGCCGATGTTGCTGATGAACGTGTTCGCGAGGTCAGCGACGAGTAGCGCGACGGCGAACCACACGATCGTCTTCACATGCCCGTCGGTGTGCCCACCCGCCTTGACGACATCGACGACCTCGTCGGTGGCACCCGAGATGATGAACGGCATGAGCAACGCCGTTGCGGTGATGAGCACCGAGGTGAAGAGGATGGCGACGTAGGAGGGCCACAACACGCGTGTGGAGGAGAGGATCTTGCCGAGACTGCGCACAGTTCAGAGTCTCACCGGGGTGTGACAACCCGAAATCGCGTCAATCGTCCGGCGCGAGCCGCGAGGATGGTTGCGGGGGCTCGCGGGCTCCGATCAGGCGTCGCCTCCCTGGCTCGTCGAGGTCCGCATCTCGCAGCAGCGAACCGGCAGCGACGTCGGTGACCGTGTCGTTGGTGGAGAAACGCCGCACTGGCGGCAGCCTTGAGTGGAATAGGCTCAACTTTCCTGTCGTTGACGATGACAAGCAGTGTTGCACCCAGTAGAACTGTTCCCAGTGACACGGTGAAAGCAGCACGCATCGCACACGTTTCAAGGGCAAGGAGTCAGCCAATGGATCTTCAACTAACCACGAAGGCGCAGGAGGCCCTCTCCGGCGCCGTCACCGCAGCGCAGACGGCGGGCAACCCGTCGATCGAGCCTGCCCACATGCTCAAGGCGCTCGTCGAGCAGACCGACACGACGACGCGTCCCCTGCTCGAGGCCTCGGCATCGAGCCCGGCCGCCGTCACGGCGGAGGCCGACCGCGTGCTCGCCACGTACCCCAGCTCGAGCGGCGCCAGCGTCGGACAGCCGGGCATGAGCCGCGAACTGCTCAACATCCTCGAGCAGGCGCGCACGATCATGTCGTCGATGGGTGACTCGTTCACCTCCACCGACCACATCCTTCTCGCGCTCGCGCGCACCGGCCGTTTCTCGTCGCTCGACGCCGAGGGCATCGAGGCTGCGATCCCGGGCACACGTGGCGGGCGCAAGGTGACGAACGCCGACCCGGAGGGCACCTTCGAGGCGCTCGAGAAGTTCGGTACCGACCTCACCGCCGTCGCCCGCGAGGGCAAGCTCGACCCGGTTATCGGCCGCGACAGCGAGATCCGTCGCGTCGTGCAGGTGCTCAGCCGCCGAACGAAGAACAACCCGGTGCTCATCGGTGAGCCCGGCGTCGGCAAGACGGCCGTCGTCGAGGGCCTCGCGCAGCGCATCGTCGCCGGTGACGTGCCGGAGAGCTTGCGCGACAAGCGCCTCATTTCGCTCGACCTCGGCGCCATGGTCGCCGGAGCCAAGTACCGCGGCGAGTTCGAGGAGCGCCTCAAGGCCGTTCTCGAGGAGATCAAGAGCTCCGACGGCGAGATCGTCACCTTCATCGACGAGATCCACACGGTCGTCGGCGCGGGCGCCGGCGGCGACTCGTCGATGGACGCGGGCAACATGCTCAAGCCGATGCTCGCGCGCGGCGAACTGCGCCTCGTCGGCGCGACGACGCTCGACGAGTACCGCGAGAACATCGAGAAGGACCCGGCGCTCGAGCGTCGCTTCCAGCAGGTGTTCGTCGGTGAGCCGAGCGTCGAGGACACGATCGCCATCCTGCGCGGGCTCAAGGAGCGCTACGAGGCGCACCACAAGGTGGCCATCGCGGACCAGGCGCTCGTCGCCGCGGCGTCGCTGAGTGACCGCTACATCACGAGCCGTCAGCTGCCCGACAAGGCCATCGACCTCATCGACGAGGCCGCATCGCGCATGCGCATGGAGATCGACTCCTCGCCGGTCGAGATCGACCAGCTGCGCCGTAGCGTCGACCGTCTCAAGATGGAGGAGCTGCACCTCGAGAACGAGACCGACCCGGCGTCCGTCGACCGGCTCAAGAAGCTGCGGGCCGACCTCGCCGACACCGAGGAGCAACTCGCCGCGCTGACGGCGCGCTGGGAGGCGGAGAAGGCCGGCCTCAACAAGGTGGGTGACCTCAAGGCTCAGATCGACGACCTGCGCACGCAGGCCGAGCGGCTGCAGCGCGAGGGCGACTACGCGTCGGCGTCGAAGCTGCTCTACGGCGACATCCCGACGCTCGAGAAGCAGCTCGAGGAGGCCCAGGCGGCCGAGGCCACCAGCTCGACGGCCGGTGGTGAGGCGCCGATGGTCTCCGAGGAGGTCGGAGCCGACGACATCGCCGAGGTCATCGCAGCATGGACCGGCATCCCCGCAGGCCGCCTGCTCGAGGGCGAGACCGAGAAGCTCCTGCGCATGGAGGACTTCCTCGGTGAGCGTCTCATCGGCCAGCGTGATGCCGTGGAGGCTGTGTCCGACGCCGTGCGCCGTTCGCGCTCCGGCATCGCCGACCCCGATCGTCCGACCGGTTCGTTCCTCTTCCTCGGCCCGACGGGTGTGGGTAAGACGGAACTCGCGAAGTCGCTCGCCGACTTCCTCTTCGACGACGAGCGCGCCATGGTGCGCATCGACATGTCGGAGTACTCGGAGCGTCACGCGGTGGCTCGCCTCATCGGCTCGCCGCCCGGATACGTCGGGTACGAAGAGGGCGGTCAGCTCACCGAGGCCGTGCGTCGTCGCCCGTACTCGGTCGTGCTGCTCGACGAGGTGGAGAAGGCTCACCCCGAGACCTTCGACATCCTGCTGCAGGTGCTCGACGACGGACGCCTCACGGACGGTCAGGGCCGCACGGTCGACTTCCGCAACGTCATCCTCGTCATGACCTCGAACCTGGGCAGCCAGTACCTCGTCGACCCGACGATGAGCCCGGACGCGAAGCGTGACGCCGTCATGGGTGCGGTGCGCGGGCAGTTCAAGCCCGAGTTCCTCAACCGTCTCGACGAGGTCGTCATCTTCGATCCGCTGACGCAGGACGAGCTCTCGCACATCGTCGAACTGCAGGTGGCGTCGCTCAGCCGCCGCCTCGCCGACCGCCGCATCACGCTCGACGTGACGCCGGCCGCGCGCGAGTGGCTGGCCGCGACGGGTTACGACCCGGCCTACGGCGCACGTCCGCTGCGCCGACTCGTGCAGAAGGAGATCGGCGACCGCCTTGCGCGCGCGCTGCTCGGCGGCGAGGTGCTCGACGGGCAGAACGTCGTCATAGACGTCGAGCGCGGCGAGGCGCTGAAGATGCCCGAGGGTGTCGAGGCGCCGGCGGGTATGGAGGCTCCGGTCACGGGCCTCAAGGTCGTGCCCGGTGCCGTGAGCTGACACGTTCCCTCACGAGAGGCGGCGGTTCCCCTGGGAGCCGCCGCCTCTCTTCGTGTCGGCCACGGTTTCTCGTTCAGGGGAGCACCCTTGGGAGGGGACCAATCCCACCCGATTGGCGGTAAGTTCGACTCATGGGAAACAACGACTCGGCAGTGCCCGCGGGCGGCTCCCGCTACCTCGTCGCCTGGGGTGGCGACAAGCGCTCCCAGGACGCCCTCAAGCTGGGCTCCGTGCTGGCGCGCACCTTCGACGCCACACTCGACATCGTCTACGTCGTGCACCACCCCACGCACACGGCGACGCTGGCCATCGGCGACACGAGCTTCGAGAAGGGGGTGGAGAAGGAGGCCCGCGGCTGGCTGAAGAAGGCCGCGAAGTCGGTCGACAAGGACGTCAACGTCGAGACGCACGTCGCGCACGACACGTCGATCACGCAGGGCATCCTGCGCACCGCCGAGCAGCTCGGCTCGGCCATGATCGTCATCGGTGCCGGTTCCGGCCCCGGTCAGGCCGTGGCGACGAACCCCATCGTCGGGGGTCTGCTCCACGCGAGCCCCGTTCCGGTGGCGATGGCGCCGCGTAACTACCGCAAGTCGAAGTTCGACACCCTCGCGTCGCTGTCGGCGGCCATCGGCCCGCGCCCGGGCGCGCAGGAGATCGTGCTCGAGGCAGCCGAGGGTGTTGCCCGCGTCGGCCTGCCGCTCGACCTCGTCTCGCTCGTCTCGCTCAAGGACGACAAGCAGCTGCACGTCGACGGTTTCGACGAGGCCGAGCGCGTGCTCGCTAATGCGGCGAAGCGCATCGGTGCGCGCGCCGACGTCACGACGCGCGTCGGCAAGGGCCGCTCGCTCAAGCACGCCGTCAAGAAGATGGACTGGGACGAGCGCACCGCCCTCATGGTCGGCTCCTCGCGCCTGGCGCGCGGGCGCACGACGTTCCTCGGCACGTCGGCCACGCGCATGCTCGCCGCTCTGCCGGTGCCGATGATCATCGTTCCCCGCAGCGACGCCCGCTGAGGCTGACGCCTGGTTGACCGCGAAAAGTGGAGGTTGTGCACGATATTTCGTGCACAACCGTCACTTTCTGCATCACTGGGGTTCGGGGCCACCGCTCACTCGGCGGGCGCGCCACAGCAGGAGGGCCGCGCCGACGGCCGTGGCCGAGCAGATCGCCCAGACGGCGAGGTAGCCGCCCAGCGGCGCGTGGTCGCCCACGTCCTCCGTCTGCCCGGCCGAGGCCAGGCACAGGGCGAAGATGCTGGACGCGATCGCGCCGCCCACCGTCTTCGCCATGTTCGTCAGCCCCGTCATCTGGCCCGTGTGCGACGCCGGTGCCGCACCGGCGGCGGCCACCGGGAGCGCCGCCACGAGGGCGCCGCTTCCGATTCCGGCGATCATCATGTTGACGAGCAGGCCGACGACCGAACCGTGACTGACGACGTTGAGCCCGTACCCGAGCGCCACGAGGCACGCGGCCACCGCCAACGCGCCGAACTCGCCGAGCCGCTTCGCGAGCGCGGGCGCCGTCACGGCACCGAGCCCCATGGACAGCACGTAGCCGCCGATGAGCATCGAGACCCCACCCGCGCTGGCGCCGAGGCCGTAGCCCGTGACGTCCGGGTCGGTGCGGGCGAACGTCGACAGCGGGATTTGGGCGCCGAGCACGCTGAAGCCGAACAGGCCGGTGGCCAGCTGCACCGACAACTGACGGCGCTCACGCAGGAGGCGTACGTCGATGACCGGGTCGGGGTGGCGCATCTCGTGGCGCACGAACGGCACGACAAGGCCGGCTCCGACGACGAGGGCCAACCACGGCCACGGGCTTCCCGGCCCGACGAAGCGCACGAGCATCAGCCCGGCCATGACGGCGAGCAACAACCCGCACAGCAGCGCGGCACCCGGCAGGTCGAGGCGGTGCGAGCCCGTCGGGGGCGTCTCGGGCACCCCGAACCAGATGACGACGAAGCACGCCGTGATCGCGACTGCCGGGATGGCGAGCAGACCCGTCATGCCGATCACCGGTTGGAGGGCGCCTGACGTCAGCGCTCCTGCGATGACGCCGACCTCGAGCGCGAGGACGAGCACGGCAGCAGCCGTCCGGGTGCGCGAGCTATCGCCCTTCGTGCGCCGGTGAACGAGCGCGATCTCGAGCGGCAGCCACACGACGTACGGCCCCATGAGCGCCCAGGCGATGAGGAAGAGCCAGAAGTTCGGCGCGAAGGCGACGCCCCATGCGGCGCACGCCGTGATCGCACTGGAGAGCAGGAGCACGCGTTTGTGCCCGACGATGTCGCCGAGGCGCGCCAACACCGGCACCGTGACCGCGGAGACGAGCAACTGCGCCGCCTCGAACCAGTTCACATCGGCGTCGTGGATGCCCAGATGCCGCGCGATATCGGTGTAGAGCGGCGTGAAGTAGCCCTGGATGACGCCGGACGTCAGTTCCACCACGACGAGGAAGCCGACGACGGCGGCGATCTTCGGAACGACGTCGCCGCCCGATCGCGTGCTCAGCTCCACGGGAATCAGGCCTCCTCGACGAGACGCTCGTACCAGCGCACGCCCTCGAGCCACGAGGCCCGCGTGATGCGCTCGTCGACGTTGTGCAGACTCTCGCGCTGCGCTTTCGACATATGGAACGGGGTGAAGCGATAGACGTGCGGCCACACGGCGTGGAAGTGACGGGCGTCCGTGGCCTGGTTCATGACGTAGGGAGCGACGTGGGCGTCGGCCAGCACCTCGCGTGTCACGCGGCGCAGCGTCTCGAACGCGGGGTGATCGACGGGCGCCACCTGCGTCGGCCCGCTGCCGCCGATGAGCTCGACCTGTGCGTGGGGCCTGACGGCCCGCTCGACGGCGCCCACCGCTTCGTCGAGGCTCTCGCCGACGCTGATGCGCATGTTGACGCCGGCTGTCGCGGTGGTCGCGATGACGTTCTGGGCCTTGGAGCCTTCGAGCATCGTGACGGCACGCGTCGTGCGGACGATGGCGGCGGTTTCGGGGCCGAGGCGCGTGAGAACCCGGGCGAAGAGGCCGCTCGCCGACCCGATCCGGCCCAGGACGAGGGAGAGCGGGCGGGCCGCCACCTCGGCGACCGCATCGAACATCGCGACGGCGGTCGGCGTCAGCCGCGCGGGGGCGGGGTTGGCGTCGAGTGCCGAGATGGCGCGGGCCAGTTTCGCCGTGGCGCCGCCCGTCTTCGGGGTCGAGGCGTGCCCGCCGTCGCCGTGTGCGACGAGCCGGAGATCGGCCGTGCCCTTCTCGGCGACGCCGATCATCGCGACGGGCTTCGTCACGCCGGGGAAGACCTCGGAGGCCACGGCGCCGCCCTCGTCGAGCACGAGGAACGGCGTGACGCCGCGCGCCCGCAATGCCTCGACGGCGGCCGCGGCGTGATGACCCATGACTTCCTCGTCGGCGCCGAAGGAGAGCCAGACGTCGCGACGGGGCGTGACCCCGCGGCCGAGCAACCGCTCGATCGCCACGCAGATGGCGACGAGGGAACCCTTGTCGTCGAGTGTTCCCCGGCCCCAGAGGAACTCCCCGTCGTCATGGGCGTCGAAGGGCGGGTGGGTCCACGTGTCGCTCGGTTCGATCGGGACGACGTCCTGGTGAGCCATGAGGACGAGCGGATCGGCGTCGGTGGTTCCGCCGACGCGCAGAAGCAGAGCGTCGCCCGGCACCTCGACCGACTCCGCCGCGGCGAACAGCAAGGGGAATGACGAGCGCAGCGTCTCGTGAAACGCGCTGAACACCGCGGCGTCGTAGGCGCTTCCGGCGACGGTCGGGTGGCGCAACGCGGCACGGAAAGCGGCCACCGCGTCGTCGTCCGTCATCGCCTGGGCAGGGTCGTGGTTCGACATAGGCTCACGCTACGACCGAGGCCCGGCGCCCCGTGCCGAAACCGCCCCACCCCATGACGATGTTGAGCGGTGAGCGCGGCATCGGTGTCGCGCTCACCGCTCAACATCGTGAGGGGGTCGTGGCTCAGTGCTCGTCGGTGGCCTTCGAGTCCGTGAGGGAGCGGGCGCCCAGGGCCACGAAGCCGGCGACGACGACGGCCATGATGGCGAAGCTGACCTGCTCGTCGTGGATGAAGTTGTCGACGAGCGCCTGCGGCCACTGGCCACCGGGAAGGTTGATGCCGACGATGATGGCCATGACGGTGCCGATGATGGCGACGCCGACCGAGTTACCGAGCTCCTGCACGGTGTCGTTGAGCGCGGCACCGAAGGACGTCTGGTCGTCGGGCAGGTCGCCCATGAGGGCGAGGGCGGCGCTGCTCATGGTGCAGCGGACGCCGACGACGAGGATCATCGTGGCTGCCGCGATGGCGATGAAGTTCTGCGCGACGGCGAACGTCATGACGACGAGGCCGAGCACGGCCATCGAGCCGCCGAAGACCGACGTCTTGCGCTGACCGATCGTCGCGATGAGCTTGTCGGCCAAGGGCGACGCGGCGAGCATCGCGAAGACGAACGGCAGGTTGGCGAAACCGGCCTCGACCGGGCTCCAACCCCAGGCGAACTGGAACTGCTGCGAGGTGCCGTACATCGTGCCGACCATGGCGAGCATGACGGCGGTCTGGATGAGGGCGCTGCCGCGGACGGTGGGGCGAGCGAGCAGGTTGAGGTCGACCATCGGATTGGCGGCGCTGCGCTCACCAAGGTAGAAGCCGATGCCGGCGGCGATGGCGACGGCGAAGCAAGTGAGCGTCGTCGTCGAGGCCCAGCCGTTCTGTACGCCGCGGGTGAAGGAGTAGAGGCCGACGGCGAGCGTCGTGATGGAGAAGAAGGCGCCGACGGTGTCGAGGCTGCCGGTGCGAAGTTCGCTCTTCTCGTCGGCCGGGATGCCCCAGGCAACACCGAGCACGGCGATGAGGGCGGCGGGCGCGTTGAGCAGGAGCAGGACGTGCCAGCTCTTGTGTTCGACGGCGAGGCCCGAGAGCACCGGGCCGATGGCGAAGCCGATCATCGCGACGGTGACGATGAGGCCGATCGCCTTGCCGCGCAGCTTGTCGTCGTCGAAGAGGCGGAAGGTGAGTGACATCGTGGCGGGGGCCATGAAGGCGGCCGCCATGCCGAGCAGGGCGCGGATGGCGGCGAGCTGCCACGCCGCGTCGATGAAGAGGACGCCGAGGCTGACGGCGCCAAAGGCGCTGAGGCCGAGGAGGAGGCTGCGGCGGCAACCGAACATGTCGCCAAGCGTTCCGCCAGGCGCGCCCGTGGACGGCGGCGCACTTCATGCACGACATGGAGCTGTAGGAGAACTCACTCGTGTTCTGGGAGGGCATCGGCCAACACCTGTTGCGCCTCGACCTCACGGATCGGCACCGCTTCCAGGCCGTTTCGGCCGTCGTCAACTACGTCGTCGGCATGGGCGCGCAGATGGCGATCGAGCAGGCACCCGAACCCGAGCCGGGGGAGAACCCCGACGAGATGCGCGAGCGCTATCTCGGCGAGTGGGCCGACACGTGGATGCAGCGCGACCCCGAGGTGTTTCCCTTCGCACACTCGATGGCGCCGATCTTCCGCGACCACGACGACTTCGAGCAGTTCGTCGCCGGCCTCGACCTCATCCTCGCGGGGCTGGAGCGTCAGGCAGGGCTCGCCTGACGGCAAGCCGCCCCGAGAAGTTGCCTGGGAAACGCGGGACCGGTGCCCCGGTGGCCGCTCAGGATCGGAGGATGGCGGCGGCCACCTCGTCGGGCGCCTCGTAGGTGAGCATGTGCCCCTTGCCCTCGAGGAACTGAGCGTCGGCGTCCGGCAGTGCCTCGGCGAGCGCCTTGGCGTGCCGCGGCGGGGTGAGCATGTCGCGCGTGCCGACGAGAATCGTCACCGGGGTGTCCTTGAGTGACTCAAGGGCCGCGAGTTCGTCGTGGGCCATGAGGGCCTTGTAGTAGCTGCCCGTCGTCGACAGGCGGGTGCCGCGCATCTGGGCGCGCGCGGCGATGACGTCCTCCTTGCGGGCCTCCTGGCCGAACGCGATGCGCTGCGAACGCGTCGTCGCGAAAACGCCCGGGCGCCACGGGATGTGGCTCAGGGCCCGCATGGCGAGTGCTTCGCCGGGGATGCGCAGGCCGCGCAGCTGCCCGGCGGACGTCGCCACGAGGACGACGGACGTGACGCGCTCGCGCACAACGTCGGGGTGCATGCCCGCGAACGCCATGATCGTCATACCGCCCATCGAGTGGCCCGCCAGGATGATCGGTGAGCCCGCCGGAACGGCCTTCTCGATGACGAGGGCGAGGTCGTCCCCGAGCGCGTGGACGCTCGCCTCCCCGCCACGTCGTGCGCCACCGGCGACGCTTGAGCCGCCGTGTCCGCGCTGATCCCACGCCACGATGCGACGCCCGCCCTCGGCGGCGAGCCGCTCGGCGACGGGCTCCCAGGAGCGGTGATCCAGGGTCCACCCGTGCGCCATGACGATCGTCGTCGCGTCCGGGGCGAGACCGGCCGGTTCGTGGACGAAGACGGCAAGTCGGGCGCCGTCGGGAGCAGTCACTTCGCGGGTGTTCCAGTCGATGCGGGCCATGAACACACCCAAACACACGCTGCCGCCGTCAGGTGGGCGGAACCGGGAAGGCTCCGGCGAGCGTCTCAATCGGGAAACGCCAATGCGCACAAATGGGGCGCTCGCGCGCCCCCGATGGATAGGTTGACCGCATGACCGCACAGTTGCCCTCCCGCCGCATCGCGCTCGCCGGAGCTTTCGCCACGCTCGCCCTGGCCGGGTGCTCGTCGACGAAGAAGTCCGACACGTCGGACGACAGCGACGCCAGCACGCGCCTCAAGGCCGCGCAGGACGTCATGGCGAAGACGGCGGGTTACCACGTCAAGCTCACCTCCTCGGGGACGCCGGACCAGGAGTCGTCCCTGAAGTCCGGTGAGGGTGACGTCGTCAACTCGCCGCAGTCGTTCAAGGGCACGGTCACCGCGAACACCGGCGGCAGCGACGTCAAGGCCGAGGTCATCAGCATCGAGAAGGAGAGCTGGGTCAAGCCCGGCTTCTCGTCGAAGTACATCGCCGTCAACCTCGACGACATGGGTGTGCCGCTGCCGTCGTCGCTGTTCAACGCCTCGAAGGGCCTCCCGGCACTGCCGGTGCTGAGCAAGGACATGAAGAAGACGGGCGAGAAGCTCGTCGGCGGCGAGAAGGTGACCCTGTTCAAGGGCACGGTCGACGGACCCACCGCCACGAAGGCCATGGGCTTCGGGCGCACGCGTAAGGACTACACGGTCGAGGTCGGTCTCAACGACAAGAACGAGATGCGTTCGATGTCGATCAACGGTTCGTTCTTCGACTCCTCCGACGCCACGTACAACCTCGAGATGTCGAAGTTCGGGCAGAAGGCGACGATCTCCAAGCCCGCATGAGCACCGACGCCACCGTGACGCCCGCGGTGAGCGAGCCGACGCCCCGATCGAAGGCGCTGCTCGCCACAGCAGCGCTCGCCGTCCTGTTGACGGCTGCCGACACCTACGTCGTCGTCCTCGCGCTCGAGGAGATGATGTCGGGCGTCGGGCTCGGTATCGACCAGCTGCAGCGTGCCGCGCCGATCGTCTCGGGCTTCCTGCTCGGCTACATCGCGGTGCTTCCCCTCATCGGGCGGCTGTCCGACCTCGTGTCACGCCAGCGCGTGCTCCTGTGGTGCCTCGTGCTCTTCGGCCTCGGCAGCGTCGTGACGGCGCTCGCCGTGGACCTCCCGGTCATCGTCGGAGGCCGTGTCATTCAGGGCATCGGCGGTGGCGGCCTCGTGCCCGCCACGCTCGCCCTGGTGGCCGATCTCCTGCCGCGCGAACGCCGCGGCGTCGCCCTCGGCATGGTCTCGGCCGTGCAGGAGATCGGTGCCGTCATCGGCCCGCTGCTCGGAGCAGCCGTCCTCGCGTTCTGGTCCTGGCGTGCCATCTTCTGGCTCAACGCCGGCGCGGCGGTCGTCCTGGCCGTCGTCATCGCCGTGCTCGGCCGGGGCGCGCCGACCGGTGAACCGCTGCATCTCGGCGCTCGCTCGAGGTGGGTCGCACGCGTCGGCTGGATCGCCGGAGCGCTCGGCACGGCCGTCGTCATCTTGGCGCTGTGGGCGCCGGAGAAGCTGACGTCCAACGTCACTTACGGCCCGCCGTTCGTGCCGTACGAGGGCTACACGTCCCGCCTCATCACGCCGATCGGGTTCTGGGGTCTCGGCCTGCTCGCCGGCTTCGTCGTGCTCACGGCTCCGGTGTGGTGGCCGCGCCTTCGGGCGGTCGACGTGTTCGGTGCGGCCCTGCTCACCGGCGCGCTGGCGTGTGTCGTGTGGACGTTCGCCACCGCCGACTCCTCGAAGCAGGCCATGAGCGACTCGGGTGTCTGGCTGCTGCCGGTCGCCGGGGTGTTGCTCGTCGGCTACGTCGTGCGGCACCTGACGGCGAAGCAGCCGCTCATCGAGCGCGGCGTGCTCACCGGACGTGTGCCTGCGGCGCTGCTCGTGTCGTTCCTCGTCGGGACGGCCCTCGTGGCGGTCGTCGTCGAGATCCCGGTGCTCGCGCGCCTCACGATGACGAACTCGCAGACGACGGCAGCCCTCGTCCTGCTGCGCTTCCTCGTCGCCGTGCCGATCGGTGCGCTCGTCGGCGGTCTCCTGCTGCGCCGCATCGGCCCGGCGTTCGTCGCGGCTCCCGGGCTCGTGCTCGCGGGCGGGGCCATCCTCGCCATGTCGGGGTGGCGCAGCGGAGCCCTCTCCGATCTCGTCATCTCGACGCTCGTGCTCCTCGTCGCGGGCTTCGGCATCGGTCTCGCCATCGCCCCCGTCAACGACGCGGCGTTCGCCGACGCCCCGGAGAGCGCGCACGGCGTGACGTCCGCGCTCGTCGTCGTCGGCCGCATGATGGGCATGGTCGTCGGACTCGCGCTGCTCACGGCCGTCGGTCTCCACCGCTTCTCTACGGAGATGCAGAAGGTCGACCGGCCCAACGCCCAGACGGTGCGCGACGCCGGCGTCGTCCAGGTGCACACCGTCTTCATCGGCGCCGGCGTCGCGGCACTCGTGGCTGCCGCGATCGCACTGTTCTTCCTCGGCCGCTCGGTCATCGCCGCACGCGACGTGGCGGATCCGCTGGAGAGCTGATCGATGTCGGCTCAGGTCCGACAACGTGAAGGAGGCAGGCACCCCAGCCAGGTGCCTGCCTCCTTCACGTTCGCTCGGAACTCAGCGCTCGCGCTGCATGAGCCGCGAGACGATGTAGAACGGGAGCGCTACGAGCAGGGCGCCGCCGATGAAGTTGCCGAGCGTCGTCGTCGCGAGGTTACGCAGCATGCCGTGATCGCCGAAGTCCCACGTGATGGGCGTGGCGGGCGCGGCGTCGGGGTGGAACGCGTGGAGCAGCCACGGGAAGCCGATGAAGCCGATGTTCGCGATGACGTGCTGCGTGCCGCCGACGACGAAGGCGAACGGGCCGTAGAACGCGAACGCCATCCGGGTGCCTTCATTGCGTGCCTTGAAGAACATGAACATGGCGGTCTGCAGGAACCAGGTGCACAGGACGGCGAGCAGGATGGCCGAGAACGTGCCCTCACCGCTCTTCGCGACGCCGACCTTGAGCGCCTGCTCGGTGAACGGCTTCGCGAGATAGGGCCCGCCGGCGAGGGCAGCCACCGTCACGAAGAAGAGTGTGCCGAGCAGGTTTCCCACTAGCCCGAGGCCGAGGAATCGGCCGTACGCGCCCACGCCGATCTGGCGGCGCAGCAGGAGGATGAGGCCGGCGGCCATGTCGGCGGTGATGAGCGAGACGCCCGAGACGAGGATGAGGACGAACGACATCCCGAAGGCCAGGCCCATGACGAGGGATTTGAGGCCGGGTGTCGACACGCCGGTTGCCACCGTCAGGGAGAGCAGGACGCCGAAGGCGACGAAGACGCCGCCGACGAGGGAGCGCACGAAGTGCGACAGCGGGTGGCTCGCCTTCTCCAGGGCGCCTGCGGCGACGCGGTCGACCATCTCGGGGATGGTCGAGAACTCGGAGACGGGCCGCGCTGCGGGCGTCGGGCTCGTGCCGGACGAGCGGTGCGCAGGCACGTGCTCGTCGCTGTTCCGGGCGTCCGAGGCGCTGTCGCCCGGGCGCTCGAGGGTGTCGGTCATGGTGGTCCTTCTGGTTTCGGTGGAGCGTCAGATCTCGTAGGTGAGGGCTGCTTCGTTCCAGTCGTGCATCGTGCCGGAGTGGTAGAGCAAGGGGCTCTTGTCGTTGCGCTGCATCTCCTCGATGTGGACGCAGGATGCGACGAAGCCCCGGCGTCACCGGTGGGGCGACGTCGGGGCTTCCGATGTGAGTGATTGGACGGCGTCAGTTCTCCGCGCGCCGCAGGATCTGCTGGGCCTGCTTGAACACCGGCCCGTCGACCATCTGACCCTCGTACGTGAAGACGCCGCGCTCGCCCTCGGCGGCTGCGAGGAGGCCCTCGGCCCAGGCGACCTGCTCGTCGGTGGGCGCGTAGGCGTCGCGGATGACCGCGACCTGCTTGGGATGGATGGCGACCTTCGCGTCGAAGCCGATGTTCACCCCGTCGTCGGTCTCCGCGGCGAGGGCGTCGAGATCGCCGATGTCCATGAAGACCGAGTCGAGGGCGAAGCAGCCGTGGGCCTTGGCGGCGAGCAGGACGCTGCCGCGCACCTGCGTCACGATCGGGTGATAGCTGCCGTCGGCGAGGCGGCTACGGCGCCCGCCGAGCCCTGCGGTGAGGTCTTCCGAACCCCACATGAAGCCGACGACGTTCTCGGCCGCTGCGATCTGGGAGGCGTTCACCGCGCCGAGCGGCGACTCGACGAGGGCGATGACCTCGTACCCGTCGAGCTTGTCGACGTCGGCGCGCGTCTCCGTCTTCGCGAGCATGACGCGCCGGTAAGGCGTCTTCTCGAGCGCGGCGAGGTCGTCGGCGAACTCGTCCGTGGTGGCCGCGTTGACGCGCACGAGCGTGCGCTCGACGTCCTGCGGGTCGTCGACGACCGACTGACGCGCGCCCGCCTTGGCGTCCGGGCTCACCGCGTCCTCGAGGTCGAGGATGACGACGTCCGCGGCTGCCGCGGCCTTCGCGTAACGCTCAGGGCGGTCGGCGGGGCAGAAGAGCCAGCCGGGGCCGGGCATCGTCCACGAGGTTGCAGTGTCCATCGGTTCCTCCGGGTCGAAGACGGTGACGGTTGGGGTAAGTGGTGACGGTCAGACGTCACCACTTACCCCAACCGTCACCAGGTGCAGATCATGAGGTCGGCTGGTTCAGGAAGCCGGTGCGCACTTCACGAGCGTCTGACGCACCGCCACCGCGACGACGTCGCCGTGCTGGTTGCGCCCGGTGTGACGCAGCGTGACGATGCCCTGGCCTGGGCGCGATTTCGACTCGCGCTTGTCCTCGACGGTCGTCTCCGCGTAGAGCGTGTCACCGGCCTTCATCGGCGCCGGGAACGAGATCTCGCTGAAGCCGAGATTCGCGACGATGGTGCCCATCGTCAGCTGCGCGACGCTGAGGCCGACGAGCGTCGACAGCGTCCACATCGAGTTGACGAGGCGCTCGCCGAACTCCGTCTCGGCGCCGTAGGCGGCGTCGAGGTGCAGGGCCTGCGTGTTCATCGTCAGCGTCGTGAACAGAGTGTTGTCGGCTTCGGTCGCCGTGCGTCCGGGGCGGTGCAGGTAGGTCGTACCCACCTCGTACTCCTCGAACCACAGGCCGCGCTGCTCGACGGTCTTGCCCTGCGTGACGTCGTCCGGCGTCTCGGGGATGGGGGTCATGGGAGTGTCCTCACTCGTGCGTGTGGCGTGTTCAGGAACATTTTCTTGGGACTCTTCGGTCACTCGTTCCGGTCCGGTGCTCGCTGCGCTGCGCTCGGATCCTCGGGAGTGATTCAGAGTCAGCATTTTTGTGGGGACTCTTCGGTCACTCGTTCCGGTCCGGTGCTCGCTGCGCTGCGCTCCGATCCTCACGAGTGATTCAGAGTCCCAGTTCCCGGGCGATGAGCATGAGCTGCACCTCGGTGGTGCCCTCGCCGATCTCGAGGATCTTCGAGTCGCGGTAGTGGCGCGAGACCGTGTACTCGTTCATGAAGCCGTAGCCGCCGTGCACCTGCGTGGCGTCGCGGGCGTTGTCCATGGCGGCCTCGGAGGCCACCATCTTCGCGACGGACGCGGCCTTCTTGAACGGCTTGCCGGCCAGCATGAGCGCTGCCGCGTTGTAGTAGGCCGAACGCGCGGCGTGGGCGCGGGCCTCCATGCGGGCGATCTTGAACTGGATGGCCTGATAGGCGCCGATGTTCTGCCCGAACGCCTGACGCTCCTTCGCGTACTTCACCGACTCGTCGACGCAGCCCTGCGCGGCACCGACGGCGAGTGCCGCGATGGCGATGCGGCCCTCGTCGAGGATGCGCAGGAAGTTGGCGTAGCCACGGCCGCGCTCACCGAGGAGGTTGGCCTTGGGCACGCGCACGTCGTCGAAGCTGAGGGGGTGCGTGTCGGAGGCGTTCCAGCCCACCTTGTCGTAGGCCGGTTCGGCGGTGAAGCCCGGCGCGGAGGTCGGGACGATGATCGTCGAGATCTCCTTCTTCGTGCGGCCGTCGCTCGTCTGCGACTCACCCGTGACGGCGGTGACCGTGACGAGCTTCGTGATGTCCGTGCCGGAGTTGGTGATGAACTGCTTCGAGCCGTTGATGACCCACTCGTCGCCGTCCTCGCGGGCCGTCGTCTTCGTGCCCGACGCATCGGAACCGGCACCGGCCTCCGTCAGACCGAAGCCACCGAGGGCCTCACCCGAGGCGAGCTGCGGCAGCCACTCGCTCTTCTGCTCCTCGTTGCCGAAACGGAAGATCGGCATGGCGCCCAGGCCGACGCCGGCCTCGAGCGTGATGGCGACGCTCTGGTCGACCTTCGCGAGCTCCTCGAGGGCGAGGCACAGGGCGAAGTAGTCGCCGTCCATGCCGCCGTACTCCTCGGGGAACGGCAGCCCGAACAGGCCCATCTCGGCCATGCCCTTGACGACCTCGTACGGGAACGTGTGGTTCTTGTCGTGCTCGGCGGAGACGGGCGCAACGACCTTCTGGCTGAAGTCGCGCACCATCTTCTGCAGGTCGGCGTACTCGTCGGGCAGATTGTCGGCCGCGAGGAACGACGTGTTCATCGGTTTCTCCTTCGTTCGGGAGGAAGTCGGTGTGCTGGTATCGGCGCGCGTGACGCGCCGCGGGTGATCGGTCAGGTGGCGTCGGGTGGGGTGATGCGGGCGAGCACCTCGTCGACGGCCACCTGGGTGCCGGCGGGGGCGAGGATCTCGACGGTGCCGTCGATGGGCGCGGTGAGCGAGTGCTCCATCTTCATGGCCTCGACGATGACGATCGTCTGGCCCGCGCTCACCTCGTCGCCGTTCTCCACCTGCACCGCGATGACGGCGCCCGGCATCGGGCTCTTGATGTCGTCGCCGGCCGCGGCCGCCGCGTCACCGTGGAGGCTGACGTGCTTGGCCTCCTTGACCGCGAACGTGCCCTCGGGCGAGCCGACCCACACGGTGCGCACACCCTGCTTGTCGGTGACGACCTCGGTGCTGAACGTGCGGCGCAGCCCCGCCGTCGTCATGACGAGACGGCCCGAGCCGTCACGGCGCATGATCGTGGCGCGAGTGGCGTCGCTGCTCGCGGCGTCGGCCTGCGGCTGGCTCGCCTGCTGGGGCGGCAGACCGCGGCGCAGCGTGACCTCCTCGCCGCCGTCCTTCGTCGAGACGAGGGCGACTTCGGTGACGCTCGTGCCCGATTCGGTCTCGGCGTCGGCCACCTCGAAGCGCACCGTCCGTGCGCTGCGGCGTCCGCCGACGCGCCAGCCGTCGATGCCCCGCCACACGGCCTGAGCCCCCGTCGGGGTGGTTTCGGCGTCGGAAGAAGGCGCGAGCAGCGTCGCCGCAGCGGCGACGAGCACGTCGTCGGGGGCCGGGGTTGCCACGTAGTCGCCGACGCGGGCGTCGAGCAGGCCGGTGTCGAGGCGTCCGGCTTGAACGTCGTCGTCGGCGAGGAGGAAGCGGACGAAGTCGATGTTCGTCGTCACGCCGAGCACGTGGGTCTTCGCCAGGCCCTCGTCGAGCGAGGCAAGAGCAGCGGCGCGGTCTTCGCCGTAGCCGATGACCTTGCTCAGCATGGGGTCGTAGTCGGAGCCGACGACGGTGCCACGGGCGATGCCGGAGTCGATGCGCAGGTTCGCGGCCTGCGGCTCGTCGAGCCCGACGACCGTGCCACCGGTGGGCAGGAAGCCGCGGGCCGGGTCCTCGGCGTACACGCGCGCCTCGACGGCGTGGCCGGTGAGCGTGACGTCGTCCTGGGTGAACGGCAGTTCCTCACCGGCGGCCACGCGCACCATGAGCTCGACGAGGTCGAGGCCCGTGACGAGCTCCGTGACGGGGTGTTCGACCTGCAGGCGGGTGTTCATCTCCATGAAGAAGAACTCGTCCGGCGCGTCGGCCGAGACGATGAACTCAACCGTTCCCGCACCCACGTAGTCGACGGATCGTGCTGTGTTGCAGGCTGCTTCGCCGATTCGAGCACGCGTTTCGGCGTCGAGCAGGGCCGAGGGCGCCTCCTCGATGACCTTCTGGTGCCGGCGCTGGAGCGAACACTCGCGCTCACCGAGGTGGATGACGTTGCCGTGCTTGTCCGCGATGACTTGCACCTCGATGTGGCGCGGGCGCAGGACGAAGCGTTCGAGGAAGAGCGTGTCGTCGCCGAAGCTCGTGGCGGCCTCGCGGCGGGCGCGGGCCACGGCGTCGGCCATGTCCTCGGCGCGCTCGACGACATGCATGCCCTTGCCGCCACCGCCGGCGCTCGGCTTGATGAGCACCGGGAAGCCGACGTCGGACGCGGCAGCGACGAGTTCGTCGTCGGTGAGACCGGGGCGCGCGATGCCCGGCACGACCGGCACGTCGAACGCCATGACGGCGTTCTTCGCGGTGATCTTGTCGCCCATCGTCTCGATCGCGTGCGCGCTCGGGCCGAGGAAGGCGATGCCGTTCTCCTCGCACGCGGCCGCGAAGGCCGTGTTCTCGGAGAGGAAGCCGTAACCGGGATGGACGCCGTCGGCGCCCGTGAGGCGGCACGCGGCGATGACGCGGTCGATGTCGAGGTACGGGTTCTTGGGCCGGCCCTCGGGGTAGCGCTCCTTCGAGGCGCCCTCGAGCAGCTCGGGAGCGGCAAGGCGCACGGCGTCGTCGGCCTCACGCACGTGCAGCGCCTCGGCGTCGGCGTCGGAGTAGACGGCGATCGAGCGGATGCCCATGTGTCGCAGCGTGCGGATGACGCGCACCGCGATCTCGCCGCGGTTGGCGATGAGGACGCTCGTGATGGCGCGCTGCCCGGGCGCCTGGGCCGTGGTCGTCGTGCTCTCGTTCATCTCAGATCACATCCGGAAAACGCCGTAGGAAACATCGTCGAGCGGGGCCTGGGCGCACGCGCCGAGGGCCAGGCCGACGATGTCGCGCGTGTCGGCCGGGTCGATGACGCCGTCGTCCCACAGGCGCGCGGTGGAGTAGTAGGGGTTGCCCTGGTCTTCGTACTGCTGACGGATGGGCTCCTTGAAGGCGTCGGCGTCCTCGTCGCTCCACGGCGTGCCGGCCGCTTCGAGCTGGTCGCCACGAACCGTCGCGAGCACCGACGCCGCCTGCTCGCCGCCCATGACGGAGATGCGGGCGTTCGGCCACATGAAGAGGAAACGCGGCGAGTACGCGCGACCGCACATCGAGTAGTTGCCCGCGCCGTACGAGCCGCCGATGACGACGGTGAGCTTGGGCACGCGGGCGCACGCGACGGCGGTGACCATCTTCGCGCCGTGCTTCGCGATGCCGCCGGCCTCGTACTCGCGCCCGACCATGAAGCCGGTGATGTTCTGCAGGAACAGCAGCGGCGTCTTCCGCTTGTCGGCGAGTTCGATGAAGTGCGCGCCCTTCTGGGCGCTCTCGCCGAAGAGAACACCGTTGTTCGCGATGATCGCGACGGGGTGGCCGTGGATGTGAGCGAAGCCCGTGACGAGCGTCTTGCCGTACTCGGCCTTGAACTCGTGGAACTCGCCGTCGTCGACGATGGTGTCGATGACGTCGTGCACGTCGTAGGGCGTGCGCAGGTCGACCGGCACGACGTCGTAGAGGCGCTCCTGGTCGTGCTTCGCCGGGCGCGGCTCCACCATGCGCCACGGAACCTCGGCCTTCGGGCCCAGGGTGCGCACGATGCTGCGCACGCGACGCAGCGCGTCGTGGTCGTCGTCGGCGAGGTGGTCGGTGACGCCGGAGGTCTTGGAGTGCAGATCGCCACCGCCGAGATCCTCGGCCGTGACCACTTCACCCGTGGCAGCCTTCACGAGCGGTGGACCGCCGAGGAAGATCGTGCCCTGATTGCGCACGATGACCGTCTCGTCGCTCATCGCCGGAACGTAGGCACCACCGGCGGTGCACGATCCCATGACGGAGGCGATCTGCGGGATGCCCTTCGCCGAGAGGGTGGCCTGGTTGTAGAAGATGCGGCCGAAGTGCTCGCGGTCGGGGAACACCTCGTCCTGCTTGGGCAGGAACGCGCCGCCGGAGTCGACGAGGTAGATGCACGGCAGGTGGTTGTCGCGCGCGATCTCCTGCGCGCGCAGGTGCTTCTTCACCGTCATCGGGTAGTAGGTGCCGCCCTTGACGGTGGCGTCGTTCGCGACGATGACGCACTCGCGCCCCTCGACGCGGCCGATGCCGCCGATGACGCCGGCGCCGGGGCACTCGTCGTCGTACATGCCGTCGGCGGCGAGGGCGCCGATCTCGAGGAAGGGGCTGCCCGGGTCGAGGAGCGTTTCGACGCGGTCGCGCGGCAGCAGCTTGCCGCGGCTGACGTGACGCTCGCGGGCCTTGTCGCTGCCACCGCGGGCTGCGGTGCGGAGTTTGCCGTCGAGCTCCTCGAGCAGGCGCCGGTGCTCTGCTCGGTTCGCGGCGTGATCGAGGGCCATGCGTTCGCTCCCCGGTGTCGGTGGGTCGGAAGGCGGTCGGGGCGAGTGACGTCACGTCGCATCCGTGCGCGCCGTTGAGCACGTCGTGACGTGGGTCACTCGCGAACTCAGTTAATCACAATTAACTGAAATGTGTGGGACTCCGCGCGAGTGTCGACTCGACGGGCATGCGAAACGGCCCCGAACCGTGAGGGTTCGGGGCCGTCCGGGGGTGGGCTTCAGGGTGTGATGCCGAAGCCGCCGCTGCTGCCGCCAGAACTATGCGTGCCGTAGTAACTGATGCTGCTTCCCTCGCCTTGGCGGGTGCTCGCCGGCCCCGTGCCGCCACCTGGTCCGAAGTGGACGGTGACGGGGTGATCCTCTTCGAGGAAGCGCTGTTCGGCGTGGTTGCCGAAGCCGTCTGGGCTGGAGCGAATCGTGCGGCGCTTGCGGTCCTTGTTCCATGCGAGCGCGAGTGTGATCACGATGGCGGCGATGACGATCGACCAGAACACCATGGTGTGTGCCTTTCCTCGTGTCCGGTACCACGACCGGCTCTTGAGGGGAGCGTAACGCCGTCGCGATCGGGGCGGAACGGTTCGAGTGGTCACGGTTTTGTGTCGCCACGTGCGCGTTGTCGAGGCTCGGAGCCGCGCGGCGACGCGGTGCGAGGAAGGCCGCCGCTCGTGGAGCTGTCGCTCCGACCCCGTCCAGCAGCATCGGTAGAACATGGTGTGATGCCCGCGTGGACATCGACATTCGCGAAGAGACTGCGGCAGACGCTCCCGCCGTGCGGCAACTCGTCGCCGAGGCGTTCGCGGCGGCCGAGCACAGCGCCCCGCCCGTCGAGGCCGACGGAGCGCCGGGGGAGGCCACTCTCGTCGGCTGGCTGCGTGAAAGCGACGCGTACGAGTCTCGTTTCGCGCTCGTGGCGAGCAGCGGCGACGCCCCCGTGGGCTATGCCGTGGCGACCTGGGGCGACGTCGACGGAGTGGCCGCGCTCGGCATCGGCCCGATCGCAGTGACCCCGACGTTCCAAGGGCGCGGCGTGGGCGCGGCCCTCGTCCGCGAACTCCTACGCCGCGCGACGGAGGGCGGTGAGCGGGTCGTCGTCCTGCTGGGCGATCCCGGCTACTACGCCCGGTTCGGGTTCGTCCCGGCCTCGCACTTCGGCATCGCCGCCGACCCTGCATGGGGCGCATACTTCCAGGCGTGCGCCCTCGGCGACGAAGCCGACGTTCCGAGCGGCACGTACACCTACGCGGAGCCTTTCGCCCGTCTCGGGTGAGGACCGCGGAGGGCGGGTTGGGCCGAGGGTGCCCGTGACGGCCAGACCAGCTTCGGTCAATGTGCCTCGATCATCGTGATTGCGACGCGGTCACCCACCCGGAGGGCGCCTGGGGGACTGGCAATTTCTCGCCGTACGCGAACGTCCACCGACCCCGTGTCCGTCTCTCGTCGCCGACAGTCTTCTCCTCGTGCATCTCGGTGAGGCGAGCCTCTGTGCGCGCGTAAACGCGAACCGGTCGTATGCGCTCAGGGTGGTCGGTCGCTTGCCGCCTCGTCAGGGTGACGCTGCTGTCGTCGGTGGCCGTGACGACGAACTCCTCCGTTGACCGTTGGCCCTGCGGAGGTGAGCAGGCGTCGGAGACTGTGGCGAAGGCGACCACGTGATCGGGGTCGCGCAAGGGCTTGCCCTCTCGTTCCAGGACGAGGAGTTCGTCGTCACGTTGGACGAACGCCTTCTTGTGTGAGCAGTCGACGTATGTCACGAGCGTGGTGTCCTGCGAGAGAGCATCGTCGCGATACATCTTCGTTGTCGTGACGGTCCCGGCCCGCCGGGCAGCCGCCGCGTCGAGCCGATCGAGTTGGTCCACGGTGAACACATCCCCCTTGCGCACCTTGCTCAGGTCCAAAAGCCGGCCTGCGACGCCCGGGCCGGACGATGCGTGTGCTGACAGCCTCGTCGATCCCTCGGTGGGAGTGTGCCCCTTGGGGGCTCGCGGCTGCCCGTCGCTGCTCGCGGCGGCGCAACTCGTCAGGGCGAGGGTCGTCGCCACGAGTTGGACCGTGCGGGCCGCCGCTGTTCTCTTGCTCGTCGCCGTTGACGATCGATGTGTCAGGGCCGTGGTCCGCCGCCTTCCGTGCGCTCGCGTGCTTCGTGAAACAACCTCTGCGCGCCCCCGCAACAGCGTTCGGCGCCCCTGGGCGCGCGCTGGAGTGTGCACGGTTCACCTGTCTTTTCGGTTAACTGTGCTTAACTGAAATCTCCAGCGACCGAGAGCGAGACGGTTATGACGGCGACCGACGCGGCGGCGGACACGCGCACCGCCCGCGAACGCGGCAAGGCCGAGCGTCGTCAGCAGATCCTCGACGCCGCGGCCGAACTCATCGCCGACCGCGGCCTCGCCGGCGTCCGGCTCGAAGACCTCGGAAAGGCCGTCGGCATCAGTGGCCCGGCGGTCTACCGACACTTCGCCAACAAGGAAGCCGTTCTCGAGGAGCTCCTTGTCGGCATCAGTGAGTACCTCCTCACCCACGGCTCTGCGGTCGTCGAGGCGGCACCAACTCCGCAGGCCGCGCTCGAATCGCTCGTCGACTTCCACATCGACTTCTCCTTGACGAAGCCCGCACTCATCCGGGTGCAGGGGCGCGATCTCGCGAGCCTCGACGCCGACGCCCGCCACACGGTGCGTCAGCTGCAGCGCCGCTATGTCGAGATCTGGGTGCGCGTTCTGTGCGATCTCGACCCCGAACTCTCCGTCGAGAGCGCACGCATCAAAGCGCACGCCGGGTTCGGCGCCCTCAACTCGACACCGCATTCCAGTGGCCGCACGACCCCCCTCGCCGCGGCTCAGGGGGAGCGTACCCGCGGCGTCCTGCGTCAGATGGCGCTCGCCGCGCTCACGCCGTCGCGCTGAGACAGCAGAAGAATTTCGGTTAATAGCCATTAACTGAACCCTTGTGATGTGGTTCACTGGCCGGACCGACCTGTGACCCCAGTCACCGCGCGCGCGGCCCGGACGCCGCGCCGATAGGGAGCTGACGATGACCGAAACGCTGGACGCCGCACTCAGTCACACGCGCGGTGAGACGGACACTCCGCTGATCGAGCAGACGATCGGCGACAACCTCGACGCCACCGTCGAGACCTACGCCGATCACGAGGCGCTCGTCGACATCGAGAGTGGCCGGCGCTGGACCTACGGCGAGTTCCTCGCCGATGTCGAGACGCTCGCGGCGGGCCTGCTCGAAGCCGGCGTCGAGAAGGGCGATCGAGTCGGCATCTGGGCGCCCAACTGCCCCGAATGGACCCTGACGCAGTACGCCACCGCGAAGATCGGCGCCGTCCTCGTCAACATCAACCCGGCCTACCGCAGCCACGAACTCAAGTACGTGCTCGAGCAGGCGGGCATCTCCACGCTCATCTCGATGCCGAACTTCAAGACGAGCAACTACGCGCGCATCATCGAGCAGGTCAAGGACGAGTGCGAGCAGTTGGCGCGCATCGTCTTCATCGGTGAGCGGGCCTGGGACGAACTGTTCGCCGCCGGACGCGACGCGGGGGAGCGCGGCGTCGCGGCCGTTCGCGAGATCCAGGCCGGTCTCGACAACGGCGAGGCCATCAACATCCAGTACACGAGCGGCACGACGGGCTTCCCCAAGGGCGCGACGCTGAGTCACCGCAACATCCTCAACAACGGCTTCTTCGTCGGCGAGCTGTGCAGCTACACAGCCGACGACCGCGTCTGCATCCCGGTGCCCTTCTACCACTGCTTCGGCATGGTCATGGGCAATCTCGCGTGCACGACGCACGGCGCCGCCATGATCATCCCCGCGCCCGGTTTCGACCCCGTCATCTCCCTGCGAACCGTCGAGGCCGAGCGCTGCACGAGCCTCTACGGTGTCCCGACGATGTTCATCGCCGAACTCGCCCTCGACAACTTCGACGAGTTCGACCTCACGAGCCTGCGCACCGGCATCATGGCCGGCTCGCCGTGCCCGGAGCACACGATGCGCCAGGTGATGGAGAAGTTGCACATGGAGGAGGTCTCCATCTGTTACGGCATGACGGAGACCTCGCCGGTGTCGCTGCAGACGCGCAAGAACGACACCGTCGCGCAGCGCACGCAGACGGTCGGCCGCGTCGGCCCGCACCTCGAGGTGAGCATCGTCGACCCCGTGACCAACGAGGTCGTCGGCCGCGGCGAGCCCGGCGAGCTGTGCACCAAGGGCTACTCGGTGATGCTCGGCTACTGGGAGGCCGACGACAAGACGGCCGAGGCGATCGTCGACGGCTGGATGCACACCGGCGACCTCGGCGTCATGGACGAGGACGGCTACGTCGCCATCACCGGGCGCATCAAGGACATGGTCATCCGCGGCGGCGAGAACATCTACCCGCGTGAGATCGAGGAGTTCCTCTACAACCACCCGGACATCGTCGACGCGCAGGTCATCGGCGTGCCCGACGAGCGCTTCGGCGAGGAACTCATGGCGTGCGTGCGCCTGCGGGACGGCGCCGAGGAGCTCACAGCGGAGTCGCTACGCGAGTACTGCAGCGGCAACCTCGCCCACTACAAGGTGCCGCGCTACGTGCGTGTCATGGACGAGTTCCCCATGACGGTGACGGGCAAGATCCGCAAGATCGAGCTGCGCGAGCAGGCCTCGGAGTACATGAAGTGACGCCGGCATCCGTTAGGTTCGCCGCGTGCAGATCGTCCTCGTTCACCCGCAGATCGCGCCCAACACGGGCAACGTCATCCGGCTTGCGGCGAACGTCGGGGCGAGCCTGCACCTCGTCGAGCCGATGGGCTTCTCGATGGACCACCGTCTCCTGCGCCGCGGCGGGCTCGACTACCACGAGCTGACGGAGGTGCACGTTCATGCCGACCTCGATTCAGCCCGCGAGGCGTGCCCGGGCCGGTGGTTGGCGCTGACCTCCCGTGGCGCTCGTCGGTATGACGAGGTCGACTACTGCAGCGACGACGTTCTCGTCTTCGGCTGTGAGGCAACCGGTTTGCCCGACGAAATGCTCGCTACCTTCGCTACGGACGAGCGTGTGCACCTGCCGATGGCGCCGGGTAACCGAAGCCTCAACCTCGCAAATGCCGTCGCCGTCGTCGCCTACGAGGCGTGGCGTCACCTCGGCTTCGAGGGAGCGGGCGGGGCGGCCACGAGCATCGAGGCGATTGCGGCGCAGCCCCTCGACTGAGGCTGTGACGACTCGCGTCGCCCACCCCGGCGAGTGGTTGTGAACGCCGGTGGCGCCCGGCAGGATTGGCGCATGGCCGACTCGATGCCCCTGCCCCGCGCACCCAAGGTGCTCGCCATCGTCCAAGCCGGCGGAAAGGGCTCCCGCATGGGAGCGCTCACCGCCGACCGCGCGAAGCCGGCTCTGCCTTTCGGAGGTACTCACCAACTCATCGACATCACCCTGTCGAACGCCGCCAACTCGGGCATCGGCTCGGTGTGGGTTTCAGTGCAGTACCAGGCCGGTTCACTCGACGAGCACCTCCAGCACGGGCGGCCGTGGGATCTCGACCGCAACGTCGGCGGCTTCCGGCGCGTCGTGCCCGACGAGGTCGACGCCGTGCGCACCGGTGGCTTCGCAGCGGGTAACGCGGACGACCTCTACCGCATCCGCCGGGAGATCGAGCGCGAGGACGCTGACGTCGTCGTTGTCCTGAGCGCCGACCAGATCTTCGCCCTCGACCTGCGCGACGTCGTCGCGGCTCACCTCGAGACCGGGGCCGCCTGCACCATCGTCACCACGCAGGTGTCGCGCTCGCAGGCCTCCGACAAGGCCGTCGTCATCACGGACGCCACCGGCAAGGTGACGCGCGTCGAGGAGAAGCCCGAGAACCCGGAGAGCACGACCATCTCGGCGGAGATCTTCGTGTACGAGAAGGACGCCCTCCTCTTGGGCCTCGACAAGGCCGAGAAGGCCACCCGCCCTGACGACGGGAAGGGTGACGACGCCGTCGACGAGACCGGCCTCGGTGACTTCGCGGAGCACCTGCTGCCGCAGATCATCGCGGACGGCCTGGTGCGCACGTACCCGCTTGAGGGGTACTGGAAGGACATGGGGCGTCCGGAGCTGTACCTCGCGGCACACCGTGACCTCGTGCGCGGCGTCGTGCGTGTCTTCGACGACGTCGACTGGCCGATGCGGACGCTCGCGACGAACAGGGGCGCCGCGCGGGTCCGTGCGGGCGCCGTGGTCGAGGAGAGCGTCATCTCGCCCGGATGCGACATCGCCGGGACGGTGCGGGGCTCGACGCTCGGCCCCGGCGTCGTCGTGCGCGAAGGTGCCGTGGTCGAGGACAGCGTCATCTTCGACGCGTGCGTCATCGAGCGCGAGGCCGTGGTCAGCACGTCCATCCTCGATGCGAACGTCGCCGTTCGCGCGGGCGTTCGCGTGGGAACGTCGAGCGCCGGTAAGCGAGCCCACGACGACGCGATCGCCGTAGTGGGGCACGACAGTGTGGTGCGATCCGATGTCGTGGCAGGGAGCCAGATCGACCCGGGAAGCACCGTCGCCTGAGGCGCTGACATTGCCGCTCACCTGTGGACAACGACGCCTGCGCAGCGTTGTCCACAGGCCCGAAGGCTGCTCTCGGGATCGACGAGCCGCCTCGCTCTAGCGTCGGACCATGACGTTCCTCGACGACACCCAGATCCAGGAGGGCGGCGCCGACTTCATTGTGTTCGGTGTGCTCTTCCTTGCCCCCGTCGTGCTGTTCGGCGGCCTGACGCTCTGGCTCATCACGTCACATGCTGCGATGACGAGCCTGCGCAAACGGCCGAGGCTTCTCGTCGACACGTTCGACGGGTGGCGCCGCTGGCGCACGCTCGTCTGGGCACTGCCGGTGCTGGGCCCGCTCGTCTACTTCGTCGCCTGGGTGTCTCGTCGCTCGCAGCTGATGCCCGAGCAGTTCGATTCAGCGCGTGAGCCGTTTCCGGAGATGCCGCCGATCCGCGGATTCGTGCCGCCAATACTGATGCAGCCGCCACCGGGGTACGTTCCGCGCCCTGGCTCCGTTCCACCAGCACCGAACGACCCGTGGCAGCCGCCCGGCGACGGAAGCCAGGTCAGGTGAAGAGGAAGTCGATCGCGTCGGGCCGTGTGAGGCGCTGTTCGTACTCGCCGACGCCCCCGGGCCACAAGGTGCGGTTCTCGCCGTCGTCATCGAGGTACCAGGACGTGCAGCCGCCTTGACGCCACACGGATCGTTCGCTGCGCTCGCGCATCTCGCGGGTGAAGGCGGGCACGAGTTCGGGGCGCACCTCGACGGATGACGCTCCGCGGCGGTCGCGCTCGTCGAGCAACCGCATGACGTGGGCGATCTGCGCTTCGACCATGAGCAGAACGCTCGTGTGACCGAGGCCGGTGTTCGGTCCGAGCAGCATGAAGAGGTTGGGGAAGCCCGCCATCGTCACGCCGAGGTAGGACTCGACGCCGCTCTGCCACTCCTCGGCGAACGAACGACCGTCACGTCCGGCGATCTGCAGGTGCGCGTAGGAACCCTTGGGGTCGAAGCCGGTGGCGAGCACGAGCGCGTCGAGCTCGTGGACGGTGCCCTCCTCGGTGACGACGCCGTCGGGCATGACGGCGACGATCGGCTCGGTGACGACGCTGACGTCCTCGCGCACGAGAGCGGGGTAGTAGGTGTCGGAGAGGACGACGCGCTTGCACCCCATGGTGTAATCGGGGGTGAGTTTGCGGCGCAGGTCCGGGTCCTTCACCTGGTTCTTGAGGTGTCGTGACGCTTCGCGCGAGGCGATCTCGAGCAGCTTGGGGTGGCTGTCGAACGCGACGGCGCGCAGATCGTTCTTGCGGCGTAACGCCTCACGGTGAACGCGCATGAGGGCGGGGTGGCGGCGGAAACGGTCGATCGTCGCGTCGGAGTACTCGTCGTTGTTCTGCGGCATGATCCACGGCGCGCTGCGCTGGAAGACGGTGAGGTGCTCGGCGTCCTCGGCGAGCGGCGGGATGCACTGCACGGCAGCCGCGCCGGTGCCGATGATGCCGACGCGGCGGCCGAACATCGACGTCTCCTGCGGCCATGACGCGGTGTGGATGAGTTCGCCGCCGAAGGTGTGCAGACCGTCGATGAGCGGGATGTGCGGCATGTGCAGGGCTCCGACGCCGAGCACGAGGGCGCGGGCCGTGACGACGGAGACGGAGCCGTCGCTTCCCATCGAGGTGACCTGCCACGTGCCGGAGGCGTCGTCGTAGGCCGCGGCCTGCATCCACGAGTCGAACCGCACGTGCTCACGCAGGCCGTGCTTCTCGACGACCGAAAGCAGGTAGTCCTGGATGACGTCGCCGCTCGAGTACGTGTGTGACCAGTACGGGTTGAGGTCGAAGCTGAACGAGTACAGGTGGCTGGGCACGTCGCAGGCGACGCCGGGGTAGCGGTTCTCGCGCCACGTGCCGCCGATCTCGTCACCCTTCTCGAGGATGGTGAAGCTGCGCCCGGCGGCCTTCAGGGCAACGGCCATGCCGATGCCGGAGAACCCACTTCCGACGACGACGACGTCCACTTCGGCCACTGCACTCACGCGTTCCAACCTAACGGTCTGTGCGCGCCGGGGACGGTACCGACATTGCCCGGTGGCCGCCCGATGTGTGCGGCGTCAGTCGAGATCGACGATGACAGGCGCGTGGTCGCTCGCGCCCTTGCCCTTGCGCTCGTCACGGTCGATCTGCGCGCCCTCGACGCGTTCGGCGAGCGCGGGGGAGCACAGGGCGAAGTCGATGCGCATGCCCTGCTTCTTCGGGAAGCGGAGCTGCGTGTAGTCCCAGTACGTGTAGGTGCCCGGGCCGGGGGTGAAGGGGCGCACGATGTCGCTGAAACCTGCGTCGATCATGGCCTGGAACGCGTCCCGCTCGGGCGGTGTGACGTGGGTCTTGCCTTCGAAGAAGCCCATGTCCCACACGTCCTCGTCGGTGGGGGCGATGTTCCAGTCGCCCATGAGCGCGATCTGGGCCAACGGGTCCTCGGCGAGCCACTTCGCGCCGTCGAGACGGAGCCGTTCGAGCCACTCGAGTTTGTAGGAGTAGTGCGGGTGGTCGATCTCGCGGCCGTTGGGCACGTAGAGCGACCAGGCGCGCACGCCGCCGCAGGTCGCGCCGATTGCGCGGGCCTCGGCCGCGATCGGGTCACCGAAACCCGGCATGTCCTCGAAGCCGATCGAGATGTCCTCGAGCCCGACGCGGGAGGCGATGGCGACGCCGTTCCACTGGTTGAGGCCGTGGTGGGCCACCTCGTAGCCGGCCTCTTCGAAGCGCGCCATGGGGAACTGCTCGTCCTTGCACTTCGTCTCCTGCATGGCGAGCACGTCGACGTCGTGACGCTCGAGGAAGGCGACGACGCGGTCGACGCGGGTGCGGATGGAGTTGACGTTCCATGTGGCGATTCGCATGCCCTAACCCTAGAACGCGCCGCCGACAACCCCCGAAAAGCAGGTGTCCCACATGTACTCCGTCCAATCCGCCCCATCGACCGTGACGGGGAGGCTCTCCTGGAAGTAGGTGAGGGGATGCGCGGCGAACGCTCCCTTTCGGGGATTCCGGATGCGCACTGGGCGGTTGTGGATCCACGGGCCGTACACGTGCTCCCCACCTCGATCGGGGTGTCGATCCAGGGGCGGTTCTTGCAAGAGGTGTCGCCAAGCGATCAGTGTTGCCCAGGCGTCCTGTGGGGTGAAGGGGCACAAGGGAATGTCGGCCCAAACGGTGAGTTGCCACGAGCGAGCTGCGTTCGGGGTCAGATACATGTCACCGACTCCTGCGCAACGCACCTGATGGGGAGATCGGCGGATGGCCGCAAGGCAGTCCGTCACCTTTGCCGCCTCGACGACGAAGGTGGACAGGGAGATGTCCGTGACGCCAATGGTGAGCAGTGCTCCCGTCGGAGACTTGTGCGGCTGGTAGTCCCCGAGGCCGTCAAGGTCCGTCACTTGGTCTGGCATCTTCCCTCCGGGTGGTTCCCTCGGCTTCCTCCCCGCCGCCCAAGGGCCTCGATCCAAGGTGGGTAGCGGCGGGCATGCCGCTCAATGACCTTTCATGTGATCTGCGTCATGTGCGAAGTCTAGGGTTCCGGATGACCCGAATTGACCCGTTGCGCTCGCCTCTCGCATGTCAGAGTGAAGCCATGACAACAGCACTCGTCACGGGAGCCAGCGCCGGGATCGGCCGGGAATTCTGCGAACAACTCGCCGCACGTGGGCACGACCTCGTCGTCGTGGCCCGACGGGCCGAGAGGCTCGAGGAGATCAAGGCCGAGATCGAAGCCCGCCACGGCGTGAAGGTCGAGGTGCTCGCAGCCGACCTCGCCGTCGCGGACGACCTGCGCCGCGTCGCCGAGCGCGTGTGTCGGCGTGATGAACCCGTCGACGTCCTCGTCAACAACGCAGGCTTCGGCGTGAAGACCTCGTTCCTCGACACTCCTGTCGAGAAGGAGATCGAGTCGGTCGACGTCATGGTCAAGGCCGTCGTCGTGCTCACCCATGCCGCGGCGGGCGCGATGGTCGAGCGTCGACGTGGCGCCGTCATCAACGTGTCGTCGGTCGCGAGCTTCATGGCGAGCGGCACGTACTCGGCCGCCAAGTCGTACGTCACCGTGTTCAGCGAGTCCATCGCGGCGCAGCTGCACGGCACGGGTGTCACCGTCACCGCGCTGTGCCCCGGCTTCACACACACGGAGTTCCACGAGCGCGGCGAGATCCCCGTCGACAAGACCAGCCCGCTGGCCAAGCGGCTGTGGCTCGACGTCGACCGTCTCGTGCGCGACGGTCTCGCCGACGTCGACGCAGGCAAGGTCGTCTCCGTGCCCGGCCGCCAGTACAAGGCCATTACCGGCCTGCTGCGCGTCGTGCCGCGCCCGCTCGTGCGCAGCCCGCGTCTGAGCAACCGCCACCGCCCGCGCGACTGACGTTTCCTAGAATCGCTGCCATGACGAACATCGACGCCGATCGCGCCGCGCTGCTGCAGCTCATCAAGGACCAGGCCATCGTCCACGGAAGGGTGACGCTGAGCTCCGGCAAGGAGGCCGACTACTACGTCGACCTGCGCCGTATCTCACTCTCCGGCGAGGCCGCGCCTCTCGTCGGTCGCGTCATGCGCGACCTGACGTCCGACTTCGACTACGTCGCCGTCGGTGGCCTGACGCTCGGCGCCGACCCGGTCGCCACGTCGATGCTCCACGCCGCGGCCGCCGCAGGTGAGCGTGTCGACGCGTTCGTCGTCCGCAAGGCGGGCAAGGCGCACGGTCTTCAGCAGCGCATCGAAGGCCCGTCGATCAAGGGTCGTCGCGTGCTCGTCGTCGAGGACACGACGACGACCGGCGCGTCGCCACTCGAAGCCGTTGCCGCGTGCCGCGAGGAAGGCGCCGAGGTCGTCGGCGTCGCCACGATCGCCGACCGCGCCACCGGCTCCAAGGAGAAGATCGAGGCCGAGGGCCTCACCTACGTCAGCGCGTTCTCGATGGAGGACCTCGGCCTCGCCTGATCGCGTCGCTGAACGCCACACCCGCCATCTTCGTGCCCGCCGGGGCAACCCACGCCGGGCACAATGGCCGAATGGCCATCCTCATCGATCCGCCGCGCTGGCCCGCGTGGGGCACGATCTTCAGCCACCTCGTCTCCGATTCGTCGCTCGAGGAACTGCACGAGTTCGCCGCAGCCAACGGCGTCCCTCTCGCGGCCTTCGATCACGACCACTACGACGTGCCCGAGCGTATGTACGACGCCCTCGTGGCCGCCGGAGCCGAGGCGGTGCGCGAGACGGAACTCATCCGTCGCCTCATCAAGGGCGGGATGCGGGTGCGCGCCACCGAGCGCACCCCGAAGCGCAAGGCCGCGACGACGCGGGCGCGCGACGCATGGCCGAAGCTCCTGCCCGGCGCGCCGCAGGTCGGCGCCGACCTCATCGAGCGCTGGAGCGAGCCGCACCGGCACTACCACGACGTGCGTCACCTCGTCGGGACGCTCGACGCCCTCGCCCGCCTCGGTTGCGACGATCGCAGCGTCCTGCTCGCCGCCTGGTTCCACGACGCGGTGTACGACGGCGCCCCGGGCCAGGACGAGGAGGCGTCCGCTCAGCTCGCCCGCGAGCAGCTCACGCCGCTCCTTCCCGCCGACGAGGTCGCGGAGGTCGAGCGACTCGTGCGTCTCACGATCACCCACGACCCGGCCGACGGCGACGAGCGCGGAGCGCTCCTGAGTGACGCCGATCTCGCCGTCCTCGGCGCCAATGCCGGGCGCTACGACGTCTACGCCCGCGACGTGCGCCTCGACTTCGACCACCTCGACGACGCCACGTTCCGCGCCGGTCGCATCGAGGTTCTCGAAGGCCTCCTACGCGCGAAGCGGCTGTTCCACACGGAACTCGGCCACGACCTCTGGGAGGACGCCGCCCGCGCGAACCTCGAGCGGGAACTGGCTTCGTTGCACCGCCACAGCGCCTGAAGAGTTGTCAGACACGCCCACACGGTCGCTCAAGAACGGGCGGAATGGCGAGGAAGGATCCGATCTGCGGAACGCTCGGAATCGCCGCGCCCACCTCGTCTAGCGTCGAAGGCCCATTCGAGGCGGGGAGCCGCCCGACGCGACGAAGGAGTGATGGCCATGGCGGGCAAGGTCGTCCTCGTCGGCGGTGGGCCGGGTGCGCTCGATCTCCTCACGCTGCGCGCGGTTCGCGAGCTGGAGCGCGCCGACGTCATCGTCGCCGATCGGCTCGGTCCGCGTGACGAACTGGGCAGCCTCGACCTCTCGGCGCGCATCATCGACGTCGGCAAGTCGCCGCACCATCACCCCGTGCCGCAAGACGAGATCAACGCGACCCTGGTGCGCGAGGCGCGGGCCGGCCGGTACGTCGTGCGCCTCAAGGGCGGCGACCCCTATCTGCTCGGCCGCGGTGGCGAGGAGTACCTCCACTGTCGGGCACACGACATCGAGGTCGACGTCGTTCCGGGCGTGACGAGCGCGGTCTCTGCGCCGCTCGCCGGCGGAATCCCCGTGACGCACCGGGGTGTTTCGGCAGGCGTACTCGTCTTGTCCGGTCACGACGACCTGTCACTCCCGGCCCTGGCCGCATGGCCCCACACCATCGTCGTCCTCATGGGGATGGGGCGTCTCGCGGAGCTTGCTGCGGGGCTCGTCGATGCGGGCAAGAGCCCCGCGACGCCTGCGGGCGTCGTGCACCGGGCGTGGACGCCGGCTCAACGCGTCGTCAAGGCAACGCTCGCCGACATCGCCGCACGTTGCGCCGAGGGCGGTATCGGTAACCCGAGTGTCATCGTCATCGGTGACGTCGTCGATGCGCTCGGTGACGAGCAGATCGCAGCCCTCAGCCACAACATCGAAGGGGAGCGCCCATGACGCAGGATCTCGCCGGACGCCGCATCGTCCTCACCGCCCAGCGCCGGGCCGAGGAATTCGCCGGAGCACTCGAACGACGTGGCGCTGAGGTGATCCACGCGCCGACCATGTCGCACGTCCCTCACGTTGACGATGCCGAACTCAACGCTCGGACAGGGGAACTCGTCGACAAGAAGCCTGAGCTCGTCGTTGTCACGACAGCGATCGGTTTTCGCGGGTGGCTCGAGGCAGCCGAGGCGGCCGGGCAACGCGAAGCGCTCGTCGAAGCTCTCGCAGGCGCTCGCATCCTCACCCGAGGCCCCAAGGCTCGCGGCGCCGTTCAGGGCGCCGGGCTCGAGGTCTCCTGGAGTGCCGAAAGTGAAACAGCAGACGAGGTGAAGCGTCATCTGGCGACCCTCGATCTGCGCGGCACGCGTGTAGCCGTGCAGCACCACGGCGCAGGGTCCGACGGCGTCGACGAGCAACTGCGCGACTCGGGCGCCGACGTCGTCTCGCTCGTCGTCTACCGCTGGGGCCCGGCTCCCGACCCGCAGGCCGTCGAGCGTGCCGCCCACCTCGTCGCGCGCGGCGAGGTGGACGCCATTGCCTTCACGGCAGCCCCCGGCGCGGATGCCTTCTTCACCGCAGCGCACCTCGCCGGGGTTCGGGACGAGGTCGTCGCCGCACTGCGGGAGGGGCGTGTCCGCGCAGCCGCCGTGGGCGACACGACGGCCGCGCCACTGCGTGCCTACGGCATCGAACCGCTCGTACCGGAGCGCTTCCGCCTCGGGGCGCTCGTCAAACTCGTCATCGCCGAACTCGGTCGGGACGCCTCGTGACGCCCAACCCGAGCGCCGGCGAAGCAGTAGCGGCGGCGAGCAGGGCATCGACCCGACGCGCCGTCGTCCTCGTCGCCCACGGGACGGCGAACGAACGGGGCCGGCAGGTCGTTCTCGACCTCGTCGCCGCCGTGCACAACCGACGGCCGGAACTCGATGTCACCGACGCTTACGTCGACGTGCAGGAGCCACGCGTCGCCGACGTTGTCGCTCAACTCGCCCCCCGCTACGACGAGGTCGTCGTCGTGCCGCTGCTCTTCTGCGGCGGGTACCACGTCCGTGTCGACGTGGCGAAGGCCGTCGATGCGTGGCCGAACGCCCGCTCGACCGGCGCCCTGGGTCCGTCGCGCCGAATCGCCGACCTGCTCGTCCAACGCCTGACCGAAGCAGGCGTCGAGCGCCGGGATCCTGTTGTCATGGCCGCCGCCGGTTCCAGCCGGCTCGAGGCCGCGGCCGACGCCCGCGCTCAGGCGCGCCTGCTCGCCGAGGCGTGGGGTGCCGAGGTCGATGTCGCGTTCGGTTCGGCCGGCACGCCCGCAGTGCCCGACGCGGTCAACGCCAACCGCGACCGGCCCGGTGCTCGCGTCGCGGTCGCCTCGCTCCTGCTCGGGGAGGGCCACTTCTCCGAGAAGCTGCGCCGATCGGGTGCTGACATCGTCACCCAGCCGCTGGGCGCCGCCCCCGAGGTGGTCGAGCAGATCCTCGCGCGTCTCGACGAGGCCTGAGCCCGCAGCCGAGCAGCACGCCCTACGATCGTCGCCATGAAGCATCCCGCCGCCGTTCCCCTTCTGGCCGTGGCCGCCGTCCTGTTCTGGGCGTGGTCGATCTACGGTTTCGTCGCCGGTGTGCTCAACGGCTACGGCGACGGATCGGGCGGTAACGCCGGGCGTCTGGGCGCCGCCGCAGGCGTCCTCATGACGGGTCTGGTCGCGCTCGCGGCGACGATCTACCTCGTCAAAGCGCTCAAGGTGCGCCGCGGTCGGTGAACCGGGCCGCCCCGCACAGCGTGATCGGTGCGCACTGTTCGGCTAGGGTCGAACCAACCAAGCTGATACTCCGGCACACACGTTCAATTGGAGCCTTGTCATGACGTGGGTCATCATCCTTCTTCTCATCATCGTCGCGCTCGCCGTGGCTGCCGTTGTCATGTACAACGGCCTCGTCAAGCAGCGCAACACGGTGCAGGAGGCGTGGCACCAGATCGATGTCGAACTGACGCGCCGCCACGACCTCATCCCGAACCTCGTCGAGACGGTCAAGGGCTACGCGCAGCACGAGGCCAAGACGCTCGACGACGTCATCCGCGCTCGCGGCGCTGCCGTCAACACGCACGGTTCGCCCGACCACGCCGCTGACGCGGCCGCCGCGGAAGGCGAGCTGACGCAGGCCCTAGGTCGCCTCATCTCGGTCTCCGAGGCCTACCCGGACCTCAAGGCCAACCAGAACTACCAGCAGCTCATGGGCGAGCTGTCGGCCACCGAGGACCGCATCGCCTCCGCGCGTCGCTACTACAACGCCTGCGTGCGTGACCTGAACTCGAAGGTCGACTCGATCCCGACGAAGTTCATGGCCGGCCCCGCCGGTGTGACGAAGGCCGAGTACTACGAGGCCGACGAGGCCACGAAGGGCGCGCCGCAGGTCAACATGACGAACGCGGAGGCTCCGTCGGTGCAGTTCGACGCCCCGCAGAGCCAGCAGCGTCCGTACAACGAGCAGCCGCAGCTGCCGCCGTCGCAGATGCCGTACCCGACGCAGGGTGGCCAGTCGAACACGTTCCAGGCTCCTGGTCAGCAGGGCTACGGGGTGGAGTACCCCGAGCAGCGCAAGTGATCCGATCCCGACGACGCCCCGAATCGCAGCAGCGGTTCGGGGCGTCGCCCGTTTCCGCTTCCCGGCTGCGGATGATGAGCCGGACGAGCGAGGCCGAGGCCCAGCAGGCGGCCTCCGACGACCCGATGAAGTACCTGTGGGCCACCGAGGGTGCCTTCCGGATGCTCACCCTCGCGTACTCGCTCTTCATCCACACTGGCGCCGTCGATCACTACACGCGCCCGCACCTCGCGACGGCGCTCATCGCCGTGCAGTGCATCTGGTCGGGTGTCGTGGCCATCGCGCTGTTCGCACGCCCGCGGTGGCGTTCCTGGCTCGTCGCGGGCGACATCGTCGTGACGCTCGGACTCATGTACGCGACGTGGATCGTCGCCGACGCGAGCTGGTGGGACCACAACCAGAGTCTGCCGACGACGATGTGGGCCACGAACGCCGTGCTGGCCGCCGGCATGCAGTGGGGCGTGACGGCGGGCTTCCTCGCCGGCGTCGGTATTTCCCTCGCAAGCCTTCACATCGGCGACGATCTGTCGTGGATGGTGCGTTCGCCGACGATGCCGATTCTCGTGAGTTCCGGCATCGCAGCCGGTGTCGGGGGTGTCGGTGCGCGACGCTCACACGCTCAACTCGTCGCCGCTCTCGAGCTGCGTGCCCGTGCGGCCGAGCGAGAGCGGCTCGCGCGAGAGGTGCACGACGGCGTGCTCCAGGTGCTAGCGCTCATGGGGCGTAAGGGCCCGTCGTTCGGTGCGGAGGGCGCGGCCCTCGGGCAGTTGGCCACCGAACAGGAACGGGCGCTGCGCACCCTCATCGCCGACGTCGACGAAGCGCCGATCGCGGCACCCGGTTCATCGTCCGCGCCGGTGGACGCTTCGACAGACGGCGCGCCGGTCGACCTGCGCCGTGAGCTCCTCGCACTGGCCGATGACCGCGTTCGCGTCTCGGCAGGTTCGGCGCCCGTGCTCCTCGACGCCGCTCGAGCTGGGGAGTTGCTCGCCGCGACGAAGCAGGCACTCGCCAACACCGAGCGGCACGCGGGGGAGCACGCCACGGCCTTCGTCCTCCTCGAAGACCTCGACGACGAGGTGACGCTCACCGTCCGCGACGACGGCCCCGGCATTCCCGACGGCCGCCTCGCCGAAGCCAAGGCGCAAGGCCGCATGGGGGTAAGCCGGTCGATCGTCGGACGCGTCGAGTCGATCGGGGGCCGGGCGTATCTCGAGGCAGCACCGGGGGAGGGCGTCGAGTGGGAGTTCACGCTGCCGCGTTGAGTCACCTTGCCGAGGGCCAGCGCGAGAGGATGGGCACATGACTTCCGACGGTGCCGCCCCCACCACGCGACTCATGGTGGTCGACGACCACCCGATGTGGCGCGACGCCGTCGCGCGTGACCTGCGCGAGCACGGCTACGACGTCGTCGCGGCGGCCGGCTCCGTGCGTGAGGCCGTGGATCGTGCCAAGGCAACCTCGCCCGACCTCGTCCTCATGGACATGAACCTGCCCGACGGCAACGGCACCGATGCCACGACGGCCATTCGCGCGGTTTTCGACGACGTCAAGATCCTCGTGCTGTCCGCGTCCTCCGAGCGCACGGACGTGCTCGACGCCGTCCGGGCCGGAGCGTCCGGCTACCTCCTCAAGAGCGCCGGCGCCGAGGAACTGCTCACGGCCGTCCACGACACGGCGCAGGGACGCGCCGTTTTCACCCCGGAACTGGCCGGCCTCGTCCTCGCCGAACTGCGCGGACGCGAGCGCGAGGAAAGCCCCGATCCCACTGCCGTGCTCACACCCCGCGAGACGGAGGTGCTGCGCATGGTCGCCAAGGGCCTGGCATCGAAGCAGATCGCCACCCGCCTCGGCCTGAGCCACCGCACCGTCGACAACCACATCGCCTCGACGCTGCGGAAGCTGCAACTGGGCAACCGCGTCGAGCTCGCCCGTTTCGCGCTGGAGAACGGGCTCGACTGACGCTGCTGTTCACTCGGGTGAGCGTGCACAGATCACCCAGGCCACCTGAGTAGCACTACTCAGGCCCGCGAGTCCCGTCGTCGCGAGGCTTGAGGCATGAACACACAGCAGCCGTACGGCACCCCCCAGGCCCCCCGTCCCGACCACCCCACGTCCTTCCCACCGCCGCAGCCCATGAACGTTGCGGCGGCGCCGTCACGTCCGTCGCACACCGAGTACCCGCAGCACGCGCAGACCCTCATCAGCAACAACGCGGACGCTGTCGCACGCGGAAGCCAGGGTCCGTGGAGCGGCCCGATCCCGCCTCAGGGCGCTCAGCAGTACGTCCCGCCGTTCCAGGGCGGCCACTCCGGCGGTCCGATGTCCCCCGGCGGTCCCGGTGGCGCCGGCTTCGCCGGCCGGCCGCCCTACGATCAGACGCCGACTCCTCCGGCCCCGCGTGAGCCGCGCTTCAGCCGCGAGCAGATGGTGGCCGCGCTTCTCGCGGCCGCCGGTATCGCAGTGACGCTCATCGGCGTCGTCCTTCTGCTCGCAATGGCCGCTCGTGAGGGCTTCCTCACCCCGCCGGTCCGTGTCGGTGGAGGCGCCGTTCTCGTCGGTGCCCTCGCCGCTGCCGCGCAGTGGGTTCGGCCCCGTCCGGGAGGTCGCATCGGTTCCGTCGCTCTCCTCACGACTGCGGTCGCCGGAGCCTTCTTCGACGTCGTCGCCGTGACGCGCATCTACGACTGGATCCCGCTCACGGCCGGCCTCGGTCTCGCGCTCGTCGTCGCAGCGGCAGCTAGCTTCCAGGCTCTGCGCTGGGACGAGAAGTGGCTCTTCATCGCTGTGACGATCGGCGTCGCGGCGCTTGCGCCCTACCTCACGGGCGGCATCACGGCGACGTTGGTCGGATTCCTCGCCGTGCTCCAGATCGCCGGTGCCATTCCCGAGATCACCAAGGGCTGGGACGAAACGGCGCTCGCCCGCACGATCCCCGTGTCGTTCGCCGGCATGTTCTGGGTGGCGCTCGAGGCGTCATCGACCCGCACGCTCGTCTTCGGTGCGTCGACGATCGCGGCCGTCGGCCTGCTCACCGCGGTTCAGGCCGGTCTCACGCGTCGTGACGCCATCGGCGCTCCGGTGGCACTGGCCGCCTCGTGGATTCCGCTGTGGGTCTTCGCTGGCTTCGAAACCGGAATGCGTTCGGCCCTCGTCGCCTCGATCATGGCCGTCGTGGCGCTCGGCGGCTTCGCCGTCCTGCGGACGAGCGGTTCCACCGTTCGGATCGCGACGCTCGTGCTCGCCGGTGTCAGCGCCGTCATCGCCGGTGTCTCTGCCGCCCAGGCCGACTGGTTCGCGATGCCGTTCCTCGTCATTGCCGTCGTGCTCATGGCCGTGCACGCTCGCGTTCCCGGCCCGATCGTCGGAGGTGGCGCCGTCATCGCGTTCTTCCTCGGATTCATGGCGCAGGGGACGGTCACCGCGTACGTGGACTTCTTCTACCGCAGCCGCGTCACCGACATGACGATGCAGACGCTCGTCACCGGGCTGATGTTCGTTGCCTTCGCAGCCCTCACGGTTCCCGCCGTGCGTGGACGCAAGCTCGACGCCACGTATGCCCAGTTCCTGCTCGTCGTCGGCGGTTTCGCCGGGATCGTCGGCACGGCCATGACGATGCTGAGCGTCTTCGGTAAGGCACCGACAGGCTTCTTCCTCGTGCACCTCGCCATCACGGTGATGTCGCTGGCGCTCGCGGCCCTCGTCCTCACGTCCGGTCTGAGCCGGCCGCGTCACCTGACGGCGTCGATGGGCTGGGGTCTGGCGCTCGTCGGCTGCGCGCTCGTGAAGCTGTTCATCTTCGACCTGCAGTACATGGGCTCGATGACGAAGGCGTTCACCTTCATGGCCGCGGGCCTCGTTCTTCTCGCCGCGGGTACGAAGTACGCCCGCATCTACGGCGAGGCAGCCGCCGAGCGCAAGCGCGGCGGGCAGGCCGGACCGCAGGAGTTCGGCCCTCACGCACCGGCGTCGTTCTGAGAAAGGAGCCGTGCGGCGCAGCCGGTGCGCGAAGGGCGGGTGAGGTGGCCAGGGGGCTCCTCACCCGCCCTTCGTCATGTCGGGCGGCGTCGTTCGTCAGTTGGCGACGGCGAAAGCCTTGCCCGAGGAACTCGTGCACGACGAGGCGCGCTTGCCGTTGAACTCGCCGGTGGAGCACTGGTACTTCTCACCCTTGTACTCGACCGATTCGTTGGCGGCCTGGTCGCTCTTGCCACCGAACGCGTTCCACACGCCCTTCGCGTCGTCGCAGCTCATGCCGATGACGGAGGTCGTGGCTTCCTTGCCGTCGACCGAGATCTTGCAGTCGCCACCGGCCTGCGACTGCATCGACTCGAGACTCTTGGACGCCGAGGCCAGCTGGTCGTCGGCGTTGGCACTCGTGTCGCCGCCGGCACTCGTGGCCGCGGAACTCGCGCTGGAGGCGGCCTTGCTGGCTGTCGTCGCGGCGTCCTTCGCCTTCTCCTTGTCGTCCGACGAACAGCCGGAGACAGCGAGCATGCCGATCAGGGCCGTGGCTGCCAGAGCGGAGCGTGTGTTCTTCATCGAGATCTCCCCCCTCCTGGTGTCGTGAGTGTTTTGATCATGGCATCCACAGGGGTGAGCGCGGGGGGAAACATCGCATGGCATCGCGGGTAGCGTGAAGCGCATGTCCGACCTGTTCTGCCCGGCCCGCTTCTTCGTCGCGCGTCACGGTGACGCTGCCTACGAGACTCCGCGCGGTGTCATCACGGAGGCCGGCGGGTGGCTCACGCCGCTGGGCCTTTCGCAGGCGCGGGAGCTGGGGGAGAGCCTGCGGACCGAGAACATCGCGACGGTGGTGTGCTCCAACGTCGCCCGGGCGCAGGAGACGGCCCGCGTCGCCGCCGAGATGCTGGGCGTCGACTGGACGAGCCTGCCCGGCTTCGAGGAGTACCGCGTCGGGGAGCTCGTCGGTCAGCGGTTCGGTGACGCCGGCATGCAGCGCGTGCTCGCCGCCTGGATGGACGGTGACCTCGACGCCGCCTTTCCCGGAGGGGAATCGGGCCTCGACGTGGTGAACCGGTACCGAGAAGCCTTGCGGGACCTCGCCGATCAGTACCGCGGCGAGAGCGTGCTCGTCATCAGCCACGGCGGCGTGATGTCGCTCGCGCTACCGCGTCTGTCGGCGAACGTGCGCAACGACCTCGCGCGGCGTCAGTACATTCCGAACGCCGTGCCCGCCGAGGTGCTCGTCGACGCCGACAGCTTCCGCATCGAGCACTGGCCCGGGAAGGCGGACAAGAGCGTCATCTGACGCTGCCACTGCACGGTAAAGGCGGGTTGGCGCAGCGCCTTCAGGACCCGAGCTGTCCGGCCCATCCGCGCGGGAGGTCGAGCCAGGTGGCCATCGTCGCGAGTTCTCGCTCCAGGGCGCCGGCCGCTTCCGGGTGGCGCGTGAGCGCACCCGGCTCCCAGTGCACCGCGTGGGCCCGGAGGACGCCGTTGGCCCGGTCCGCCTTGAGGTCGACACGGGCCACGAGGTGCTCGCCGAAGAGGAACGGCAGCACGTAGTAGCCGTACTGACGCTTCTCGGCGGGTGTGTAGATCTCGAGCCGGTAGCGGAAGTTCCACAGCGCCTCGGTACGTTCGCGCTGCCACACCAGCGAGTCGAACGGCGACAGGAGCGCCGCTGCCTCGACGCGCCGCGGAGTTTTCGCATCGACGTGGCGCCACGCCGGCTTGTCGAAGCACTCGACGTCGACGGGCTCGAGTTCGCCGGCGCGCACGAGATGGTCGATGGCCGGCACGACCTGTGCCGTCTTGAGTCGGAAGTAGTCGCGCAGGCACAACACCGTGCCCACGCCGTGCGCGATCGCGCTGCGGCGCACGAGGTCGACGACGTCGTCGAAGAAGTCGACATCGTCACCGGCCGGCGGGGCGAGAAGCGGTTCGGGGGAGAAGAAATCCTCCGCGACGGCGCTCGCGGCGATCTCATGGGGTAGGACGCGCTCGAGGCTCGCGTACCGGCGCTCGAACTGACGGGTGCGCCCTGCCGACGTGATGCGCCCGGCCCAGAACAGGTGCTCCAGCGCAGCCTTGATGAGGGACCAGTTCCAGCCCCAGTGCTCGCGCGAGAGTTCCTCGTCGTGCGCGAGTTCCGCCTCGATCGTCTTCGCCGTGGCGGGAGCGTGCGTCGTTACGTACTCGTAGACGCGCTCCACGAGCTCCGGGTGGTCCGCCGCGACGCGACGCATGCCGCCCCACGCGTCGGAGTGAGCGCGCGCCATGCGGTGACGCAGCAGCGGCCACACCTGCGGGGAGACGAGGCTGGCCTCGTGCGCCCAGTACTCGACGAGACGGCGCGGCGCGCGATCGCGCAGAGCGTCGAGGGCGGCCGGGTCGTAGGGACCGAGACGGCTGAAGAACGGCAGGTAGTGGCTGCGCGTGAGCACGTTGACGCTGTCGATCTGCACGACCTGAAGTCGCGCCGCGGTCGCGCTCAGGTGGCGGGTGGTGACCTCGTCAGGACGCGGGCGCGCGAAGCCCTGCGCCGCGAGGGCGATGCGACGAGCCTGAAAGGCACTGATGCGAGGCGGCGAGCTCATGCCCGGAGCCTAGCGGCGACCACCGACACCGGTCGTCACGGCAGAAAATGCGCCGCGGGGCATCGTGGGGTGCGGCGGGCGTTTCGATTACCGCGCCCCGCGTCGGTACCGTGAACGCATGGACGAGGTGAGGCGCCACGCGCGCAAGAACATGATCCGCGGCGCCGTGATGCTGTGGATCGTCGCGCCGCTCTTCATCGGTGGCGGCATCGCGCTCATCACCAACCTCGCGAACGACGGCCACCGGGGCGCCCTCGTCATCACCGGCGTCGTCATCTGGGCGATCCTCTCGCTCATCGTTCTGCTCGGCGGGTTCGGCTCCCTCCTCATCGGTGTCTTCCTGTGGTGGAAGGCGCGCCAGGAGCGTCCGGTCGTGACGACGAACGTGTCGCGCTCGGAGCGCGACGAGGTGCTGCGAGACCTTCGCGGCGGAGCGCGCAGCGCGGAACCCACGCCGCCGGCGGACGATTCGCTGGAGCCCGGCGCGCGCCGGTAAACTTCGCAAGTTATGTGCACGCGGGGGTGCGGGACGGCTCGTCGTCCGGCACCCGGCAATTCGAACGAGGTGTGACGTGCCGGTCGGCAAGGTCAGGTTCTTCAACGCCGAAAAGGGTTTCGGCTTCGTCTCCGGCGACGACGGCGACGACGTCTTCCTGCCCGCGAGCGCGCTCCCAGCGGGCGTCACCCAGCTGCGTGGCGGCACGCGCGTCGAGTACAGCGTCGCCCAGGGCCGCAAGGGCGCTCAGGCCATGCACGTCGAGGTGCTCGACAAGATGCCCTCCATCGCCGAGCGCAAGCGCAAGCCCGCCGAGCAGATGAGCGTTATCGTCGAAGACGTGATCCGTCTGCTCGACGACCTGTCCTCCGGTCTGCAGAAGGGGCGCTACCCCGACCGGTCCCATTCGAACAAGATCGCGGCGGTGCTGCGCGCCGTCGCCGACGACCTCGAGGTCTGAGACCCATGACTGAACCCGCAGTGGCCGAACCGGAGCGCGTCGAGGACTTCGCCGCCGACGCCGAGGTAACCGCACCGACGTCCGAGGCACCTCGTGCGACGCGCGCTCGCCGCGCCAAGGCCGTCAAGCACGACGCCGTTCTCGCGAGCGAGGCGGCGCAGAAGCTCGCGCTCGAGGCCGTCACCGCCATCGCCGATCCGGGCGCCGTCGGCGAGCACGTCGACTTCGTCATGGACGCGGAGCGTCTCGGAACGCACTACTTCGCGAGCAACGCCAAGGGCTACCCCGACTGGCGCTGGGCCGTCACGGTGGCCCGTGCGCCGCGCGCCAAGGTGGCCACGGTCTGCGAGACCAACCTCATGCCGTCCGCGACGTCGGTGCTCGCGCCCGAGTGGGTGCCGTGGGCCGACCGCCTTGCGCCGGGCGACCTCAGCGCTGGTGACGTCCTTCCCTACAAGGAGGACGACCCGCGCCTCGAGGCAGGCTTCGAGGCCACCGGCGACGAGGACGTCGACCAGGTCGCGTTCTTCGAGCTCGGCCTCGGCCGCAAGCGCGTGCTCTCGGCCGAGGGTCGTGACGAAGCGGCGCAGCGCTGGTACGACGGCGACCACGGCCCGAGCGCCGAGGTGGCCCGCAAGGCCCCCGCGCAGTGCGGTTCGTGCGGCTACTTCGTGCCGATGGCGGGCGTGCTGCGTCAGCAGTTCGGCGTCTGCGCCAACGACTGGTCGCCCGCCGACGGCAAGGTCGTTGCGCTCGACTTCGGCTGCGGTGCGCACTCCGAGGTGGAGATGCAAGCCCCCGAGGCCCACGACCACCAGGACGCTCCGGTGCTCGACGAGTTCGACGCCGACCTCGAGGTCGAGAACGCCGAGACCGACACCTCGGCTGCGACGAGCGACAAGGCGAACGAGAGCGAGTCGCCGCAGGCCTGAGCCCGCCTCGTGGCATCGAGGGAGGATTTCTTCCCTTGTGGTGCCCAAGGCCGTCGCCTACGCACACGACGGGAAGGTTTCTTCCCTTCTAGTGTCCGAGAACCCGGCCCATGACGAAGGCCGCTCACCTCGTGAGGTGAGCGGCCTTCGTCATGCTCGCACGGTGCGTCAGACGGTGGGTTCGCGCCACTTGCGCTCGAACGGCAGGCGCCAGCCCCGCGGTGCGATGAGCTGGTGGATCTGGTTGGGGCCGTAGGTGCCCGGGTCGTACGGGCGCACCGGCGGCGGGTTGTCGAGCAGCGGTTGGCTGACCTCCCACAGGCGCTCGATGCCGTCGGCCGTCGTGAACAGGGTGTGGTCGCCGCGGATGGCGTCGTAGATCAGACGCTCGTAGGCCTCGAGTGCGCCTCCGGCCCAGTCGGTGTCGCCCATGGCGAACTGCATCGACAGCTTGTCGAGGCGGAAGCCCGGCCCGGGGCGCTTGCCGTAGAAGCTGAGCGACATGCGGGCCTTGTCGGCGAGGTCGAACGTCAGGTGGTCGGGGCCGTGCTGACCGACGCCCGATCCGCTCGGGAACATCGACTTCGGGGGCTCCTTGAAGGCGATCGAGATGATGCGTGCGCCCTCGGCCATCTTCTTGCCGGTGCGCAGGTAGAACGGCACGCCGGCCCAACGCCAGTTGTCGATGTAGCACTTGAGCGCGATGAACGTCTCGGTCTCGCTCTCGGGGCCGACGCCCTTCATGTCGCGGTAGCCGAGGTACTGCCCGCGCACGACGTCCTCGGGGTTGAGCGGCATCATCGAGCGGAAGACCTTGTTCTTCTCCTCGGTGATGGCATCAGGCTCGAGTGACGTCGGCGGTTCCATCGCGGTGAACGCGAGCACCTGGAACAGGTGCGTGACGACCATGTCGCGGTAGGCGCCCGTGGACTCGTAGAACTCGGCGCGCGTCTCGAGACCGAGCGTCTCGGGCACGTCGATCTGCACGTGGTCGATGTTGTTGCGGTGCCAGATCGGCTCGAACAGGCCGTTCGCGAAGCGGAACGCCAGAATGTTGAGCGCCGCCTCCTTGCCGAGGAAGTGGTCGATGCGGAAGATCTGGCTCTCGTCGAAGTACTCGTGGACCGCGGCGTTGAGCTTCTTCGCGCTCGCGAGGTCGGTGCCGAAGGGCTTCTCCATGATGACGCGGCTGCGTTCGACGAGCCCCGCCTGGTGCAGCTCGGCGAGGACGGAGAGGGCGGCCTTCGGCGGGACGCTGAGGTAGTGCAGGCGCTGGCTGCCCTGCGGGAAGTGCGACTCGGCCTCTTCGACGGCCTTGCGCAGGGCGTCCGGGCCTGCGTCGGAGCGGACGAAGGTGAGGCGGTCGTCGAAGTCGTCCCACTGCTGGTCGGTGACCGGGTGGGAGGAGAACTCGGCGATGGCGGTACGCGCGAACTCGCGGAACGACTCCGTGTCGAAATCCTCGAGCGACGTCCCGACGACGCGCAGGTCGTCACACAGGTCGCTGGCGAACAGGTGGAGCAGCCCGGGAAGGAGCTTGCGTCGAGCGAGGTCGCCGGTGGCGCCGAACAGGACGACGGTGGTTGCTGGTGCTGGCATGGCCCCAGCATTGCCGCTGGGCGGGCAAAAGGGAAGGCGCGCTCATCCGTGCGCGCGCGGCGCGTGAAGGCCGTGGCTCACGTGCGATGAGCCACGGCCTTCACGCGCAGGAGTGCGCCGTCATGCGAGACCGAGGCCGCGGCGTCCGATCTCGTTGAGGTCTGCTTCGGTGAAGCGTCCCTCCCAGTCGACCTCGTAGTTCTCGTCGGGGAAATCGCTCGGGCTGGCGCCCGTTGCGAAGGCCTCGCGAACACTGGCGCTGTACGCCTCGTTGCGCGGGCACCAGGGGGCGGCGGGGATGTACATGACGTTGCCCCAGCCCTCCTGGTTGGTCACGTCCTCGACGGCGTGCACCATGTCGCAGTGCCACCAGACCGAGTCGCCGGCTTCGACGTCGGGGATGACCGACAGAGCCTCCATGAGGTGAGGGTGCCACTTCCAGTTGCACGGGAAGACCTGGCCGACGGTGACCCCGCACATGTCGTCGTCAGGTACGTCCTCGACGAGCGGTCGAAGCATGAGGTAGGCCATCGCCTCGGGGATGGGCACGCTCTGCAGGACGCCCTGGTCGTTCTTCATGTCCGACAACGCGGTCCAGCCCTGGAAAGTGCGGAAGGCCGAGCACATCGTCGAACCGGGGTACTGCGGCCCCGACGTGCGGTGAGCGGCATCCCAGGGGTCGTATTCCTCGGGACGACCGTCGAAGAGTGGCGCGAAGTGCCTCTGGTACTCCTCGGTCATCCACAGGTCGAGCGTTCCCGGGTCGAGGTGTGCTCCGAGGCCGGCGGAGTCCGCGCCCGGAGGGCGACGGCGGATGCGGTCCGGGTAGAGCGAATCGCGGTTCGGGTCGAACCACTGCTGCCCGTCGGACTCGCTGGTCCAGACGCTGTTGAGGAAGGCTTGGACGGTTGCCATCCGTTCGCTCTGGCGGGCTTGCATCTGCGGCTTGCTCCAGTAGATCGGGTAGATCTCAGGCTTCGAACCGACGGTGCCGAAGAAGTCGTCGCCGGGGCCGCGGTAGTTCTCGAAGAAGGCGTTCTTCTCGACGTAGTCGACGATCTGGGCATCCCACTCCAGGGCCTGTTCGCGGGGGAAGTGCCCCTTGATCACGGCGCACCCGCGGCGGCGGATCTGCTCGCGCAGGGTGTCGCGCTTCGAATCGTCGAGGAGGTCTTCGTACCGCACGACCGGCCAGGGGTTCTCACCGCGTGCCTTCATCTCCTTGAGTTCTTCGACCTGGTCCGCGACGCGCTTCTCGACGACCTCGAAGACCTCTTCGACCGTGCGTCCCGACGCCTCGACGCGGGCGCGCAGTGCGGCCTTGATCTCTTTGATCGCCCCACGCAGGTCGTCGGGCGTGGACTGCCAGTGGGGAAGCTCCCTGGCCTCGGGGGCAGGCGACATCGTCACGGCGATCCTTTCGTAAAGGAGGTTTACAAACTAGGTGTCGTCAATCTAAGGCGCCCCCTCGCTTTTGTAAAGAGGGTTTACGATTCAGGGGTGACTGACACCGGCTCCCATCTCGTCCGAGCGTCGACCGATCGTCGAGTGCTCACGGTGTTGGCGCACGAGCGGGAGGCGACGCGTGCGTCGCTGGCCGAATCCGCGGGCCTCTCACGTCCCACCGCCGCGACGTCGGTGTCACGTCTCGTCGCTGCGGGCCTGGTCGAGGAAACGGGGGAACGCACGTCCGGGCGCGGACGGTCGACGGCGATCGTGCGTCTCGCGCCGCAGGTGGGGGTGGCGCTGGCGCTCGTCGTGGCGCCGGTCGGGGTCAGCGGTGTCGTAGTCGACATCCACGGTGACGAAATTGCCCGTGCACGCTCCGTCGACGGCCCACACGAGCAGCGACTGACTCGAGTGGCCAAGGCGGTCTTGGCCCGAGTTTCGCGAGACGGCCTCGTACCCGTGCGGTGCGCTGCCGTCTCGGTGGCTGATCCTGTCGACCGGCACACGGGGCGGGCGGTGCAGCTACCCGACGAGCCGTTCCTTGTCGGCGAACTCGACGCTCGCGCGGCGCTGGCTGACCTGTGTGACGACGTCATCGTCGACAACGACGTCAACTGGGCCGCGAACACGCTCGTCGAGGAAGGGTGTGTTGGACTCATCCATCTCGGTGAGGGGCTGGGCGCCGCGATCGTCGAGGACGGCCGTGTGTTGCGAGGCGGTCGCGGTCTCGCCGGGGAGATCGGGCACATCGTCGTCCCGGGGCCGGACGGCACGGCGATCCCCTTCACCGAGGTGTTCGCGCGGCTCGGGCTGCGTCAGCCTGGTTCGAGCGCTGTCGATGTGGAGCGTCTGCTCGAGGTGACGGCATCGGATGACTCGGTGCGTCAGGCACTCGCAGTGGCTGTGTCGGCCGTGGTGGCCTCGCTCGTCGGGTGGGCTGATCCGTCGAAGGTCGTCGTGACCGGACCGTGGGCGAAGCAGGTGGCCGCTGCCGTGCGCGCCGAAGTGGCACGAAGCGCGCGACCGGTCGATGTCGTCACGGCGCTCGACGACGATGCCACGGCACGAGGAGTGCGGCTCGCGGCCGTCGAGCGCTTGCAGGCCACCGTCCTGGGGGTGGCGGTCAGTAACCTCGGCAGAGAACAGGTGGGTGCGCGTCCCGGACGTATCGAACCCGCGACCTCCTAGCTCGAGGTCGCGGGTCCGATTGCTGGTCGGAGGCTCAGCTCACGCCGAGCAACTGCTTGATCGGGTCGATGGCGAAGTAGACGACGAACATCGCGGCCACGACGTACATGAGCGGGTGCACGTCCTTCGGCTTGCCCTTGACGAGCTTGATGAGCACGTAGCTGATGAAGCCTGCTCCGATACCCACCGCGATGGAGTACGTGAACGGCATGAGCGCCATCGTGAGGAAGGCCGGCAGGCCAATCTCCATGTTCTTCCAGTCGATGTCGGTGGCCTGCGTCATCATGAGGTAACCGACGATGACGAGCGCCGGGGCCGCAGCCTCCGACGGCACCATCCCGACGACCGGCGACAGGAACGTCGCGAGCAGGAACACCGTGCCCGTCACGATGGATGCGAGACCCGTACGGGCACCCTCGCCCACACCCGAGGCCGACTCGATGAACGCCGTGTTCGAACTGATCGAACCCGCACCACCGGCCATCGCGGCGATCGAGTCGACCACCATGATGCGCTCGGAGTGCTCCGGAACGCCGTTCTCGTCGAGCAGGTCACCTTCCGCGCCGACCGCGTACATCGCTCCCATGAGGTCGAAGAACGCGCCGAGCACGAGCGTGAAGATGATGAGGATGGCGGAGATGGCGCCGACCTTCGCGAACGCACCCGTCAGGGAGAAGTCGCCGATGATCGAGAAGTCGGGGGCTGTGAGCAGATCCTTCGGCATCGACGGAATGGTGAGCGACCAGCCCGTCGGGTTCTTCTCACCCTTCGCGCCCAGATCCGCGACGCCCTCGATGACGAGCGCCAGCGCCGTCATGGCGATGATGCCGATGAGCATGGCACCGTGCACACGACGCGCCATGAGCGCCGCGATGAGGAGCACGCCGATGATGAAGACGAGCACCGGCCAGCCCTGCAGGTTGCCCGTCGGGCCGAGCTGGAGGAAGCCGCCACCGGCGGAGTTGAAGCCCGCGTCGTGAAGCGCGACGAGGCAGATGAACAGGCCGATACCCACCGAGATGGCGGTCTTGAGCGAACGGGGGATGGCGGCGAACAGCGCCTTGCGGAACCCGCTCACCACGAGCAGGAAGATGATGAATCCCTCGATGACGACGAGGCCCATCGCGTCGTTCCACGTCATGCCGGGGATCTTGGCGACGGAGAACGCGAGGAACGCGTTGAGGCCGAGGCCGGTGGCGATGGCGATGGGGAACTTGGCGACGCTGCCCATGAGGATGCTCATGAGACCGGCGACGAGGGCCGTCACGGCGGCGACGGCGGCGAGGTTCGGCTCGGTGCCGCCTCCGATGTAGTGACCCGTCGAGTCGGCCTGGGTGCCGATGATGAGCGGGTTGAGCACGATGATGTAAGCCATCGTGAAGAACGTGACCAGACCGCCGCGGATCTCGCGACCGACGGTGGAACTGCGCTCGGTGATCTTGAAGTAGCGGTCCAGTGCGCCGGACGGTGCGCCCCCGGGCTGGGCAGTCATGGGTGTGCTCGACATGGCACTGATGGTATTTCGTGCGGGAGCGTGCCCGTGTTCGGCGCCGAGGGGTGGGCGCTCCAGGCCGTGAACTAGGCTGGACGCCGTGACACCAGACCCCTCCCGTCGTGCGCGCGAACCGCGCCCGGACGGCGCGACGCCCCGTTCGGTGGAGCGCGCGCGGGAGATGCGCGAGCGCGCCGAGGTCTCCATGTCGTACGAGGCCGGCGTCCGTCTGCCCCAGGAGGGTGCGCCCCCGCCTGAGGAGTCGCCCTACGAGCGTTTCTTCACCGGCGGCGACACCGTCATTCCGAAGCCGCAACCGCTTCACCTCGACACCGCCCGGGTCATCCTCGGTGGCATCGCCGTGTGGGCGCTCGCGCTCGTCGTGACGCTGCTCGTGCCGGCCCTTCACGAGGGCGACCGGCACTGGTGGCCGTGGACCTGCGTCGCCGGCATCGTGCTCGGCTTCATGGGTTGGGCGTACGTGCGTCGTGGGCGAGGGAACGCCGAAGCGGCCTGACCCCTGCGTCAGTTGATGCGGAAAAGTGCAGGTTGTGCATGAAATATCGTGCACAACCTGCACTTTTGGCGTCAGGCAGCTGACGGGCCGAAGAGCGCGTCGGCGTGACGGATGGCGTCGCGCAGGAGCGCGCCCACCCGGCCGGCGTCGATGTCTCTCGCCATGATCCTCACGACGACCCACCCGAGACGTTCCAGGTCGCTCTGACGAAGCTTCTCCGCCCGTAGGTCGCCGTCGTGACGGTACTTGCCCAACCCGTCGACCTCGACGATGACGCGATGCCCGCGCACGACGAAGTCCGCTCGGGCGACGAACCCTCCGCGTTCGTCGAGGACTCGCAGTTGCGGGTCGAGGGCGATGCCTTCGAGCGCAGCCGCCCACGCGACCCGTGTCTCGAGCACCGACTCGCGTCGACCGTCCGCGAGGGCCAATGCCGCTCGGGCGTGGGCGCTGCCCCTGCGTCGGCCCCAGGCGTCGAGGAGCGCATCGGTGTCGAGCAGGAGGCCGCGGCGTGCGGCGACGTCGGCGGGAACGAGACCGGCCAACGTCCCCTCGAGTGCGGCGACCTCGATGACGGCCGCCGTCGCCTGCTGCGTCATGAGGCCGTCGACCGGCTCGACGGAATGCGGCCACGGACGACGCGAAACGACGCCCGCTCGGTTCGAGTGGAGCTGTCGCTCCCGGGACAGATGAATGGCTGACGGTGGGTTCAGCAGCGGGAGATTTTGTGCCAGACAGGCGCTCGGGCCGACGAGATACGTGTCGGGGAGTGCCGCCATGAGGGCGCCCGCCCGCTGGAGGTACTGCCTCCGCTGTTCGGCGAACGTCGCAGGCGCAGCTTCGGCGACGAGATAGACGCCGTGGGTGATGCGTCGCAGCTGCCCACTGGAACAGAGGCGTCGGCGCGCGTGGGCGTCATACCCCAGCGCAGTGAGGGCGGCGGTCGTCAGGGGAGCGCCCGGCGGAAGGTCCATGCCACCACTGTGGCTGCACGAACGTGGGCGCCGCAGAGACCCTGTGGACAACCCGTCGTCACCGTCAGGTGATGCGGAAAAGTGCAGGTTGTGCATGAAATATCGCGCACAACCTGCACTTTCGGCGTCAGCGTCCTGACGGTCATCAACCCCGTGCAGGCGCGGCGAACGCGTTGGCGCCGCTGACCTCAGATGTCGCTCTCGTCGACGATGCGGTAGGCGTAGCCCTGCTCGGCGAGGAAGCGCTGACGGTGGGCGGCGAAGTCGGCATCCACGGTGTCGCGCGTGACGATCGAATAGAAGTGCGCCGTGCGCCCGTCCGCCTTCGGTCGCAGCACGCGCCCGAGGCGCTGGGCCTCCTCCTGACGTGAACCGAACGTTCCGGAGATCTGCACGGCGACGCTCGCTTCCGGCAGATCGATCGAGAAGTTCGCCACCTTGGACACGACGAGCTTCGTGATCTCGCCGTCGCGGAACTGCTGGAACAACTTCTGGCGCACCGCGACGGACGTCTCGCCGGTGATGAGGTCGGCGTCCAGACGGTTCGCCATCGTCTCGAGCTGGTCGAGGTACTGCCCGATGACGAGCGTCGGTGCGCCCTCGTGCTGCTTGACGATGCGCTCGACCACCGGGTCCTTCACCGTCGCGCAGGACGCGAAGCGGTAACGCTCGTCGGGCTCCGTCGTCGCGTAAGCCATGCGGTCTGCGTCGGACAGGCCCACGCGCACCTCCACGCAGTCGGCCGGCGCGATGTAGCCCTGGCTCTCGATGTCCTTCCACGGCGCGTCGTAACGCTTGGGGCCGATGAGGGAGAACACGTCGTCCTCACGGTTGTCCTCGCGCACGAGCGTGGCCGTGAGGCCGAGGCGGCGGCGGGCCTGGAGGTCGGCCGTCATGCGGAAGATCGGCGCGGGCAGCAGATGGACCTCGTCGTAGACGACGAGGCCCCAGTCGCGCGCGTCGAGCAGTTCGAGGTGCGGGTAGACGCCCTTCCGCTTGAGCGTGAGCACCTGGTACGTCGCGATCGTCACCGGGCGGATCTCCTTGCGCGCACCGGAGTACTCGCCGATCTCGTCCTCGGTGAGCGAGGTGCGCTTGAGGAGTTCGTCGCGCCACTGGCGGGCACTGACGGTGTTCGTCACGAGGATGAGCGTCGTCGCCTTGGCCTTCGCCATGGCACCCGCTCCGACGAGCGTCTTGCCGGCACCGCACGGCAGGACGACTACGCCGCTGCCGCCGTCCCAGAAGCCGTCCACGGCCTGCGCCTGGTAGGGGCGCAGCTGCCAGCCGGAGGTGTCGAGCTCGATCGGGTGAGCCTCGCCGTCGACGAAGCCCGCGCGGTCCTCCGCGGGCCAGCCGACCTTGATGAGCTCCTGCTTGATCGCGCCTCGCTCGCTCGGGTGGACGACGACCGTCAGCTCGTCGAGGCGTTCGCCGACGAGGGGCTTGATCTTCTTGTGGCGCAGCACCTCTTCGAGCACGGGCTTGTCCGTGGAGTGCAGGACGAGCTGTTCGCCGTCCTTCTCGAGCACGAGGCGCCCGTAGCGATCCATCGTCTCGGCCACGTCGAGCAGGAGGGACTGCGGCACGGGGAAACGGCTGTGTGTGATGAGCGCGTCGACGACGGTTTCGGCGTCGAGGCCGGCAGCGCGAGCGTTCCAGAGGCCGAGCGGCGTGACGCGGTAGGTGTGCACGTGCTCCGGCGCGCGCTCCAACTCGGCGAACGGCGCAATGGCCCGGCGGGCCGCCTCGGCATTCTCGTGGTCGACTTCGAGCAGGATCGTGCGGTCACTCTGGACGATGAGTGCGCCGTTCGGCACGTGATGGCCCTTTCGCCGGATGTCTGGGTTCTCTCAGCCTAACGACGAGGGGCGCGGGGCCATTCCGGCCTTGGGTGGGCGAGCGCGCCCGGCCCGAGCCGCCGCCGCGCACCCGCTATTGACAGTTGGTCAGTTAGTAACAAATCGGCAACGACTATTGACCCTGCAATGTGGCACAGGACACATTGGTTGAACGCCCGGGCGACTCCGCTCGCGCTCGAATCGCCCCGCGCCTCAACGTCATTGAAGGAGTTCCCATGGCCGACACCTCGGCAGCCGTGAGCGACGCCGTCCAAGCCATCCCTGCGAAACGGCGTCGCCAACTGCTCATCTCGAGTCTGCTGAGCAGTTCGATCGAGTGGTACGACTTCTTCATCTTCGGTACCGCCGCCGCACTCGTCTTCCCGCACATCTTCTTCCCGGACAGCTCGGCCCTGACGGGTACGCTGCTCTCCTTCGGCACCTTCTGGGCGGCCTTCCTCGCCCGCCCGCTCGGAGGCATCCTCGCTGGGCACTACGGCGACAAGATCGGGCGCAAGCCCGTCGTCGTCTTCTGCATCTTCGCCATGGGAATCGCGACGTTCGGCATCGGCCTCCTGCCGACCGCCGCGACGATCGGTGTCGCGGCGCCGATCCTCCTCGTGCTCCTGCGCTTCGTGCAGGGCCTCGCGGCGGGTGGTCAGTGGGGCGGCATCATCCTGCTGCTCACCGAATCCGAAGGCCCGAAGAAGCGCGGCTACGCGGGAACCTTCGGGCAGATGGGTGTGCCGATCGGCGTCATCCTGGGCAACCTCGCCTTCCTCACGGTCTCGCACTTCGTCTCGGCCAAGGCCTTCCTCGACTGGGGCTGGCGCATCCCGTTCCTCCTCAGCGCCGTGCTGTTCCCGCTGGGCCTGTTCATCCACAAGCGGGTCGAGGACTCGGCCGAGTTCAAGGTGCTCCAGGAGCGCGCAGCCAAGCGCGCTGCTCAGGTCGGCAAGCAGGCACCGGTGTTCGAGGTGGTCAAGAAGGGCTGGAAGCGCATCCTGCTCGGCTGCCTCATGATGGGCGGCACGAACGCGATGTTCTACGTCGGCATCGTCGGTTCGTTGAGCTATGCCTCCAGCGACCTGGGCATGTCGCGTGACTCGCTGCTGGCGATCATGCTCGTCATCTCGTTGTTCAACATCCCGGTCATCCTGTTCGCGGGTGCTCTGTCGGACAGGGTCGGCCGCAAGCCCGTCGTGCTGTGGTCCGGCATCGGTCTGGCGCTGTCGATCTTCCCGTATTTCGCGCTCATGAACACGAAGAGCCTCGCGTTGTTCGCCGTCGGTTCGTTCATCACGAGCTTCTTCCAGTCCTCGATCTACGGACCGCTGGCGGCGTACCTCGGTGAGATCTTCCACCCCAAGATGCGCTACTCGGGCATGTCGCTGGCCTACCAGCTGTCCGCGATCGCGCTCGCCGGTCCGACGCCGATGATCATGGCGACCGTCATCGAGAAGACGGGCAGCACGAACGGCATCGCGGCCTACATGGTGCTCCTCGGCGTACTCACCGCCGTCGGGGCGTTCTTCCTACCCGAGACCAACCCCAAGGAGGTGCGGGACGACCCCAACGCGCTGCCGGGCATCGTCGACCTCGACGACGACGTCGCCGAGGTCGTCGAACCGGCGCGCTGAGGCCCGAACGCCCTTCCTGCCGAACGCCGCCGTGGGTCCTCGGACTCGCGGCGGCGGGTGCTGTCAGCGCGGGGTGAGAAGGTAGGGGCATGACGAGCAAGATCAACTCCGGCCTGGACGTGACCAGCTTCGACCCGGACGTGCGCCCGCAGGACGACCTGTTCGCGCACGTCAACAACACGTGGGTGGCCAACCACCCGATTCCCGAGGACAAATCGCGCTACGGCGCCTTCGACATGCTGCGCGAGGCGAGTGAGAAGGCCATGCGCGACATCATCGAGGAAGCTGCGGGCAAGGCCGAGGCCGCCGAGAACGACGGAACGGACGCGGGGCCCGCCACGCAGAAGGTCGGCGACCTCTACCGCTCGTTCATGGACACCGAGCGCATCGCCACCCTCGGAACGTCGCCGATCCTCGAGGACCTCGCCGTCATCGCCGGCCTCACCGACAAGCGTGACCTGCTCATGCTGCTCGGCCACCTTGAGCGGTACGGCATGGGCGGCCTGTTCGGCTTCTACGTCAGCGCCGATGCGAAGAACAGCGACGAGTACATCGTCTACCTCGGCCAGAGCGGCCTGGGCCTTCCCGACGAGGCCTACTACCGCGAGGAGCAGTACGCCGAGATTCGCGACAAGTACACCGCTCACATGGAACGTCTCCTGACGCTCGTGGGCGTCGAGAACGCCGACGAGGTCGCCCCGCGCGTCTACGAGCTCGAGAAGGCCCTCGCGAAGCACCACTGGGACAACGTCTCCACCCGCGACGCCGTCAAGAGCTACAACCGATACTCGCTCGAGGAACTGCGTGAGCTCTTCGGCGCGTTCGACATCGACGCGTGGCTCGAGGGCCAGGTCGTGCCGGACGGCGCGTTCGCGAACGTCGTCGTCGGCCAGCCGAGCTACTTCGAGGCCCTGGGCGAGTTGTTCGACGAGCGTGACGTCGAGGACTGGAAGGCGTGGATGACGTGGCACCTCGTGACGTCGTTCGCCAGCTACCTCACCGACGACATCGTCGAGGAGCGCTTCGACTTCGCGGGTCGCGCCCTGTCGGGAACGCCGCAGCTGCGTGAGCGCTGGAAGCGCGGCGTCGGCCTCGTCGAGGGCGTGCTCGGCGAGGAGGCGGGCAAGCTCTACGTCGAGCGCCACTTCCCGCCCAAGGCCAAGGAGCGCATGGTCGAACTCGTCGACAACCTCGTCGAAGCCTTCCGCCGCAGCTTCCGCGAGAGCGCGTGGATGAGCGAGGAGACGCAGGCCAAGGCCCTCGAGAAGCTCGACCGGTTCACGCCCAAGATCGGCTACCCCGACAAGTGGCGTGACTTCTCCGAACTGCAGATCCTCGCCGATGATCTCGTCGGCAACGTCAAGCGTTCGGCGTCGTTCGAGACCGACTACCAGCTCGCCAAGATCGGCGGCCCTATCGACCGTACCGAGTGGCTCATGAGCCCGCAGACGGTCAACGCGTACTACCACCCGATGATGAACGAGGTCGTCTTCCCGGCCGCCATCCTGCAGCCGCCGTTCTTCGACGTGGACGCCGACGACGCCGTCAACTACGGCGGCATCGGCGCCGTCATCGGGCACGAGCTCGGCCACGGTTTCGACGATCAGGGTTCGCGCTTCAACGGCGACGGCGAACTCGTCGACTGGTGGACCGAGGGCGACCGCGAGCGGTTCGACGCACTGGCGAAGAAGCTCATCGAGCAGTTCTCCCAGTACGAGACGCGTGACGCGCCGGGCGTCAAGATCAACGGTGGTCTCACCGTCGGCGAGAACATCGGCGACCTCGGCGGCCTGACGATCGGCTACAAGGCGTACACCATCGCCTGCGAAGAAGCCCCTGCGCCCGTGCTGGAGGGCTTCACCGGCGCGCAGCGCTTCTTCCTCGGCTGGGCACAGGTGTGGAGCGGCGTCGCCCGTGAGGCCGAGGCCAAGCGCCTGCTCGCCATCGACCCGCACTCGCCGATGGATGTGCGCGCCAACGCCGCTCGCAACCTCACCGAGTTCGTCGAGGCGTTCGACGTGAAGCCCGGCGACGGCATGTGGATCGACGAGGACGAGCGCGTTCGCATCTTCTGATCGACATCGTCTGATCGTTCGCCAGGAGCCGGCGACGAGGCCCGCTCCGCACGCCGGGGCGGGCCCCGCGCATGCCACCCTCGGGGCGCAGCCGTCCGCGCCCGTGGACGCGCATTCGTCCGGCAGGGTCCCCGCGCGGTCGAATAGCCCCATGACGCCCCGCCACATCGCCCTCGCACTTCTCGTCGTGCTCATCTGGGGCGTCAACTTCGTCGTCATCCACGAAGGCCTCGAGGGCGTGCCGCCGCTGCTGTTCGCGGCCATTCGCTTCAGTTGCATCGTGCCGTTCGTCGCCGTCGTACCGCGTCCGAAGGTGGCCTGGCGCGACCTCGCACCGGTGGGCCTGCTCATGTCGGCGGGGCAGTTCGGTTTTCTCTACTCGGCCATGGCCGCCGGTCTCGCCTCCGGGATGGCGTCGCTCATCCTCCAGGCCCAGGCGCTCTTCACCGTCGTCATCGCGGCCGCTCTGCTCAAGGAGCGACCGAAGGCGATCCAGCTCGTGGGCGTGGGTGTGGCCCTGGCCGGTCTCGTTCTCGTGGCGTCCGGACGCTCGGGCGCGACGCCACTCGTCGGGGTGATGCTCTGTCTCGCCGGTGCGCTGAGCTGGGGCGCGGGGAACGTCGCGGCCCGCCGCTGCGCCGGCGCGTCCGGCCTGGGACTGACGGTGTGGGGCAGCCTCTTCGTGCCGCTGCCGTTGTTCGCGCTGTCCTTCCTCATCGAGGGCCCGAACCGGATGGTCGAGGGGCTTCATCACTTCGGAGGCGCAGCGGTCGCCTCGACCGCCTACACCGTCGTCCTCGCAAGCCTGGTGGGTTACACGATCTGGAACGGCCTCATGGGCCACTACCCGGCTTCGAACGTCGCACCGTTCACTCTGCTCGTGCCGGTCGTCGGCTTCCTCGCCGGGTGGCTGTTCCTCGGGGAGGTGCCGGCTGTCTCGGCGTTCGCCGGAGGAGCGCTGCTCCTCGCCGGTGTTGCGATCATCGTCCTCGGCCCCAGGTATCTGGGACGAAAGACCCGCGTTCAGATTCCGGTGTGACTGGCGAGGGTCGCGCCGTCCGCGGCGTAGGTGAAGGTGGCCTCGTCGAAGCCACCAGCAAGCGCCGCAGGGAGCCAGTGGACGTTGTCCGGCCACATACGGCTCGTGGGCAGAGCGTCGACGGGCACCCACGTGACGAGCAGTTCGTCCGAGTCCTTCGGTTCGCCCGCGGCCGCGTCGGTGACGAAGACGTGCACGCGCATGTCGACCCCGCCGCCGTCCGGGAAGGCGAAGGTGACGACGCCCCGCGCGTCCAGATCGGCGTCGTTCACACGAAGCGACGTCTCCTCGAACAGCTCCCGCGCGGCCGCTCGGCGAGGTGCTTCACCCGGATCGACCTTGCCGCCCGGCACGACCATGCGGCCCTGGCCGAACCCGCGCAGCTTCTCCCCGAGCAGGAGGTGCGTGCGGCCCTCGAGGGTCCGGGTGACGACGACGAGGCACGTCTCGATCGGCTCGCTCACGCCGGTGCCACCCCGGTGATGCGGTGGATGGAGAACGAGCGGGTGGTCGTCGTGTTGTCGCCGATCTGCCCGACGACGCGCCCACCCGAGACGCTCGTCGGCCGGAAGAGGGCGCGCTTGATGTCGCCCGAGGCATCGACATAACCGATCCAGACGGGAGCCCGATCGGCGGCAGCGTCCTGCAAGGAGGTGAGTGTGACCGTCGGGTCGGACGAGGGGATGCGCGTGCGCTCGTCGTGCTGCGAGGGGCGCACGGCGCTCTTCTCCGCCTCCCGCATGCGCTGCGTCATGGCCGTCGCTTCGTCACCGTCGAGGCGGACAACACGAACCGGCGTGCTGCGGCGCCCGGGCGTGGGGGAGCGCTTCACCGCTTCGGTGCGCACGACGACGCCACCGTCCGAGGTCTCGGCAACCGGCGCGTGACGGTGCTCACGCAGAACGTCGAGCAGCGTCGAGGCGGGCAGGGGCGAGACGCACACGGTCGGAGCGATGCGGCGTAGCTGGAGCGAGGCGAGCGAGGAGTCCGCGACGAGGGCGTCGAGCGATCCCTCGTCGTCGCTGCGCACGTACGAACCGACGGAGCCGACGCGCAGATGGCCGTATCGACGCGCGACGTCGCCGAGAAGGTACTCGAGCGCCTGGGGGACCGGTGTCATCGAGTGACGCCGGAGGGCCTCGAGCGCTTCGCCCGAGGAGACGCCGTGGTCGAGCAACCGTCGGATGCTGCTCTCGGTGAACCGGAAGACCGTTGCGCCGCCACGTGATTCGACGTCGGCGCTGCGGCGCATGAACGTCGCGACCTCTTCCGTGAGAGGCCCTGGCGCAATAGCGGTGAGGTCGCCCTGGAGCATGACCTGCGAGACAGGCTGGGGCATGGAGGCGGCCATGAGGGCGGCGACGGACTCGAGGTTCGCCTCGCTCGTCGGGACGGAGTCGTCGCTCGGCACCGCGAGGAGCGCTCGACCGGCGGAGGTGAGGGCAGAGCGGCCCGTCACGCCGAGCCAGCCGGCCTCGCGCAACACGTCGTCGGCGCGGGTGGGGGCTTCCTCGGGAAGGCGCAGGGGTCGTTTCCAGCGCAGCAGGGCGTCGACCTGTTCGGTGGTCGGGGCGCTGCCTGCCTCGAGCGCGGCGAGCGTGGCGAGGACGTCGGCGCGGCGAGCCCGCATGAGCGGCCACGAGGCGTCCTTGCCGAGGACGCTGACGAGAGTGCCGTCGATCGTCTGACCGGCGAGGCTCGCGGCGCGCGTGGTGTCGCGCCACGCGAACGCCAGATGGGCCCAGCGACGGGCAGGAGTCCACGTGGCCCACTCGTCGTAGAACTCGGTGGGCCGCCACAGCGGATCGACCTCCCCGTCGGGAGCGAGAAGGCCGGCGGCGTAGGAGAGTTCGAGGACGAACGCCGTCAGATCGCTCGAACTGTCGATCGCTACGGCCGTGCGTCGGTGATCGCGTACGGCGACGCCTCCGGTGCGCAGCACGCGGGGCGGTTGGGCGTCCCAGGCGGCGACGACCTCGTCGAGACGCCACAACAGATCGAGCACGGCGCCGGCCGCCGCGTCGTCGGCACTCGCCTGCTCGACGTGGGTCATCTCGGCGGTCGGGGGAGCCCACGCCTCGCGGTACAGACGCCCGCCACGCAGCGCGAGCCCGACCTCACGCGGGATGACGGCGTCGCTGCCGCGCTCGCCGTCGACGGCCACCATGAGGCCGGCACCGACGAGTTCGCGGCGCACATCGCGCAGGGTCTGCGTGGTGAACGAGCCGCGTGCGGATGTCCACCGGAGTTGGTCGATGACGGCCTGAGCACGCGGTGAGAGCGCGTTGTAGGCCCGTGTCACGGCGTCGAAGTCGCCCTCGGAGCCGACGGCAAGGTCGTCCAGTCGTACGTCAAGATCGCTCGCGCTTCGTCCCAATCCTGCTGGGTGCGTGAGGGTTTCGCCGACAGCTCGGGCGGTGCGCCACCCGCCGGGAGAGCGCCAGACGAGAGCCTGGTGCCACAGCTCGCGGATACCGTCGTCGACGGCGGAACGTGACGCACCGAGCGCCGAAGGAGCGCCCTCGGCGCCGACGACGAGCAGCGCTTCCACGAGGTGGAGGAGGCGCGCGTCGAGGTGTTCGAGAGCGCGCTGGACGCTGGCGCGCGTGGAGGCCCGCGCGGCGAGCGACGTGATGTCGGCGGGTGCCGGGCGCGCCAGATCGGGCCGGGCGAGAAGGAGCGCCGCGAGGTCGTCGTCCGCGCGGCCCCTCAGGTCGTCGGCGAAGCTACGGGCAGATCGAGGCACTCTCACCACGGTAGTCGCCGCGGGCGGCATCGGCATCCGCGGCGCCCATCGGGGTTCGATGTTGAGCGGTGTGGGCGGTACCCGTGCCGCGCTCACCGCTCAACATCGAGTTTCAGGCGCCGGTGATGCCGAACGGGGCGCTCCACGTCTCGCCGGGCGCGAGGGTGAGCAGGCCCTCCCCGGTGTTGAAGGCGTTGGCGGGGCATGTCATCGGTTCAACGGCGAGCCCGGAACGGCGGTTCTTCGGTTCGGGCAGGCCATCGCCGGTGAAGGTCTGGACGTAGCGGTACGCACTCGCGTCGGCCCACAGTGTCGTCGTGCGCGAGCCGCTCGTGACCGACGCCCGCCAGCGGCCGTCGGTGACGCCGATGTCCGTGAAGCACGTGTCGAGTGAGACCCCCTCGAGCGGGAGCCCGCCGGAGAAATCGTGGGTGCTCGTCTCGCGCCCGGTCGGGATGAGTCGCTCGTCGACGGTGAGCTGCGTGGCGACGTCGAGCGTCAGGGCGGCGTCGTCGAGCGAGGACTCACCCGCGGTGAGGTACGGGTGCGCTCCGAACCCGAACGGGCACGCGGTGGACGACAGGTTCGTGACGTTCGGGGTGACCGTCAGGCCGTCGGGGTCGAGCGAGTACGTCATCTCGACGCGCAGGGTCCACGCCCAGCCGGGCTGGGGATGGAGGGTGACGCCGACGGTCAGCCGGTGGGTCGAGCGCTCCACGAGATCCCAGGCGAGCCACTGCACGAGACCGTGCGAGGCGTTCGCCAGCCCCGGTTCGGTGTGCGCCAGGAGGTAATCCTCGCCGTCGAACGAGTACCGTCCGCCGTCGATTCGGTTGGGCCACGGCGTGAGGACGTGTCCCCGCGCGGCGTCCGCCATTGCCTCGACGGCATAACCGAAGACGAGGTCACGCTCGTCGTGGGTCAGGCGGCGCAGACCACCACCCACCTCGACTACGGTTGCCTCGTAGCCGTGCGCCGCGATGGTCCACTGCTCGCCGCTCGGGGCGGGGAGGTCGTTGAGGGTGCTCACGTCGGTCAGGCTAACGGCCCTGTCAGGGTCGGGCCCACCGCACACTCCCACCCGGGAGCGGGCAGGACCGGGCCCACCCGAGTGTCCGTCACACCCTGTCACGTGTGGCCTTCGGCGGCGGGGTGCGCGAGACTGGCCCGGTGAATCCTTCGACCGCTATGGCCACCGTCCTCGTCGACGAACTCGTGCGCCTGGGCATCACCGACGTCGTCCTCGCGCCCGGCTCACGTTCCGCGCCGCTCGCCTACGCGGTGGCGCGGGCCGACGCCGCGAAGAAGTTGCGCCTCCATGTGCGCATCGACGAGCGTTCGGCCGGCTTCCTCGCCCTCGGACTCGCGAAGATCTCACGTAACCCGGTGCCGGTCATCACGACGAGCGGCACGGCCGTCGCGAACCTCCACCCGGCCGTCCTCGAAGCGCACCACGCGCAGGTGCCGATGATCGTCATGTCGGCCGACCGTCCCGCAGAGCTGCGTGACACAGGTGCCAACCAGACGACGGATCAGGTCAAGATCTTCGGTCAGACCACGCGCTGGTTCCACGAGTTCGCCACGCCCGCCGAGCGTGAGGGGCAGAACACCGTGTGGCGCTCGGTCATCGGTCGTGCGGTCGCGCACGCCGTGGGAGTGCCCACCGGCGACGCCGGACCGGTCCACCTCAACCTGCCGTTCCGTGAGCCGCTCACCCCCGAAACCTCCGACGACGGGACGTGGCCAGAGTCCCTCGAGGGCCGCGATCGTGGACGCCCGTGGCTGCAGTTGCGAGCCCCCGCCTCCCGCGTCGCCGTGGCGGACGGGCCGGGCATCGCCCCGGTGCCGCGCACCCTCGTCCTCATGGGCGACCTGCCCGACCCGCGCATGAGCGCGGAGATCGCCGAACTCGCGGACGCCGCCGGTTGGCCCGTCATCGCCGAGCCGTTCGGTGACTACCACCGTGGCCGCGCGATGCCGCACGGTTCGCTCATCCTCGCCTGCCACGACTGGCTGGACGAGCACCTGCCGGAACGCGTGCTCGTCGCGGGTCGCATGACGCTCTCGCGTGACGTCGCCCTGCTGCTGCGCAACCCCGAGGTGACGGTCGAGATCATCACCGGATCGAACGCGTGGGCCGACCCCTCACACGTCGTCCAGCGGGTCCACGAGTGGGCCACGATCGCCCGTTCGCACGAGCTGGTCTCGGCGTGCGCCGACCGTCGCTGGGCCAGTGCGTGGCGGATGGCGGGCCACCGCCTCACCCAGGTCGTCGGGCCGCTCGTCGCTGAGTCGTGGCCATCCGGAATGTCCGCGACGTCGACCGTCGTGCAGCACCTGCCGGCCGACTCGGCGCTGCTCGTGGGTTCGTCGAACACGGCGCGCGACCTCGACCTCGGGCGCAACCCGCAGCAGATCGCTCGCAAGGTGTCCGCGGTCGGCAACCGTGGCCTGTCCGGAATCGACGGGCTCGTCTCGACGGCCATGGGCATCGCACTCGCGCACGGGCGGCCGAGCTTCGCCCTCATGGGGGACCTCACGTTCCTGCACGACAGCAACGGGTTGCTGCTCGGCCCCGGCGAGCCACGCCCAGATCTCACCATCGTTGTCATCAACGACAACGGCGGGGGCATCTTCGGCACCCTCGAACAGGGGCGGCCGGAGTTCGCCGAGCACTTCGAGCGCGTCTTCGGTACGCCGACGGGCGCCGATCTCGAGATGGTGTGCCAGGCGCACGGCGTCGAGTACACCCGGGCCACCTCGCGTGAGCACCTCATCGATCTCGTCTCGAACCCGCGGCCGGACGTCCAGGTGGTCGAGGTGACGGTCGATCGCAGCGGTGAGCGTCTCGGCCGCCGCAATCTCGTGGCCGCCGCCGTCGAGGCCGTTGCCGGTGCCGAGGAGATGCCGACGCGGTTCGAGCGTCGCTGAGCGCCGGTCCGGACGCGCTCGGTGTGCGTCAGGCGATGAGGTTGGCGGCGACGGTGGCGCCGAACTCGCGGGCCTCGGCGAGGTCGACGTCGCTCAGTTCGCCGAGGCGTTCGTACGGTTCGGCGACCAGACGAAGGTCGAGCCCGGTGGTGATGGCGTCGAGGGCACGACGCGCGCCGGTGGTGTCGCTGCGTCCGTGAACCCAGTAGGAGAAGGGGCGGCGCGCCACCTCCTCGAGCAGGTCGTCGTACGTCGAGTCGAAGCTGTGCTTGAGTGCGCCCGAGATGTAGCCGAAGTTCACGGGCGTGCCGAAGAGGTAGCCGTCGGCGTCGAGGTAGAGCTGCGGATCGGTGGCCTCGAGGGCTGCCACGGCGTGCACGTCGACCTCGCCGGCGAAGAACTCGGGATCGCTCGCACCCGCGAGCACGGCGTCGCGCAACGCAACGGTGGCGGGCGTCGGGGCGTGTGTGATGACGAGGAGTTGCTTCATCCCTCGACGGTAGCGGCGATCAGCGCAGCGCTTCGCGCATCGGTGCGAGTTTGGCGACCGACTCGGCCACCTCGCTCACCGGATCCGAGCCCTCGACGATGCCGCAGCCGGCGAACAGGCGGATGCGGCACGGGTTCTCGATGTCGATCTGGCCGCTGCGCAGGGCAATGCCCCACTCGCCGTCACCGCGCGCGTCGATCCACCCGACGGGCCCGGCGTACCGGCCGCGGTCCATGTGTTCCAGCTCGTCGATGACGAGGGCGGCCTCGCGCGTCGGCGTACCGCAGACGGCAGCCGAGGGGTGCAGTGACGCCGCGAGCGTGAGCGACGACGCGCCGTCGGTGAGAGCCCCGGAGACGTCCGTCGCGAGGTGCATGACGTTCGGCAGGTGCAGCACGAAGGGGGCGTCGGGCACGTTCATCGAGGAGCAGTGCGGCCGCAGCGCGGCCTCCACCGAACGCACGGCGAATTCGTGCTCGACGAGGTCCTTCGAACTGCGCGCGAGGCTCGCCGCGAGAGCCAGGTCGTGATCGTCGGAACCGGTGCGCCGGATCGTTCCGGCGAGCACACGCGAGGTGACGAGGCCCTTGTCCGAGCGCACGAGCAGCTCCGGCGTGCCACCGACGAGCCCGTCGACGGCGAACGCCCACGTGTCGCGGTAGGCGGTGGACAGGCGGGCGAGGAGCCAGCGCGGGTCGATGTCGGCGTCGGCGGTGTGGATCTCGTCGCGCGCGAGGACGACCTTGTCGATACGTCCGGCGCGGATGTACTCGATGGCGTCTCCGACAGCGCCGCGCCACTGCGCCGGCGACAGCGCACCGTCAGTCCGCTCCACGCCGGTGGGTGCCTCGGCGGGCTTCACCTCCGGCAACTGGTCGGTGGTGCGGTTGATCGTCGTCAGCCACGCGTGGCCGTCACGCCGACCGACGATCATCTCCGGTACGACGAGCGCAGCGCCTTCGTCGGAGGAGTTGCGGAAGCTGAACGAGCCGAAGCCGACGAGGCCGGTGCCCGGTCGTTCCACCTCGTCGACGACGTCGGCTGCGGCGACGAGGGCGTCCCACCACTCCTCGGCGTCGGCGAAGCGAGCGTCGCCGGAGGTGGAAACGGCTGCCGCGCGTCCCCAGCCCACGAGCCCTTCCTCGCGCCGAACCCAGGACATGACGTCCTCCGCGGGGCGCCCTGCGGGGATGAGGCCGACGAGGTCACCGGGGTCGGTGAGCTCGTACGTGCGTACGCGCAGACGCGGCGTGGCGGCGGGACGGGCTTCGTTCACAATGGACCAGCCTAAGGCGCGCTTCGGCCCAGGCGGTGACGGGTGCGAGAATGCAGGCATGAATCGAGCAGGCCTGGACAAGCGACCCTCCGACGTGGCGCGCATGTTCGACGACGTGGCGGCACGCTACGACCTCATGAACGACGTGCTCTCCCTCGGTCAGGACCGTCGCTGGCGCAAGCAGGTGCTCAAGGCGCTGGCTCCCCGGCCCGGTCAGGTCGTGCTCGACATCGCCGCCGGAACCGGCACGTCGTCCGAGCCCTTCGAAGCCGCGGGAGCGCACGTCGTGCCCGCCGACTTCAGCCTCGGCATGCTGCGTGAGGGCAAGAAGCGCCGCGCCGACATGGCCTTCACCGCCGCGGACGCGACGAAGCTGCCGTTCGCCGACGCCTCGTTCGACGCGGTGACGATGAGCTTCGGCCTGCGCAACGTCGTCGATGTCGACGGCGCCCTCGCCGAGTACGCCCGCGTGACGAAGCCCGGTGGCACCCTCCTCATCTGCGAGTTCAGCCAGCCGACGAACGGTGCCTTCCGCAAGATCTACGGCGAGTACCTCATGCAGGCGCTCCCGCCGGTGGCGCGCGCCGTCAGCTCCAACCCGGAGAGCTACGTCTATCTCGCCGAGTCCATTCAGGCCTGGCCGGCGCAGCGCGAACTCGCCACGCGCATCAAGGCAGCAGGCTGGGGCGACGTCGAGTGGCGCAATCTCTCGGGTGGCATCGTCGCGCTTCACCGCGCGGTGAAGCCTGCGGCGGCGAAGGGACAGAAGAACCAGCCGAAGTCCAAGGGCGGGGCGGCGTGAGCGACACCTCGAACCTCACGCCGGGCACCCGTGTGAACAGCGCAGACGCATCCGAGCGCGCCGACGTCATCGTCGTCGGCGCCGGCCCCGGCGGTTCGACGATGGCCGCGTACCTCGCGGACGCGGGCCTCGACGTCCTGCTCCTGGAGAAGACGCGCTTCCCACGCGAGAAGGTCTGCGGTGACGGCCTCACGCCGCGCGCCGTCAAGGAACTCGACCTGCTCGGCATTCCGACCCCCGAGAGCGAGGGGTGGATCCGCAACAAGGGGCTGCGCCTCGTGGGCCGCGGTATGCGGTTGCAGGTCGACTGGCCCGAGGCGTCCGGCTTCCCGACTTACGGCCTCGTGCGCACCCGCCAGGACTTCGACGACATCCTCGCGCGTCACGCGGTGAGCAAGGGTGCCCGTCTCCTGCAGGGTGTCAATGTCACCGAGCCGCTGCGCGAGGGCTCGCAGGTCGTCGGTGTCAGGGCCAAGCTCCTCGGTGAGGACGGCCGTGCCACGGGGGATACGGCCACCTACCGCGCCCCGCTCGTCGTCGCGGCTGACGGCAACTCGAGCCGCTTGGCGCTCGCCGTCGGGCGCGAGAAGCGCGAGGACCGCCCCATGGGCGTCGCAGTGCGCGGCTACTACACGAGCCCCCGCACGCACGACGACTACCTCGAGAGCTGGCTCGAGCTGCCCGGACGTGACGAGCACGGGCGCGAGGTCCTGCTCCCGGGCTACGGCTGGATCTTCGGCGTCGGCGACGGCACCTCGAACGTCGGTCTCGGCATCCTCAACACCTCCAAGGCGTTCGGGCGCACCGACTACCGCGAGGTGCTCAAGCGCTGGGCCGCGCAGATGCCGGCCGAATGGACCTTCACCGACGAGACGCTCGTCGGCGACCTGCGCGGCGCAGCCTTGCCCATGGGTTTCAACCGGACGCCGCACTATGCGGACGGCCTCATGCTCGTCGGTGACTCGGGCGGCATGGTCAACCCGTTCAACGGCGAAGGCATCGCCTACGCCATGGAGGCCGCACGCCTCGGAAGCGAGGTCGTCGCGAGTGCCTTCACCCGTGGCCGCCATGACGACGCTGCCCGCGAACGCGTCCTCGAGACCTACCCCAAGGTGATGAAGGACGCCCTCGGTGGGTACTTCACCCTGGGGCGTCACTTCGCCACGATCATCGGCAACCCGCAGCTGATGAAGCTCGCCGTGACATACGGTTTGCCGCGGGAAGACCTCATGAAGCTCGTCGTCCGGGTCATGGCGAACCTCGCCGACCCGAAGGGCACGAGCACCACCGACCGCCTGTACAGCGCCCTGACGCGCATCACGCCCAGCGCGTGAGCGACGACGAAAGAGTGAACCGATGACATCCCCTGCCGCTGCGGTCGTGCCCGAGGCGTCGGACGAACTGACGCAGCGCCTCGCCGACGGTCTCGTGCGCGTCAACGACCGCCTCGACGAGGTCGTCGATCACGACAGCCCGCTCGTCAAGGAGGCGTGTCACCACCTCGTCGACGCCGGGGGCAAGCGTTTTCGCCCGCTGCTCACGTTGCTCACCGCCGAACTCGGCACGGGCGCGAGCAACGAGGTGGTCGATGCCGCCGCCGCTGTCGAACTGACGCACCTCGCCTCGCTGTACCACGACGACGTCATGGACGAATCCGACCTGCGTCGCGGGGTGCCGAGCGCCAACTCGGTCTACGGCAACTCGACGGCGATCCTCGTCGGTGACCTGCTGTTCGGCAAGGCCTCCGAGCTCGTCGCTCACCTCGGCTCCGAGGCCGTGCTCCTGCAGGCGCGTACCTTCGTCCGCCTGTGTGCAGGCCAGATCGAGGACGAGCGTCAGGCTCCTGACGGCGAAGACCCCATGGCCTATTACCTGCGTGTGCTCGCCGACAAGACCGGTGTGCTCATCGCGGCCGCCGCGCAGTACGGCGCCATGTTCTCCGGCTGCGACGCGCGCGTCATCGACCTGCTCGGCCGATACGGCGAACTCGTCGGCCTCGTCTTCCAGCTCTCCGACGACATCATCGACATCACGAGCGACGCCGAGACGCTGGGCAAAATGCCCGGCACCGATCTGCGCGAAGGCGTGGCGACCCTGCCGACGTTCTACGTCAACGCCTCGAACGACCCGGCCGACGAGCGGCTCAAGGAGCTCCTCGCGCGCCCGTTGGTCGATGACGCCGAGCACGCCGAAGCCCTTGAGCTGTTGCGTCGTCACCCCGCGATCGACAAGGCACGTGAGCACACTGCCTCGCTGGCTCGTGAGGCGGCTGCGCTCATCGACGAGTTGGGCGAAGGTGACGCGCAGACGGCTCTCAAGGCGCTACCGATGAGCGTCGCGTCGCGTTCCGCCTGAACCCGCGAGACGCGTCACGCAGTCCGATAGTTGAAAGATGAATGGGTTTCTTTCGTCGGGTCACGCGTCCTCATGAGGGAGTAGGGTCGCAAGCATGCCTCGGTTGGACATCGACACGCGCAGGACGCAGCTCATCGACGCTGCCATCCGCATCGCGCTCCGTGACGGCCTCGACAACACGACGGTGCGGCGCATCGCGACGGAGGCGGGTGTCTCGCTCGGAACGGTGCACTACTGCTTCGACAACAAGCGGGCCCTGCTCGAAGCAGTCGTCGAGACCCTCCTTCAGCGTGAGGTCGACGTAGCCGAGTTCGACCTGCCCGACGGCGCCACCCCCGTCGACGCCATCAAGCAAGCCTTCCGGTACTACTGGACCTTGAGTGGTGCCCAGACCGAGCGGCAGCGCCTGGTCTACGAACTGGTGGCCTACCTCGTGCGCCAGGAGGCTCCGGGTCCGCAGCTCGCGCAACGCATCTTCGCGAACAAATACGAGGTCGTGCGCGGCTTCGTCGAACTGTTCCAGAAGAAGGGGGAGGCCGAACTCGGTCTGCCCGCCGATGTCATCGCCCGGATGACTGTTGCCATGACGGACGGCGTCGCTCTCGCGTGGCTCGCGGACGGGGATGACGAGAAGGCCCTCGAGGTTCTCGACAGCTTTGCAGAGATTCTCGCGATGACCCAGACATGACCTCCGTGTTCGACGCCCCCATCGATGCAGGTGAGGGGCCGCAGTTCGTCGTCGATCAAGGCGTGCTCCGTGAGAACTTCGAGAAGTTGCGTCGCGCCGCCGACGGTGTGCCGCTCCGGCTCGCGAGCAAGTCGGTGCGCGTGCGCTCGATCCTCGAATGGGGCCTCGAGCAGGACGGGGTCTGCGGTCTGCTCGTCTACTCGGCGGCCGAGGCGCTCTGGCTCGTCGAGAACGGCGCCCACGACGTCGTCATCGCCTACCCGAGTGTTGACGTGGCGACGATGGCGATGGTTGCGCAGAACGACACCGCCCGCCGCGAGATCACGTTCATGGTGGACCTTCCCGAGCACCTCGAGATGATCGGGCGGATCGGACGCGAGCACGGGTGCGAGTTGCGTGTGAGCCTCGACGTCGACGCGTCCCTGCGGATCGGACGCCTCTCACTCGGCGTCCACCGATCGTCGGTGCACACCGCCGAAGAGGCCGGAGAATTCGCGCGCCTCGCCTCCGAGACCGAGGGTGTGCGCCTCGTCGGCATCATGATGTACGAGGCCCAGGTGGCCGGCGTCGCCGACGCCACCCCCGTGCACCGACTCATCAAGCGCCGCTCCGTGCAGGAGCTGGAGGTGCGTCGCGGTGCGGTGCGTCGGGCCGTCGAGCAATACACCGACCTCGAGTTCGTCAACGGTGGCGGAACCGGCTCGGTGCACCTGACCGGAAACGACGGTGTCGTCACCGACATCGCTGTGGGCTCCGGACTGTTCACCTCGACGTTCTTCGACAACTACCGCGATCTGACCACCAAGGCGGCCGCTTACTTCGTCTCGCCGGTCGTGCGGCGTCCGTCAGAATCCGTCGTCGTCACGTTCAGCGGCGGCTACCTCGCCTCCGGTGTCGGTAACTCGTCGCGTATGCCCACCCCGGTGTGGCCCGAGGGGTTGCGCTATTTCGGTCAGGAGGGCCCGGGCGAGGTGCAGACCCCGTTGCGTGGCCCCGGAACGCGTGGGCTCGCGATCGGCGACAACGTCTGGTTCCGCCACACCAAGGCGGGCGAGGCGTGCGAGCGTTTCGACACCGTTCACGTCGTGGAGGGTGGGCGCGTCATCGAGACGGTGCCCACGTATCGAGGGGAGGGCAAGAACTTTGGCTGAGTGGAGCAACTGGGCGGGCAACGTCACGGCGACGCCGTCACGCGTCGTCTCGCCGAGCGATACTGCCGCGACGGCGGAGCTCGTGCGTGAGAGTACTGCGGCTGGACGCAAGGTTCGCCCCGTCGGTGCCGGCCACTCGTTCACTCCCATCGCGCAGCCGGTCGACACCCAGGTGCGTCTCGACGCGATGTCGGGCATCGTCTCGGTCGACGAAGCGACGAACCGCGTGCGCGTCAAGGCGGGCACCCACCTGTACGAGCTCGTCAACCTGCTCGCCGACCGCGGCCTCGCGCTCGCGAACATGGGCGACATCGACCGTCAGACGATCTCCGGCGCCGTCTCCACCTCGACGCACGGCACGGGCCTCGCGTGGACCGGCTTCGGCGGCACTGTCGTCGGCGGCGAGATGGTCACCGGCACCGGCGACGTGCTGCGCTGGAGCGAGGGCGGAGAGAACAGCGACCTCGTGCCGGCGCTCGGCGTCACGCTCGGAGCACTCGGTGTGCTCACCGAGGTGGAGCTGCAGTGCGTGCCCGCGTTCACCCTCTCGGCCGTCGAGCGTCCCTCGACGATGACCGAGGAACTCGCCGTGCTCCCCGCGACCCTCGCCGAGACCGATCACTACGAGTTCTACTGGTTCCCGCACACCGACAAGGTGATGACGAAGCGGAACACGCGCGGCGCCGGCGATGCCCCGACGAAGCCGTTGGCGCAGTGGCGCCACAAGCTCGACGACGAGTTCCTCTCCAACACGCTCTTCGACGCGATCTGCCGCCTGAGCGTCGCTCGCCCGAACCTCACGCGCCGCATCAACAACGTCTCGGCGCGGGCCCTCTCGGCGCGAGAGTTCAGCGACGTCAGCCACAGCGTCTACGCCTCACCGCGCACCGTGCGTTTCCGCGAGTCGGAGATGGCTGTGCCGGTCGAGGCGGCCGAGTCGATCCTGCGTGATCTTCAGGCCTGGGTGGAGCGCACCAACGAGCCTGTCGCCTTCCCCGTCGAGGTGCGCTGGACGGCCGGCGACGACCGCTGGATGTCGACCGCCTACGGCCGCGAGAGCTGCTACATCGCCATCCACCACTACGTGAAGGCCGACCACCGGACGTACTTCAAGTACTTCTGGGACATGGCGCGCGCTCACGAGGCGCGCCCGCACTGGGGCAAGATGCACGACTACGACGCTGAGTACCTGCGCACCGTCTACCCGAAGTTCGACGACTTCGTGGCGCTGCGCGAGCGCTTCGACCCGCAGCGGGTCTTCACGAACGCCTACCTCGACCAGGTGCTCGGCGCCTGACGCTGACCTCAGGTTCTCCGGCCGGCCCCGCCTCGACCTCGGTCTAGGTGGGGGCGGCCGCTGACGTCTCCAGGGCCGTCGCGCGGCACGCTCGCCGGGTTCGCCGGGCTTGCGCGAGGGAGTCAGCCGTGAGGACGACGAGGGCGATCCAGACGAGGCCGAAGCCCACCCAGCGTCCGGCGCTCATCGTCTCGCCGAGCACGAGCACGCCGCACAGCAGCTGTATGACCGGCGTCATGAACTGCAGGAGCCCGATCGTCGAGAGTGGGATACGGCGCGCTGCGGCGGCGAAGAGCAGCAGCGGGATGGCGGTGGCGACGCCCGACAGGGCGAGCAGCACGGGGTGCCACGAGCCGTTACCGGACCACGTGCTGCGCCCCGTGGCGCCGAGCCACACGAGCATGACGGCCGCGAACGGAGCGAGGACGACCGTTTCTGCGGTGAGCCCCTCGAGCGCCGTGAGGCGCCCGCCGACACGCTTCTTCATCAGCCCGTACGCCGCGAAGCTGAGGGCGAGGCCGACGGAGATCCACGGCGGGCTGCCGTAGTCGACGGCGAGGTACACGCAGGCGATGACGCCGATGGCTACGGCGAGCCACTGCATCCGACGTAGCTTCTCGCCGAGCACGAGCACCCCCAGCATGACGGTGACGAGCGGGTTGAGGAAGTAGCCGAGCGCGGCTTCGGTGACGTGTCCCGTCGTCACGGCGAGGACGTAGACGACCCAGTTGATCGCGATGAGCACCGCTGCGATCGAGATGGCGCCGAGGCGTTTGAGATCGCCGAACAGGCTCCTGAGGAAGCCGAGATGACGTGTGACGCCGAGCAGGACGACGCACAGCAGGAGCGTCCACAGGATGCGGTGGGCGAGGATCTCCCACGGCCCGGCAGGGATGAGGGCGTGGAAGTAGAGCGGGAACATGCCCCACGCGAGGTACGCGAGGAAGCCGTAGAGCGTGCCCTTGCGTGTCTCGTCCTCGTTGCTCACGAAGCCCGTCCCTTCATCACCCCGTCGCTCCGGTTTCGGGGCGCGACCTCATTCGATCACGCCGCCCGAACCGGCCGACGGGGGTGTTCACGCTGCGGCCTCAGCCGTCCTGCTCGCGCAGACGGTGACGCAGCCCGGAGGCGCGCAGGATCGGCGTCTCCACAGCGAGTTCGACGGCCTCACGCGTGCCGACGACGGTGAGGCGCTCTGTCGCTCGGGTGAGAGCCGTGTAGAGCATCTCGCGGGTGAGCAGGCGCGAGCCGACCGGCGGCACGATGACGGTGACGTGCTCGGCCTGGCTTCCCTGGGCCTTGTGCACGGTCATGGCGTGCATCGTCTCGAGGTCGCCCAGGCGCCACGGCGAGAACGTGCGCACGCCGGAGGCGGTTTCCATCGCGGCCACGAGCGCGGTGCCCTGGCGGATGATGACGCCGCTGTCGCCGTTGAAGAGCCCGAGGGCGCGGTCGTTCTTCGTCACGATGACCGGGCGCCCCACGTACATGGCGTACGGCGTGACGTCGGGGAACCGCTCGGCGAGGGCGTTCTCGATGAGACGGTTCCACCGCGCCACACCGAACGGCCCGGTGCGGTGCGCCGCGAGGAGCCGACTTGCGCGAAGCTGCGCGACAGCCGCCTCTGCGTTGCCCGTGGCCGCGACCTCGCGCAGCCGGGAAGCGGCCTCGACGAGGTGAGGCAGCATCGTGAGGTCGGGGGCGTCGGTCTCGAGGAACTCGACGCCGTCGTCCGGGCTGTCGATGGCTGCGAGCACACGCTCCGAGGACGGCGGGACAGTTCCTTCGCCGCCGTCGGGATGGTCGCCGGTCGGCTGCGCGAAGGCCTCCGCCACCGCTGCGCGACCCTGCGTGAGGCGGTGGTGCGTGGCGAGCCGGATCACTCCGGTGTCGAGCCCGGCGACGAGGTCGCCGAGCACGGAACCCGCCTCGACGCTCGCGAGCTGGTCCGGGTCGCCGACGAGCACGAGGCGCGTGTTCGGCCCGAGCGCTTCGAGCAGGCGTGCCATGAGGCTGAGCGAGATCATCGACGCCTCGTCCACGACGACGACATCGTGCGGGAGCGGGTTGCCCCGACCGTGGACGAACCGTTGGGAGTTCGTGCGGTCGTAGCCGAGCAACCGGTGGAGCGTGAGCGCGTCGTTGTCGGCGAGCACGTCCGCTTCGCGCAGCGATTCGGCCATGCGTGCCGCGGCCTTGCCCGTGGGGGCAGCGAGTGCGATGCGTGTCGTGTCGCCGAGGGCTGCTCGGGCGGCCACGAGCATTGCAGCGACCGTGTAGGTCTTACCCATGCCGGGACCACCGGTGAGGACTGTCGTTGCGGACGTGAGTGCCGAGTCCACTGCGGCGCGTTGGGCGTCGTCGAGGGCGCCCCCTTCGAGAGCCGCACCTGCGCGCCGGAGAGCGTCGTCGTCGACGGGCGCAACACCACGTGAGCGCAGGAGACCGGCGACGATCACCTCGTCGCGGTAGTAGCGATCGAGGTACGCCAAGCCGTACTCGAGGTGCACGACACCCTGCCCGACGAGGGGACCGGTGCGCAGGTCGTCTGCCAGCTGGTGCGACGACGGTGGCGCGACGATGTCGGCGAGCGTGATGGTCGGTGCCTCGGTGTCGTCGTCGAGCGAACGGTCCCGTTCGGGTGTGAGGCGGCCGATTTCGTCGAGTGCGAGCGCGCTGGAGCCCTCGCGCACGGCGCGCACGGTCAGCGCGAGCGTGGCGATCTGCCACGTGTCGGTCGGCGCGTCGACGAGCCGGGCGACGCGGCTCGCGACAAGGGCATCGCCCTCGGTGACGAACGCCGCCGCCCTGAGCGTTTCGAGCGGAGTGCCGTTCGGTGTGTCGCCGCCCGGCTCTGCGGAACGCTCGCCGGGTGTGGTCGGCAGCTGCGTGTCGGTCATCGGACACCACCTGCCCGTACCCCGTCGACGGCGTCGGACAGCGCGACGACGAGTGTCGCCGGCGGCCGCCAGGTGAAGACTCCGCACGGCGTGCCGTTCTCGCGCGGCGTGTCGGGGCCGGCCATGCCACGGACGTAGAGGTACATCACGCCTCCGAGATGCTCGTCGGGGTTGTAGCCGGGCAGCCGCCAACGCAGGTAGCGGTGCAGCACGACGGAGTACAGGATCGCCTGCAGCGGATACGACGAGTGGTTCATCGCCTCGACGAGCCGCGACGGCGCGTAGTCGGCCAGCGTCAGCGCCGCGTCGACATCGCCGAGTCGGTTGGTCTTGTAGTCGACGACGAAGTAGCGGCCACCATGACGGAAGGTGAGATCGATCGAACCCGTGAGGTAGCCGCGCAGGAGCTCATCGCCGAGTGCCGAGGTATCGAGCTGATCCGCATAGGTGCGCAGGGGGTCGCCTTCGTCGAGGTGCTCGCGCAGGAGCGGAGCGAAAGCGCGCAACGTCGATGACGGGTGGGGCTCCTCGCCGCCGGAGAGAGGGAGCTCGAAGTCCATCTCGGGCAGTCGATCGGTGGAGACGATGTCCCGCAGCGTCACGTCGTCGGCCAGGGGGCCGAAGGGCGTGTGCATGACGGCGACGAGGGCGTCGGCGAGTGACTCGACCTCGACATCCGCGGGCCAGCGCATCTGCTGCTCGAGGATGTGGGCCCGCAGCTCGTCGCGCAGGTCCGCGGCCTGGAAGTCAGCCTCCTCGAGCACGCCGTGGACGAGGGAACCGAACGTCGCGCCCATCGGCTGATTCGCCATGGGGGAGGAGATCTCGCTGCCCGGCATGTCCGGGGACGGCGGCGTCGCGAGTTCGACGTCGGCGTCCTCGTCGAGGCGGACGGCGAGGTGCTCGGGTTCGCTTGTCACATCACCGAGGGCGGCGAGTTCGTCGGCGGCCTCACCGGCGGCGGAGAGCGCCGAGTAGGACGTACGGCGCCAGGCGCGATCGACGTCCGCGTCGTCGAAGGTGTTCACCGCAAGCCGCGCGTCACCCCGCCTGACCGTGATGTGCGGAGGAACGGTGTTGGGGTCGATTTCATGGACGGTGAACGCGCCGTGCTTCGCCCAAGCGGCAAAGACCTCGCGTACCCGGTCCACCTTGGGGGTGCCGTTCTGTTCCGTGGTGGTGAGCCACTTCTCGGATGCTCCGTCGGCGCGCTCCTGAAGGAGCGCATCGAGGGCCTCGGGGCCGTTGGCCTGCCCGAAGAGCAACCGGTGCAGGGCGCTCTTGGACGTGTTCTGCTTCGTGCCGGCCCACCACAGGACGAGGCCGCTCTGCGCCCGCGTCATCGCGACGTACGCCAGACGCATCTCCTCCCCGGTGTTCTCCTCCGTGGCCTCGGGAGCGTTCACCGTCGCGGGGTCGAAGGACAGCTCCCGGCGGTTGTTGCGGTGCACGACCCCCGGAGTCTTGGTCGGCTGGTCGTGCCGGTCCCACAGCGTCGGGGCCAGAACGATGGGGTATTGCAGACCCTTGCTGCTGTGGATGGTCGACAACGTGACGGCGAGGGCGTCGGAGTCGAGGCGCATGATGCGTGCGTCGGCGGTTGCTTTGGCGTCCTGTGCGCTCTGCTCCTGCAGCCAGGCGACGAGCGAGGAGATGCCTGCCTGGGCCGACATCTGCCGGGCCGCGAGCAACTGGGCGCAGTGTTCGATGTCGGTGACGTCGCGTTCTCCGCCGGTGCGGCGCAGGAGGCGGGCGAGCATGCCGCGCGCACGTAGCGCGTCGACGATGCCAGGAACGCCGCCGGAATGGAACCGCGCCAGCAACATGGCGACGAGTTCGGCTGCCTCGTCGACGCCCGAGTCGTCGATCGCGTCGAGGCGCTCGGCGGACCACCCGACGAGCGGCGTGAGGCAGGCGGCCCTGACCCGCTCGGGGCGGTGCGGCTGCTCGAGTGCCATGAGCAGTTCGAGCCACCACCGGCCGGCGGAGCTTCGCAGTACCGACTCGCTCGACATCATGACCGCCGGAATGCCCAACTCGCGCAGGTACTCGCGCACTTCGACGAGCTGATTGTTGGTACGGCACAGGACGGCCAAGTGATGGGGAGCGAGGGGCTCACCGTCGAACGTCGTTTCCCCGGCGAGAAGCTGCGCGGCCCTCGCTGCGACGTCGCGTAGGACGATGGAGCGGGCCAGCCCGACGGCCAGCCCGGACTCGGGAACCCAGCGCAGTTCGACGGGGGCGTCAGCCTGCCCTGGCTGTCCGCCGAGGCGTGAGGTGTGCTGGGCCGCGTCGACGCGGTGCGTCACGATGCCGGGTGAGAGCTGGACACCAGCCATCAGTGTCTGCAGGCTCTCGACGAGCGGAGCGTCGCTGCGGTAGTTCGTCGGCAGCGTGAAGGAGTTGACGGCCGTTTTCGCTGCCGACAGGTATGTCTGTACGTCGCCACCGCGGAAGGCGTAGATGGCCTGTTTCGGGTCGCCGACGAGGATGAGTGAGCGGCCCTTCTCGCCGAATGCGCGGGAGAAGACCTCCCACTGGACCGGGTCGGTGTCCTGGAACTCGTCGACGAGGACGACGCTCCAGCGCTCCCTCATGCGATCACGTGCGGGGGAATTCTCGTCGTTGAGCGCCGAGCGCAGCTGGGAGAGCAGGTCGTCGTACTCGAGGATGCCGCCGCGGCGCTTGCGGCGTGCGTACTCCTCCCGCACGGCACGGCTGAAGGCGATCGCGGTCTCGAGGTGCGCCGGCGGCGGAACCGGGCCGATCTCTGCGGTGCTGTTGTCCAGCGTGGCCTTCGCGTATTTCTGTGTTTCCTCGTAGTCGAGGGTGAAGTTCGCTTCCTTGCTGAACCGGAGGAAGACGTCGTCGACCACCTCCTGGCGCAGGGTCTCGGTGTCCTCGACGAGCGTGGCGTACGGGTCCGAGTCGCCCGCGACGCCCAGACTCTTGAGCACGTAATGGCAGAACTGGTGGATCGTCGCGATGGTGGCGGAGTCGAACGTTGCGAGCGCTCGGGCCAGACGGGCCCGGCGCTGATCCACCGCCTCGGCGCCGCCGCCGCGCAGCGCCGTGACGAGTTCGTCGTCGTCATCGCCGGCTGGTGCGCCGAGGCGGTGCAGCGTGTCCTCGAGCTGGCCGCGGACGCGTTCACGCAGTTCCTGGCTCGCGGCGCGCGAGAACGTGACGACGAGAAGCTCGTCGAGGGGGAGTTCCTCCTCGGCCACGAGCCGGGTGACGAGCGCGGCGAGGGTCCACGTCTTGCCCGTGCCGGCGCTGGCTTCGATGAGTGTGGTGCCCTCCGGGATGGGAGCGGTGATGCTGAACGGCTGCATGACGTTCGGCACGGTGTCGGGCAGCGCGGGCTGGTATCCGCTCATGACGAGAGCTCCTGACGGTGGTCGACGATGGGGCCCCACAGGCGCGGCGCCAGCAGCGTGAAGCGCCCCTGCGCGTCCAGGCGAGCGAGGCTGGCTCGCCCCTCGAAGACACGGCTCCACCACTCGTTGGCGTCTTCCCGGGTGTACTCGTAGCTGCTCTCCCACTCCCGACGAGCCTTCATGAGGCCGCGCTCCACGGCCTTCGCCTCGTTCGGGTTGGCGCTGCGCATCGCGGCACGGTAGCCCTCCACGTACGCAAGGCCGGTCTTGGCCGGGACCGGTAACGGAGCGCGCAGCCCGTAGCCGCGGTTGAGGACGAGTGAGACGAGGCTCTCGCGCGCTTCGGCCGAGTCGACTGTGAGAACGCACGAGCCGCTCCTTCCGCGAACCGCAGCCCGCCAGGTTCGGTCGGGGAAGCAGGCGGCCAGGGCGAGCACTTTGACCCACCCCGAAGCGAGGTGCCGGGCGTTGACGCTGCCGTAGTTGACCACCTGGATCTCGTCGCCGATGACCCCCGGCACCACACCGGTGAGACGCACCGAGGTGCTGGGCGCGCCCTCGGCGCTCGGCGGCAGGGCGAGATCGAGGTGGATGTCGTGCGACGTGCGGTCGCCCGGGGGGAGACCCTCGAGAACGCCACGCACCTGCCTCTCGATGGTGGCCGCGTCGTCGCGGCCCGCCTTGAGAAGGTCCGGAGGCAGACTGCCTCGGCGCCTCTCGTCGGCCAGCGCACGATCCAGAGCTCGGCCGGAGAGCACCTGGCGCAGAACGCGGTCACCGACGGCCCACTTTTCAAGGGGATCGAGTTGGATCGGTAGACCGTCCTCGACTTCCTCGGCCTCGTAGGTGACGCCGATCTGCAGGCGCGAGCGCAGGAAGGTGCGTGCAGGGTTCTCGAGGAACGACGTGAGGTCGTCGAGTGTGACGTCGGTCGGGGGTGCGGGCGCGAGCGGTTCGGAGAGCAACGCCGGGCGGGGCAGAGGGTCGGCGTGGAACTCGCGCAGGGCCCGGGCTCCCTGGAGCGCGGCGGCGTCGTAGGAACCGCCGGGCAGGGGGGAGGCCTCGACGAAGTTGCGTTCGTCGAACGCCTGAAGGGGGTGCAGGTGCTCGAACGGCGCCCCCTCGTCCGCACTCTGGGCCGTGTTCTGGGCAGGGGATTCGCCCGTGCCGGTCCGAGCGGCCGCCGAGATGATCTCCTGCAGCGGGACGGCCGGTGGGCGGCGGGTGCCGTCACGCTCGTCGAAGCCGGAGTAGAACGCGATGAAGTGATGCTGTGCCGCCATGAGGGCGTCGAGCAGGAGCTGCCGGTCCTCACTGCGGGCATCGCGTTCGCCGACGAGTGGGTGGCGGGCCAGCACGTCGTCGCCGTCGACGACCTGAGCGCGCGGGAACGTGTCGTCGTCGAGACCGAGCAGGACGACGGCCTTGTGCGGCACCGAGCGCATGGGCGTGAGCGTGCAGACACTGACGGCCCCGTTGCGGAAGTTGCTGCGCGTGCGGCGCGGACCCCAGCGCTGCTCCAGCATGACGCGGACATCGGTGATGCGAAGCGCGGCACCCGATACGGAGCCGGTTTCGAGGAACGACAGTTCGCGTTCGAACTCGGCGCGCTGCCAGGCCATGTCACGAGCGGGTGCAGCGACGGCGAGCACGTTGCGCCGCAGCCACGCGAACCACTCCTCGGGAGTGAAGCTCGCCCGCGGCAGGGCGGGGTCGACGGCGCTCACGCGGCGGATCTCCCACGCCGCTTCGCTCACCTTCGTGAGGAGGGCGACGAAGGCCTCGGCGACGGCGATGTCGGAGCTTCCGAGATCGTCGACCGGGACGAATTGCGACGCCGCCGCGTCCGTGTCAGCGCTCATGGCGACGCCCAGGGCCAGCCGGTCGAGGGCCTGCGCCCAGGTGTTGTTCTCGAGGCCGCCAAGGCTGTACTCGCCGCGATGCTGGGCATCGAGACCCCAGCGAGCCTCCGTCGTGCGGACCCACCGGGCGATGCGTTCGAGCGCGTCGGTGTCGAAGCCGAACTTCTCGGCCACCGCGGGGAGCCCCGCGAAGTCGAGCACCTGCGAGGCGGTGACGCGGCTCGTCACGAGTTCGACGAGACGCTGCGCGGCTTCGGCCAGCGGGTTGGTGGCCGAAACGGCGCGGTCCGCCAGTTGCACGCGTAGACGCCGGCCGGGGTGGTGGTCGTGCTCGTCGACGGCCGCGAACGTGGCCTTGATGAGCGGTGCGTACGTTTCCACGTCGGGGCACATGACGACGATGTCGCGCGGCTCGAGATTGCCGCCCTCGGCGCTCACGAGCCACAGGAGCGTCTCGCGCAGTGCTTCGACCTGACGGGCAGCGCCGTGGCACACGTGGATCTGCACCGAGCGATCGTCTTCGGGCACGCTCGGCACCGACGACGGCGCTCGGTCGGCGCGGATGTCGTCCTGCATGAGGGCGAGGCGGGTCGGCGTCGCCCGAGAGGCGTCGCGACTCTCCCCACCGCCAGAATCGGTGGCATCGACGACACTGCGTGCGAGCAGAGCCGCCTCGACCTCACGGATGTCACGGCCCAACGTGGCGAGCAGCGGATGCGCGGCCGCCTCGGCGCTCGCATCATCTCGGCGGGCGACGATGCCCTGCCGGTTCTCGGCCAGCGCGGCCCAGAGGGCCGGGCTCGGGTGCGGCAGCCACACGTGGACATCGCACACCTGCCCGAGGGCCTCGAGCAGGTCGAGCATGGCGGCCGGCATGCGCGTGTAGCCGAAGAAGGAGACGCGTTCCGGCAGGTCGCTCGGCGCCGTGCCCGCCCGCAGATCGGCGAGGGTGCGGTCGAGGCGCTGGACGGGGGAGGCGTCGGCGCTGCCACATGCCAGGACGCGCTCGACCACGGTGCGCCACAGCGGGGCCTGCCACGCGAGATCAGGATCGACGAGGTCGTTCTCGCGGCCCGCCTCCCAAGCACGCATGAGCTCGGGGCGGTCGTCGGCATACCGGGCGAACAGGCCGGCCACACGGCGCGCCACCGCGTAACGGCGCGACTGCCGGGCACGGTGCCACCACGGATCCTCACCCGCCCGCACCGCATCGGCACCGAGATGCCGCGCCAGAGCCTCGAAGCCCGAGCGTGAGACGCACTCGTCCATGGCTGCGAGCACCGCCCACGCGAGGCGGTCGGGGTGCCACGGATCGTCGTTCTCCCGCCCCAACAGGAGCGAGATGAAGGTGTGCGGTGTGCGCACGTCGATCCCCGCGCAGACGCCGTCGTCACCGAGCGTGGCGCCGAGGCGGTGCGAGAGCCGCTGCGTCAGCCAGCGTTCGACGCCGGCCGAGGGAGCGACGACGAGCTCGCGGGCGAACACGTCGAGCGGTGCCTCGGCGAGCAGCTGCGCGAGCTGGTCGGCGAGGGCCGTGGGATCGTCACGACGATGCAGGATGAGGGCCACGTCGCGACACTAACGCGAGCCTCCGACAACCGCGCCGTTGCGCGAAAAACCTCCGCTCGAACGGTCTGGTGAACCACGGGCCCCTCGAGCCGGGCGGAGGGACGGCGCGTATGGTGCCACGCCCGATGTGTCTCACTGTGAAGACACGCACCCCCAGCCTTTCCGCCCCCGGCGAGTCGGCTCGTTAGGCTTGCCTGGTGAATTCCGGACTCCTGGGCTACCTGGTGGTGCTCGGCGTCACCCTCGGGGGCGTCGGTCTCTTCACGGCTGCCATGGTGGTTCGTCGAGTTCTGGCACCGCGAGCTCCGAGTGGGGCGAAGCTCGCCACGTACGAGTCGGGAGTCGACCCGAGCGGCGGCGACTGGCAGCAGTCGGGCTTCCGCTACGTGGCGTACGCGTTCCTCTATGTCGTCTTCGCGGTCGACGCCGTCTACCTCTTCCCGTGGGCGCTCGTGCTGCGCACCTCCGGGCTCGGCGTCGCTTCGGTCGTCGAGATGGGCATCTTCATCCTCGTGCTTCTCGTCGGTCTGGCCCACGCCGCCCGTCGCGGCGTCCTGAGCTGGCTGTGAGGCGGGTGATCCGATGACGACCGATCTGCCCATGCCCACCGTGCGTCCGAGCGTCGGCGCCGTTCAGGAACACGCCCCCAAGCCGATGCGCCTCGTCCTCAACTGGGGTCGCCGGTACTCGCTGTGGGTCTTCAACTTCGGGCTCGCCTGCTGCGCCATCGAATTCATCGCCGGGTCGATGTCGCGTCACGACTTCATCCGCCTCGGTGTCATCCCGTTCGCTCCCGGCCCGCGGCAGGCCGACCTCATGGTCGTCTCCGGCACGGTGACCGACAAGATGGCTCCTGCCGTGCGGCGCCTCTACGACCAGATGCCCGAGCCGAAGTACGTCATCAGCTTCGGTGCGTGCTCGAACTCAGGTGGGCCGTACTGGGATTCGTACTCCGTGACGAAGGGCGTCGACCAGCTCGTGCCCGTTGACGTCTACGTGCCCGGCTGCCCGCCGCGCCCCGAGGCGCTGCTGCAGGGCATCGTCACGCTCCAGAACCAGATCGCCGAGGAGAAGGTGAGCAGCGAGGGCATCCTCGCCCGCCTCAACCCGTTCGCCGGCCGGGGGCGCACCGCCGCGTCGGTGCAGCGCCCCCTCGTGACGAAGCCCGCCGCACCCGAGGCGGAGACGGTGGCAGAGCCCGCGAAGGAAGGTGGGGCCACCGAGTCGAAGGCAACGCCCGAGCCCGCACCTGCGGACGCCAAGCCCGCAGGCAAGGCGAATCTCAGCGACGACGAGCGCGCCGCCCGCATCGCGGAAGCCCGCCGCAAGGCGCGAGAGCGCAAGGCGGAGAAGGACACCTCGTCGGCCGCTGGGGAAGGCGCGAGCGACAACGGCGGCAAGCCCGCCGCGAAGACCGACCTCTCCGACGACGAGCGTGCGGCCCGCATCGCGGAGGCTCGTCACAAGGCGCGTGAGCGCAAGGCCGAGCAGGAGAAGGCAGCACAGTCAGGCGGTACCGAGGAAACAGCCGCCGACGTGGCCAAGCCGGCCTCGAAGGCCGACGCTCCAGACGACGAGCGCGCCGCCCGCATCGCCGAGGCGCGCCGTAGGGCGCGTGAGCGCAAGGCGGAACAGGAGAAGGCTGCGCAGACGGGCGACCCCGAAAAGGCCCCCGACAAGGCACCGACGACGAAGGCCGACATCTCTGACGACGAGCGTGCCGCCCGCATCGCCGAGGCCCGCCGTAAGGCACGCGAACGTCGCGCCGCCGAGCAGGCGAAGACCGACGAGACCAAGACGGGGCCGACCAAAACGGAGCAGGCGAAGACCGACGAGGATGGTGAGGGATGACGCGCGACGTCCCCACCCACGACGTCGAGGCGTCCGACTGGGTCGAAGCCCATGAGCGTCTGCGCTCGGAGGGCTTCACGTTTTTCGACTTCCTCACCGCCGTCGACGAGAGCGACCGTGGCGAATCCGGTCCCTCCGACGGCAAGCCCGCGGGCTTCGACATCGTCACGCACCTGTACGACATCGCCGGCGGCGCTCGCCGCAGCATCCTCGTACGCACGCGCCTCGAAGTCGACGACCACGGTGCGGGCGCCCCGAGTATCGCCAGCCTCACCGGGCTGTGGCGCGGCGCGGCCTGGCACGAGCGCGAGACCTTCGAGATGTTCGGCATCGACTTCGCCGGCTTCGACGACGGCACCGGGCAGGGCGTGCGCAAGCTCCTGCTGCCCGCGAGTTTCACCGGTACGCCACTGCGCAAGTCGTTCGTCCTCACGGCGCGCGCGAGCAAGGAGTGGCCGGGCATCAAGGATCCCGGTGAGTCCGGCGGCCGCGCGGGAGCCTCGAAGCGTCGCAAGGTCATGGCACCCGGCGTGCCCGACGAGACGTGGGGGCCGCGATGAGCGTCCTTGAGATCGTCCTGCGTAGCGTCGCCGTGCTCGTGTGCTTCATGGTGCTGCCGCTCGTGCTCGGCCAGGCCGAGCACAAGGTGATGGCCCACATGCAGGGGCGCCTCGGCCCGATGAAGGCCGGTGGTTTCCACGGATGGGCGCAGCTCGTCGCTGACGGTGTGAAGTTCGCGCAGAAGGAGGACGTCGTTCCTCGCGCCGCCGACAAGCCGGTCTTCCGCCTGGCTCCTGCGGTGTCGATGTTCAGCTACCTGCTCGCGCTCGTCGCCATCCCGTTCACGCCGTCCACCGTGGCCGGCGACCTGCCAGCATCGCTCGTCTACGTGCTGGCCGTTTCCGGCATCGGCACCGTCGCGACGCTCATGGCCGGCTTCGGTTCGGGTAACAAGTACGCCATGCTCGGCGCGTTCCGTTCCGCCGCTCAGCTCGTCAGCTACGAGGTGCCGCTCATCCTCGCGTGCGCGTCGTTCGCGATGGCGGCAGGGTCGCTCTCGATCGGCGGCATCGTGCACGCCTGGCACCCGATCTGGCTGCTGTGGCAGCTGCCCGGTGCGATCGTGCTGCTCATCGCGGCCACCGCCGAACTGCAGCGCCCGCCGTTCGACATGCCCGTGGCCGACTCCGAGGTCGTCATGGGTGCGATGACGGAGTACACGGGCCTGCGCTTCGCGCTGTTCCTGCTGTCCGAGTACGCGGGCATCGTCGTCATGTCGGCGCTGTTCGCCGCGCTCTACCTCGGCGGGTGGAACGGTCCGTTCGACGGGGCGCTCGGCTTCGTCTGGATGCTGCTCAAGACCGCCGCCGTCGCGTTCGTCGTCCTGTGGGTGCGCATGAGCTGGCCGCGCCTGCGCGAGGACCAACTGCAGCGCTTCGCGTGGTTCTTCCTCGTTCCCCTTGCCCTGTTCCAGTTGGCTCTCACCGCGGCAGGAGTGATCTACACCGCATGACCGAGCAGAACGCGAACCACGACCACGGCGAGCACGTGCACGAGCACGCTCACCACGTCCACGACCTGCCCGCCTCGGGCCGCGAGAAGGGGCCGATCCGCGGCCTTCTTTCCGGAATGGCCACGACGGCGCGCACCATGACGAAGAAGACGTCGACGCGTCAGTACCCGGACGAGAAGCCGGACCTGCCGCCGCGTAGTCGCGGCGTCATCGCGCTGCTCGAGGAGAACTGCACCGCGTGCATGCTCTGTGCGCGCGAGTGCCCCGACTGGTGCCTCTACATCGACTCGCACAAGGAGACGATTCCCAGCGAGACGCCGGGTGGGCGTGATCGTCAGCGCAACGTCGTCGACCGCTTCGCCATCGATTTCTCACTGTGCATGTACTGCGGCATCTGCATCGAGGTGTGCCCGTTCGACGCGCTCTTCTGGAGCCCGGAGTTCGAGTACGCCTCCGGCGACATCCGCGACCTGCTCCACGAGAAGGAGCAGCTCGGCGAGTGGATGCGCACGGTTCCGGCCCCGCCCGACCTCGACGAGCGTGCCCCCGAGGCGCCCGAGGTCGCAGCGGCGAGCAAGCCCCCACGGGTGGCGCGCCGGAACGTGACGAAGTGACCCGAGCCAACGCGACGACGACGAAAGGAGTGAGCCCATGACCGTGCACGACGCCCTCTTCGGCTGCCTCGGCCTCATCAGTGCCGTGTCGGCCGTCTGCGCCGTAACGACGCGTCAGCTCGTACACGCCGCGCTGTGGCTCACCCTGTGTATGACGACGTTGTCGGGCTGCTACCTCGTGCTCGGCGCCGAACTCGTCGCGCTCGTGCAGCTGCTCGTCTACGTCGGTGCCGTCGTCGTGCTCGTGTTGTTCGCCGTCATGTTGACGCGCGCTCCCATCGGCAAGAGCGCCGATCACGACGTGCCGATGGCCGGCCGGATGGTGGCCCTCGTCATTTCCGCAGCCACCGGTGGCCTGCTCTTCGCCGCCTTCGCGGCAGCCTTCGGGTCGCAGCAGGTCGGCCTCGACGGCGGAACGAACGCCAACCTCGCCGCCAACCTCTTCGGCCGCTTCGCCTGGCCGTTCGAGGTGCTCTCGCTCGTGCTGCTCGCCGCGCTCGTCGGCGCCCTCGCGATGATCGGCACGCGCAAGGACGGTGGCTCGAAGTGATCCACCTCCTCCTGCCCTTCGCACTCGCCGCCGTGCTCGCCGGTTCGGGCGTCTACGGCGTGCTGGCGCGCCGTAACGCCGTGCTCATGCTCGTCGGGGTCGAACTGATCCTCGCCTCGGCGAGCCTCATCCTCGTCACGATGAGCACGACCCTTCCCGACGACGCCGCAGCAGGGCAGATCCTCACGATCTTCGTCATCACGCTCGCCGCCGCCGAGGTGACGCTCGCGCTCGGCATCATCCTGGCCGCGTTCCGAATGCGCGGGCACATCGACCTCACCGAGCGCCTCGACGATGACGCGGCCCACGCGCCCGTCGACGACCGGACCGACGGGCGGGTGACGTCGTGACCGCACACCTCGCGCAGGCCGCCGTCGCCGTCCCGCTGCTCGGCGCGGTGCTGGCTTTCCTCCTGGGGCGCCGTAACGCCGGCGCCTACGCGCTCGCGGCCCTCGGCACGCTCGGTGGCCTCGTCGCGGCGATTCTGCTCGTCGCGCAGCAGCTCACGACGCCGGTCGCCCAGCACCTCGTCACCGTCGGGTCCCTGCCGCTCGGGCCCGCGCTCAAGGCGCCGCTCGAACTGCGGGTGACACCGACCGGCGCGCTCATCGCGGCCGTCGCGCTCTTCGTCGCGACGTGCGTCCAGATGTTCGCGCGCTGGTACCTGTTCTCCGACCCGCGCTACCGCTCGTTCGCCGCCACGGTCTCCGCCTTCACCGCCGCCATGGTGCTCGTCGTCCTCTCCGACGACGTGCTGCTCACCCTCGTCGGCTGGGAGGTCATGGCCTGGTGCTCTTACCTGCTCATCGGCCACGAGAGCAACCAGCCGGGCCCGCGCCGCGCCGCGCTCAAGGCGTTCCTCGTCACGCGCGTGGCCGACGCGCCGCTCGTCGTCGGCCTCGCCGGCCTCGCCATGGGTGCGCGCACGACGCGCATCAGCGAGATCGTCACGGCCTGGAGCACCTCGAACCTCGACGCCCACGGCACCCTGCGCCTCGTTCTTCTGCTCGGCCTCGTGTGCGGTGTGCTCGGCAAGTCCGCACAGCTTCCGTTCACCGACTGGCTGCCCGACGCCATGGAGGGCCCGACGCCCGCGTCGGCACTCATCCACGCCGCGACGATGGTGGCCGCGGGCACCGTCGTGCTCGCCCAGTTCCTGCCGCTCTTGGCCGCCGAACCGACGGCCCGTCTCACCCTCGTCATCCTCGCCGGCGCGACGTCCGTGTTCGCTGCGGTGAGCGCGTTCGCGCAGGTCGACATCAAGCGGCTGCTCGCGTGGTCGACGATCAGCCAGGTCGGCCTCATGCTCCTCGGCCTCGGCGCGCTGGCCCCGGGCGAGGGCGCCGACGCCGCGCTCCTGCACCTCGTCGGTCACGCCTTCTTCAAGTCGCTGTTGTTCCTGCTCGTCGGCTGGCTCGCGGTGGTCGTCGGCTCCACGCTCGTCACCCGGATGACGGGCGCAACCCGTCGGCTGCCCAAGACCTTCGTCCCCGTGACCCTCGCCCTGTTCACGATGGCCGGCCTGCCGCCGACCGTCGCGTTCGTCTCGAAGGACGCGATGCTCGAGAACGCCGTGCGCTCCCAGAGCGACGGACACGTCGAGGGACTCGTCGGCTTCATCATGCTCGCGCTCATCATCGTCGGCACCGCCGCGTACTCGGCCCGCGCGTGGCTCATCCTGCAGCACCGCACCGTCCTCGAACGGCGTGGTGAACGTCAGGTGCTCACCGACTCCCACACGGTGCGTGACGTCGACATCGTCGAGATGCTGCGCAGCACTCCGGAGGTCAACGAGTTCGGTGACGAGATCGACCCGATCGAGGAGATCGAGGAGGACGAGGTGCTGCCGCGCCCGGGCGTCTCGGTGCGCCTCGCGCTGTGGATGCTCGTGCTCGGGGGAGTGTTCGGCGGGCTCCTCGCCTTCACGCCGCTGTTCGACATCGACACGAGTCACCTCAACCTCGCCATGATGGGCGCCTCGGTACTGCTCATCGTCGCCACCGGCCTCGTCGTGCGCATCATGTCGCTCGGCCAGCTCTACGGTGACGCCGCCCGTCGCCTGCCGCGCCACATCCCGCTGGCCGCCTCGCGAGGGTTCGGTGTCGAGACGCTCTACCGCACTCTCGTGACGCGTCCCGTGCTCGCGCTGGCTCGCGGCGTCCACCGCCTCGACTCGGGCGTCGACGCTGCCGCAACGCGTGCGCCCGGTGCCCTGGCCCGCGCCGGCAAGGCTCTCGACGGCGTCCACGGACGACGTCCCGCGACAGGCCTGTCGTGGGTGATCGTCGGCGTCGTCATCGCTTCGATCCTGGGGGTGACGCTGTGGTGAGCCTCGTTCTGCTCGCGGCCGTGGCGGTGCCGCTCGGCGTCGGTGCCGCCCTCATGGCGGGCGACCGACTCGGACGCCCTGTCGGTCACACCGGCGCCTGGGCCGTCGCGATGCTCGCGAGCGTCGTCACCCTCGCCGCGTGCGTCGCGGCCGTCGTCACGGACGCCCACATCGACAAGCCGTGGGTGCCCGGCCTCGGAATGCGCCTCCACCTGGCCACCGACGGCATCAGCGCTCCGCTCGTCATCCTCGCGGCGGCCGTGACGCTGCTGGCCGTCGCCGTCAGTTCCCGCCAGCGACCGAAGGGCACACCCGGGCTGTTCTACGGCTGCCTGCTCGTCGTTCTCGGTGGTGCCGTCGCGGCGTTCAGTGTCCGTGACGCGGTTGCGTTCTTCATCGCCTTCGAAGTCGTTCTCGTGCCGATGTGGGTGCTCATCGACCGCTTCGGTGACGCCGCGGCCGACCGCCGTCGTGCCGGGTGGATGTTCGTTCTCTACACCGTCGGCGGCTCGATGTTCATGCTCGCCGGCATCCTCCTGCTCGTTGTCTCGGCGGGCACGAGTGACCTCGAACGGCTCGCCGGTGGTGCGGCTGCCGCACTGCCGTTCCCCATCGCGATGACGGCGGGCGTGCTGCTCACCCTCGGCCTCGCCGTCAAGGTGCCGCTCATCGGTGTTCACTCGTGGCTGCCGCGGGCTCACACGGCCGCCCCGACGGCCGGCTCGATGCTCCTCGCCGCCGTCCTGCTCAAGCTCGGCACGTACGGCTTCATCCGTCTCGTCGTCCTGCCGCTGCCCGTCGCGTGGCGCACGATCGCCCCCCTCATCGCGGTTCTCGCGGTGGTCGGCATCATCGTCGGGGGGCTCGTTTGCCTCGTCGAACGGGACCTCAAGCGCCTCGTGGCGTGGTCGTCGATCGCGCACATGGGCTTCGTCATGCTTGCGCTCGCAGCCGGTCAGCAGATCGGTCTGCAGGCTGCGCTGTACGGCAACATCGCACACGGCGTCATCTCCGCGCTCCTGTTCGCCGTCGTCGGCGCGCTCAAGGCGCGTCGCGGTGCGGTGGACGTCGACGAACCGATGGTCGGCTTGCGTAACAGCGATCCGCGGCTCGGTTTCGCCCTCGTCGTCGGCACCGCGGCAGCCATCGGCCTGCCCGGTCTCGCCGGCTTCTGGGGTGAGATCCTCGCGCTGTTCGCTGCCTGGGGTGCTCCGCACCGCCCGGGCGCCCTGTTCCACGTCCTGACGGCAGTGGCCGCGTTCGGCGCCGTTCTCGCTGCGGCCTACGGCGTGCGTGTGCTGCGTGCGGTGTGGGCCGGGGAGCTCGCGCCCGAGGCCGCTGACGCCACGCTCGGCACGAGCGACGGGGCCACCCCGGCGTCCACCGCCGGTGAGCACGCCGAGGCGAGCGCCTCTGTGGCCACCGAGCGGGTCGTCGGTCTCGAATGGCTCGCCATCGGCGTGCTCGTGGCGGCCGTCTTCGTCCTCGGCCTTGCGCCGACGCTGCTCATGAACGTGGCAGACGCCGACCTGCCGCGGCTGCTCGGAGGCCTCAAGTGAAGATTTCCTTCGACGCCCTCGCACTCGCTCCCGCCGTCGTGCCGATGGTGGGTGCCCTTCTCGTGCTCCTCGTCGACGTCGTTCTGCCCGGGCGAGCCCGCCTCCCGTGGGTGCTCGCCGTCCTGGCGTGTCTCGGCGGCCTCGGCGCACTTATCGTCGGTGCCGTGACCGGCGGTCACGGCACGAGCCTGTGCGACGCCTCGGGCGGCTGCTACTGGCAGGCCGACCAGACCGGCGTCGGTCTGCAGGGCCTGGCGCTCGCCTCCGCGGCGGTGGTCGCGGTGCTCGCCCTCGCCGAGAAGACCAGCGACGTGCCCGGCACGAAGGGCCACCCCGCTGTGCGGGCGATGCTCGTGCTCGCCGCGACGGCCGGCTGCGTCGGCGTCGTTGCGGCCCGTGATCTCGGCTCCTGGCTCGTGCTCATCGAGCTCGCCACGATTCCCAGCGTCGCGCTCGTCGCTCTGCGTGGGGGCCGGCAGGCCGCTCACGGCGCCCTCACCTTGCTCGTGACGGCCCTCGTCTCGTTCGCCGTCCTCGCCCTCGGCGCGGCCGTGTGGTTCGCGGCCACGGGTACGGCGTCGATGACCGGCGACCAGGTGCTCGACGCCTTCGCCGACCCGGCCCGCAAGCCCCTCGTCGTCCTCGCGATGATGCTCGTCATCGCGGGTGTCGGCTTCAAACTCTCCCTCGCTCCGTTCCACGCGTGGACGCCGGAGGCGTTCGAGGGCTCGGGCTCCTGGGTCGCGGCTTTCCTTGCCACGACGTCCAAGGTCGGTGCTCTCGGCGGCATGCTCGTCGTGCTGCGCGCCGCGTCGTCGCTCGGCTCGTCCGCGCTCACGGCGCTCGCCGTCGTCGCGGCCCTGTCGATGACGGTCGGCAACGTCATGGCTTGGCGTCAGGACGGCGCGCTGCGCTTCATGGCGTGGTCGACGGTGGCGCAGGCCGGCTGGGTCGTGCTGCCGATGACGGTCGTCGCCGGTGGTTCCGTCACCGCGGCCGCCGCCTACCTCGCGCTCTACACGATCGGAACGCTCGCTGTCTTCGTCGTCCTGGCGGCCCTCGAGGACGCCCGTTCGCGCGAGTACGAGACGACGATCGGTGACCTGCGCGGCCTGTTCCGCACCCGCCCGATGATGGCCGCGACGCTCGCGCTCGGCCTTCTCGCCCTGGCCGGGCTGCCGCCGAGCATCATCGGCGTCGTCGCGAAGATCGTGGCGCTCAAGCCGGTCGTCGCCGGGGGAGTGTGGTGGCTCGTCGTCATCGCTCTGCTCAACGCCGTGCTCGGCGTGGCGGTGTACCTGCGCTGGATCGCCGCGATGTTCGCGCCCGTCGCCACCCCCGCGCCCGAGAACGACGACGTCTCCGAGGAGGCAGCCGCTGTGGCGGCGCTGTCGGGCAACGAACCCGAACTCACGCCCTTGCCGCGCCCCAAGAAGGTCTACGGCGTGCTCGCCGCGCTCGTCTCGCTCGCCGTCGTGACGACGAGCCTCGCGCCGAACGTCCTCCTCGCCCTCTTCTGACGCGCTCCGCCGCACAGGCTGTGATCTTTGGCTCGGTCTGTGACCTGCGCCGGTCACAGATCGGGCCAGAGTTCACATCTGGGGCCGACCGCGCCGGAACATCCGCACCCGAGCCTTCGTTGAACCGGACATGCACAGGCATTTCAACGGGCTGAAGACGGCCGCGCTGTTCGGGCTCATCTGGGCTCTGCTGCTCGGCCTCGGCGCGGTGATCGGCAACGGCCGCTACATCGGTGTGTTCGCCGTCATCGGTCTCGCGATGAACTTCTACGCGTACTGGAACTCCGGCAAGCTTGCCATCCGCGCGATGCAGGCCTACCCGGTGAGCGAGACGCAGGCGCCCGCGATGTACCGCATCGTGCGCGAGCTGTCGACGAAGGCCGGCAAGCCGATGCCCGAGCTGTACATCTCGCCGACGCAGGCACCTAACGCGTTCGCCACGGGCCGCAACCCGAACAACGCAAAGGTCTGCTGCACCGAGGGCATCCTCGGCCTGCTCGACGAGCGTGAACTGCGTGGTGTGCTGGGCCACGAGCTCATGCACGTCTACAACCGCGACATCCTCACATCGTCCGTCGCCGGAGCCCTCGCCGGCCTCATCACGAGCGTCGCGCAGATGATGATGTTCTTCGGCGGCGGCTCGAGCAGCGAGAACCGCCCGAACCCCATCGTCATGCTCTTCATGGCGTTCCTCGCGCCGCTCGCAGCGTCGGTCATCCAGATGGCCATCAGCCGCACGCGTGAGTTCGACGCCGACGAGGACGGTTCCAAGCTGACGGGCGACCCGCTCGCGCTCGCCTCGGCGCTCGCCAAGCTCGAAGCGGGAGTCGCCTCGGCCCCGCTCGCGCCGACGCCGCAGCTGCAGAACGCGAGCCACGCGTTCATCGCCAACCCGTTCCGTGCGCAGGACATCTCGCGCATGTTTTCCACGCACCCGAAGACGGCCGACCGCATCGAGCGCCTCGAGCAGATGGCCGGCCAGCGCATCCGGATGCCCCAGCGGTTCGACGGGCCCTACCGGCCCGGTCCGCACCAGGGCTGAGCGTCGAGCGCTGCCTCGATACTGTGATCGCATGAGCGGCGAAGGAACGGCCCGGCGCGCGGAGCGTCGGGATGTTGACGCGTTGGTGGCGCTTCGAGCGGAGATGTTCACCGCCATGGGCGCCGAGGGCACCCGCGCCTGGCAGCCAGAGGCCCGACGCTGGTTCGCCGAACGCCTGGACAGCCCTGACCACGGGTTCTTCGTCGTGGAAGCCGACGGCGAGGTCGTGGCAGGTGCCGTCGGGGCCGTCCGTGACGCGGCGCCTTCACCGGCGGTTCCGCACGGCCGCGACGTTCTCATCAGCAATGTGTGTACCTTTGCCGACCACCGCGGGCGCGGCTTCGGGCGTCAGGCCTTCGACGCGGTGCTGGCGTGGGCCAGAGGAACGGGTGTGGGTCGGGCCGAACTCATGGCCACCGAGGCGGGCCGCGTCTTGTACGAGCGCGCCGGCTTCACCGAGGTGGCCTTCCCCGCGATGCGCGTCACGCTCACGTCGTAAGGAACGTTCGAGGAGCCAGCCCGTGAGGCGTTCGGCTTTCGGCGTGTCGCGACGCGTTCGTGCTCCCCTCGACGACTCGGTCGCGGGTGGCAGGATGAGCCCATGACGCTGACCCGTGACGAAGCCCGCGAGCGCTCGCAGATCGTTCGCCCCGAGCACTACGACATCGAGCTGGATCTCGACCGGGGCCCACGAGAGTTCGCCTCGACGACGCGGCTGACGTTCACGGCGCAGAACGGTGCCTCGACGTTTGCCGACCTCGACCCGGTGAGCCTCGAGTCGGCGATGCTCAACGGCCGCAAGCTGCCCGTGTCGGCCCTCGAGGGACGCCGTCTGCACCTGACGGATCTCGCCGAACACAACGAACTCGTCGTCACCGCTACGATGCGCTACGGCCGCGACGGCCAGGGGCTGCACCGTGCCGAGGACCCGGCGGACGGCGAGGCCTATGTCTACGGTCACCTCTTCATGGATGCTGCGCCGCGCGTCTACGCGTGTTTCGACCAGCCCGACCTCAAGGCGCCCTACGACGTCACGGTGCGCGCCCCCGGCGGCTGGATCGTCGTGGCGAACGGAGCGATGCGTGAGGTCGAACCCGGGCTCTGGCGGGCCGAGACGACGAAGCCACTGGCCACCTACTTCGTCACCGTCTGTGCCGGCACGTTCGCCACGGTGACCGACGAGCACGACGGCATCCGCCTCGGCATCCACGCCCGCGCGTCGCTGCGAGACCACCTCGAAGCGCAGGCGCCCGAGATGCTCACGGTGACGAAGCAGTCGTTCGACCACTACCACTCGCTCTTCGGCATCCGGTACCCGTTCGGGGAGTACCACCAGGTGTTCGTGCCCGAGTTCAACGCGGGCGCCATGGAGAACCCCGGCTGCGTCACGTTCCGCGACCAGCTCGTCTTCACCGGGGCGGCCGGGCGCACCGAGCATCTCGTGCGCGCCAACACGATCAGCCACGAGATGGCGCACATGTGGTTCGGCGATCTCGTCACGATGCAGTGGTGGGACGACCTGTGGCTCAACGAATCCTTCGCCGAGTACATGGCGAACCGGACGCTCGAGGCCGCCACCGAGTTCGACGACGCCTGGGTCGACGTCGCAGCCTCCCGCAAGGCCTGGGGATACGCGGCGGAGCGCTCGCCGTCCACGCACCCCGTCGCGGGGGCACCCGCCGACGACACGGACACGGCCCTGCAGAACTTCGACGGCATCTCCTACGCCAAGGGCTCGGCCGTTCTACGTCAGCTCATCCACCACATCGGGGACGACGCGTTCGTCGCCGGGGTGCGCGCTCACCTCGAGCGTCACGCCTTCGCGAACGCCACCCTCGCGGACTTCCTCGAGGCACTCTCGCAGGCGGCGGGACGCGACCTCACCGAATGGGCGCAGGCGTGGCTCGAGACGGCCGGAATGGACACGTTGCGGATCGAGCATGACGGCGACAACGTGGGCGAGACCGCGAGCCCCCGACTCGTCATCACGCCCGACCCGGATCGCCCTGCGACGCGTGTTCACACGGTGCGCGTCGCCGCCTACGACCAGGCGGGCGCCGAGGTGGCCGCCGACGATCTGCACGGCGTGAGCGGGCGCGTGAAGCTGCCGAACATCGCCGCTGCGACGGGAGGCGAGAGCGTTGCACTCGTCGTGCCGGACGCGGGTGACCTCACGTGGGCGGGTGTGGCGTTCGACGACGCGAGCCTCGAGGCCATGGCGGGGGCGCTACCGGGGATCGACGACGCGACGACGCGCGCCATGATCTGGACGGCGCTCGCGCACGGCCTGGCCCGCGCCGAGGTGGCGCCCGAGCAGATCCTCGCGATAGCCGAGGCCGCGCTTCCGGCCGAGACGCAGATGCCCGTGCTCGACGTCGCCACCTCGCTCGCTCTGGGCGCAGTCGTCGGTCGTTTCCTGCCGTGGTCCGAGCGTCCGGCTGCGCTCGCCGGGCTCGCGGACCTTGCCGAGCGCATGCTGGCCGAGGCCGACGGTGAACACGACCCGCGCACCCTCGCGGGCGCGCGCCTGTTGGCCGGTACGGGTGACGCCGGGCGCCTCACGCCGTGGTTCCGGGGAGAGGACCTGCCCGCCGGGCTCGACGGTGACACTCCGTTCCGTTGGCGGGTGGCGCGCCGCCTCGCGCAGCTCGACGCCGTCACGATCGACGATCTCGACGAGGCGCTCGCCGCCGACAACACGATGTCCGGCCGCCTGGGCTACCTCACAGCTCGCGCGTCGTTCCCGGACGCCGCGACGAAGGTGTGGGCCTGGGAGGAGCTCACGGCAGCGCCGAGCGAGGATTCGCCGGCTCACAGCAACTACGAGATGAACGCGCTCGCCTCCGGTTTCTGGTCGGCCGACGACGAGGCCACTCTCGCGCCGTACGTGGAGCGCTACGTCAGCGACATCCCGCGCATGCGGGAGTGGGTGGGGGAGGACGCCCTCGCCCGCGTCGCCTCGCTCGCGTTCCCCGCCGCCCTCGCGAGCGAGGAGCTCGACGTCGAGGTGCGCCGGATGCTCGATCAGCAGCTCCCGGCGTCGGTGCGCCGCTCGGTTGTCGATGCGCACGCCACGATGCGCGAGGTCATCGCCTCCCGCGCCGTCTTCGCCCGCTGACGGGCGGTTCATTTCCGGACAGGACGGGGGAAGACGAACGAGGCCCGACCGCGGAGCAGGGACTCCGGGTCGGGCCTCGCGTCAGCGGCTACGCGCGTCAGGGCACGATGACCGACAGCGTCTGTGCGACACAGGCCGGGCGCTCCTCGCCCTCGATCTCGACGGTGAACGTCATGGCCACCTGGGCGCCCTTGGGCGACTCCTTGACCTCGTCGAGCACGGCGGTGCCGCGCACGCGCGAGCCGACGGGAACCGGCTGCGTGAAACGCACCTTGTTCGAGCCGTAGTTGACGGCCATCGAGATGTTCTCGATCGACCAGATCTCGGCAGCCAGCATCGGCACGAGGCTCAGCGTGAGGTAGCCGTGAGCGATCGTCGTGCCGAACGGGCCGGCCTTCGCCTTCTCCGGGTCGACGTGGATCCACTGATGGTCGCCCGTCGCCTCGGCGAACTGGTCGACCATCGTCTGGGTGACCTCGTGCCACTCGCTCGAGCCGAGTTCCTCGCCGACGGCGGCCTTGAGTTCCTCGAGTCCGTTGAACGTACGCATGAGCTCCTCCTTCAGTTCAGGGGTCCGCCGGCGACGTAGAGCACCTGGCCGGAGACGTACCCGGAGCGCTCGTCGCAGAAGAACGACGCCGCGTTGGCGATGTCCTCGGGGCGGCCCACCTTCTTGACGGCCGTGGCGTCCGCCGCGCCCTTCATGAAGTCGTCGAACGGCACGCCGACACGCTCGGCGGTGGCCGCCGTCATGTCCGTGGCGATGAAGCCCGGAGCGATGGCGTTGACGGTGACGCCGAACTTGCCGAGCTCGATGGCGAGGGTCTTCGTGAAGCCCTGCAGACCGGCCTTGGCGGCCGAGTAGTTGGCCTGACCGCGGTTGCCGAGCGCCGAGCTCGACGACAGGTTGACGATGCGGCCGAAGCCTTCCTTCGTCATGTGTGCCTGGGCCTCGCGGGCCATGAGGAAGCTGCCGCGCAGGTGAACGCCCATGACCATGTCCCAGTCGTCGACGCTCATCTTGAACAGCAGGTTGTCGCGCAGGATGCCGGCGTTGTTGATGAGCACGGTGGGGGCACCGAGCTCGTCGGCGACGCGCTGGACGGCCTTCTTGACGCTCTCCTCGTCGGAGACGTCGGCGCCGACGGCGATGGCCTTGCCGCCAGCGGACGTGATGGCCTCGACCGTCGAGGCGCACGCGCTCTCGTCGAGGTCGATGACGGCAACCTGCAAGCCGTCGGAGGCGAGACGCTGGGCGACGGCCGCGCCGATGCCGCGCGCGGCACCGGTGACGATGGCGGTTCGCTGGGTCATGGGGATGTCCTTTCTTCGGGAGTTCGAGGGTTTCGGGATGCTCAGAAGCCGCCGGTGAGCGTGATGCCACCGTCGATCGGCAGCGTCTGGCCCGTCACCCAGGCCGCATCCTCGGAGGCGAGGAAGGCGACGGGGCCGGTGATGTCCTCGGGGCGGCCGAGGCGCTTGAGCGGGTACGGCTTGGCGACCTCGTCCTCACGGCCCTCGTAGAGGGCCTTGGCGAAGTCGGTCTTGACGACGGCGGGGGCCACGGCGTTGACGCGCACCGTGGGGCCGAGCTCGACGGCCAGCTCCTCGGTGAGGTGGATGAGGCCGGCCTTCGTCACGCCGTAGTAGGCGATGCCGGGGGCCGTGCGCAGGCCGGCGATGCTGGCCAGGTTGACGACGGAGCCGCCGTTCTCCTTCATCCACAGGTTCCACGCGGTGCGCGTCCAGGACAGCGTGGCGAGGAGGTTGACCTCGGAGATCTTCGTGGCCGCTGAGTCGTCGAGGTCCATGAGGCCACCGAAGACGGGGTTGATGCCCGTGTTGTTGACGAGCACGTCGAGGCGGCCCCAGGTGTCGAGCGCGGTGCGCACGACGTCCTCCTGGTGCTCCTTGTCCTGAGCCTTGCCCGCGCGCGCCAGCGCGGCGTCACCGAGCTGGGCGACGGCGGCGTCGAGAGCCTCCTGGCCGCGCGCCGTGATGATGACGTTGGCGCCCTCGTCGACGAGGCGCTGCGCGATGGCAAGGCCGATGCCGCGGCTCGCTCCGGTAACGATGGCCACCTTGCCCTCGAAGCGCTGGGTCTGTACTGGCATGCGCGATGCTTCCTCTCGATGCTTATTGAGCGTTGCTCAACAACTCTATTCCCCGGTGGAGTACTGGGTGCGCAATTCGCGCTTGAGAACCTTCATGCTCGGCCCGAGCGGCAGCTCGCCGACGATCTCGACGCGGCGCGGGTACTTGTGCGATCCGAGGCGCTCGCGGCTCCAGGCGATGATCTCGTCGCCGTCGAGTCGGGCCCCTTCGCTCGGCACGATGACGGCCATGATCTCCTCGCCGTACTGCTCGTCCGGCACTCCGATGACGGCGACCTGGTCGACGCCCTCGTGGCGCATGAGAGCTTCCTCGACCTCGCGTGGGTAAACGTTGTAGCCGCCGCGGATGACGAGGTCCTTCGTGCGGTCGACGATGCGCAGGCGCCCCGACTCGTCCTGGATGCCGATGTCGCCGGTGCGGAACCAGCCGTCCTGCAGCACCTCGCGGGTGGCGGCCTCGTTGTTCCAGTAGCCCGCGAAGACGGCGTGGCCGCGGACGATGACCTCGCCGCGCTCCCCGGCGGGCACGAACTCGATGTGGTCGGGCACGGTGACGTCGGCGATGGCGATGTCGATGCCCCACAGGCTGTGGCCGACGCTGCCGGCCTCGACGCCGAGTTGCTCCTGGTTCGACGTGATGGACGGCGAGGTCTCGCTCAGGCCGTAACCCTCGTGAATCTTGGTCGAGAAGGTGGCCTCGAAGCGCTCGAGCACGGCGACCGGCAGGGAGGCGCCGCCACTGACGGCGTCCTCGAGTTGCGGCACCGGAATGTCGGGGTTCTCCGCCACCGCGGCGAGAAGCTGGATGTACATCGTCGGCACCGCGCAGATCATCGTGACGCCCTCGCGGTTCATGATCTCGAGGGCCTCCCTCGCGTCGAAGCGCGGCTGGAGCACGAGCGTCGCGGTGTGGCGGAAGCCCGCGTTGAGCGAGACCGACTGGCCGAAGACGTGGAAGAGCGGCAGGCACCCGAGGGCGATCGTGCCGGGCGGCACGCCGTTGCCGTCGAAGGCGCTGACGGTGGCGTTCATCACGAGGTTGAGGTGGGTGAGGATGGCCCCCTTGGGGCGTCCGGTCGTGCCGCTCGTGAAGAAGATGACGGCCGGGTCGAGCGGCTCGCGCGTGACGAACGTGGTGAGTGGCTCGGCGTCGGTGCCGTACGTCGTGATGTCGTGGGTCGGAACGCCCGTCATCTCGGCAGCCTTGGTGGCCGCAGCGGCGACGGCCGGGTGGTACATGAGGTGGCTCGCCTCGGCGGTGTCGATGAGATACGCCGCCTCGCGGCCCTGCAGAAGCGTCGGAATGGGAACGACGACGCCGCCCGCAGCGAGGATTCCGTAGTACGAGGTGACGAACTCGATGACGTTCGGCGCGAGCAGAGCGACGCGGTCGCCGGGCTGCACGCCGTCGGCCACGAGCTGTGCTGCCGTGCGGCGCGCCCGCTGCCACGTCTCGGCGTACGTGAGGCGCTGCTCTCCCTGGACGAGGGCGATGGCGTCCGGCTCTCGACGGGCCGGCTCGGCGAGAACGCTGGCCAGGGAGAGGGTCGTGGAAACGTAAGGCATGTCGGACATGGAGAAACCCCCGCGAGATGAAACGTCGATGTGCTCTGAATCACATCACATCGATGATGCTGCAACAACTATTGAGCGTTGCTCAATAGTTCCCGGTCCAGTCGGCCGTCGTGAATTGAACTCCCTACGATGCGCCTTCCCGGAATCGCTGGGTTGTCGGTGGCCGCGTGTAGCGTGAATGTCATGGGCGAACGAGTGTTACTGGTGGTCGACGTGCAGGTCGACGTCATGGAGGAGTCGGTCGGTTCCGACGCCGTCATCGCGAACGTGGCGAAACTGGTCGAGGCGGCTCGCGCCGCCGACGCTCCCGTCGTGTGGGTGCAGCACTCCGACGCAGGGCTCGCGAAGGGGAGTGCCGAATGGCAGATCGTGCCGCAGCTCTCGCCCGCCGACGACGAGGCGATCGTGCACAAGACGTGGAGCGACTCCTTCGTCGAGACCGACCTGGCTCAGCAGCTGGAGGCGCTGGGGGCTCGCGAGATCGTCCTCGCGGGCGCGCAGACAGACGCGTGCATCCGCAGCACGTTCTACGGCGGCATCCACCGCGGCTACGACGTGACGCTGGTGTCCGACGCGCACACCACCGGTGATCTGCGGCAGTGGGGCGCTGAGTTCTCGCCCGAGCAGTCGATTGCCGTGCTCAACGCGCAAGCCGCCTATACCAAGCAGCCCGCCGCAACGGGGGCCGTCACGACGACGGCCGAAGCGTTCGCCTGAGGGGAAACGGAGAAGGGCCGGTTCGAGCAGACGCTCGAACCGGCCCTTCTCGTCAGACTTCTACGAGCTCAGAGAGATTTTCTCTGGCTTGTTCTGTCGGTGTCTACCTGCGGCCGAGGGGCGAGCTCGCTTGCGCTCGCGGGCCCCTCAACCTCCGGTTCCCGCTTCTCAGAGTCCCAGGTCACGCCCGATGATCATCTTCATGATCTCGTTCGAACCGGCCCAGATCTTGTGCACGCGAGCGTCACGCCACGCACGTGCCACGCGGTACTCGTTCATGTAGCCGTAGCCACCGTGCAACTGCACGCACTCGTCGAGTACGTCGCACTGCACCTGGGCGGCCCACCACTTCGCCTTCGCGGCGTCGACGGCCGTCAGCTTGCCCTCGGCGTGCGCGGCGACACAGTCGTCGATGTACGCCTCGGAGACCTCGATCTTCGTCACCATCTCGGCGATCTTGAACGTGTTGTGCTGGAACGAACCGATCGACTGGCCGAAGGCCTTGCGGTCCTTCGAGTACTGGATCGTCTCGGCGAGGATCTGCTTCGCGTTCGCGATGTTGGCGATGGCGTTGCCGATGCGCTCTTGCGGCAGGTGCTTCATCATCGCGATGAAGCCGAGGTCCTGCGGGCCGAGCAGCGCGTCGGCGGGCAGACGCACATTGTCGAAGAACAGCTCGGAGGTGTCGGACTCGACCTGGCCGACCTTGTCGAGCTTGTTGCCCTTCGTGAAGCCCTCGGTGCTGGCCTCGACGAGGAACAGCGAGATGCCCTTGGCGCCCTTGCTCGGGTCCGTGCGTGCCGCCACAACGGCGACGTCGCACTGGTGGCCGTTCGTGATGAACGTCTTCGAACCGTTGAGGATCCAGTCGCCCGAACCGTCGTCGGCCTTGACGGCGATCGACTTGAGGTTGGCGAGGTCCGAACCGCCCGACGGCTCCGTCATGCCGATCGACAGGATCAGCTCACCCGTCGCGACCCGCGGCAGGTACTTCTGCTTCTGCTCCTCGGTGCCGAGGCTGACGATGTACGGCGCGGTGACATCCGAGTGGATGCCGAAGCACGACGCGACGGCGGCGGTGAACTTGCTGATCTCTTCGGCGAAGATCGCGTTGAAGCGGTAGTCGTCGATGCCGGCGCCGCCGTACTCCTCCGGAATGCACAGGCCGAAGAAGCCCTGCTTGCCGGCCTCGAGCCAGATGTCACGCGCGATGACGTGATCGCGGATCATCTCCTCGGCACGCGGGGCGAGGGTGCGCTCGACGAACTCGCGGGCGGAGGAGCGGAACGCCTCGTGGTCCTCGTCGTAAATGTTGCGGGGCATGGTCGCAGCCTTTCGATACTGATGGGTAGCTCCAGCCATGCTACGACGCCGACGATGGCGGCGCCTCCCACCCCGCTTCCCTACGCAGGCGTAAGCCGCGGGGCCTCACGAAACGCTCCCGAGGGGCCGTTCATTCGACGTTCAGTTGCGGGTTACTGGGGAGTAGAGGTGGCCGGGCACGATGTTCGGACGATCGCCCAGCCCGAGAAGAGGTCTCCCCGTGTCCGACATCTCCCGCCGCCGTGTCCTCAAGGGTGCCTCAGGCTCCCTCGCCGCCCTCGCCTTCGCCGGCGTCGCCACCGATCGCCAGGTTGCCTACGCGGCGTCGCGAAGCGTGTTCACCAAGGGCACGACGCTGGCGAACGTCGCGACGCCGAAGGCCTCGTCGGGTTACGCGCGCCTCACTGCCGGGCCGGGTTGGGCACTCGTCGTGCGCGACGAGTTGGTCGCAGCCAAGCCGAACCGCGACGACACCCGTAAGGCGCTCGCGAGCATCGTTCAGTTCACCGACCTGCACATGATCGACGCCCAGAGCCCGGTGCGCTTCGAGTGGTTGAGCACGGTCAACGGCAGCGCGTTCCGCCCGCAGGAGCCGCTCGGCTCGCACGGTGGGGCGCAGCTCGTCAAGCGCATCAACGATCTGGCGAAGGGGCCCTTCTCCGGGCGCGTCTTCGACTGCGTCGTCTCCACCGGCGACAACACCGACAACCACGAGTCGGTCGAACTCGACTGGTTCCTCGCCGTGATGAACGGTGGAACGATTCGGCAGAACACCGGTGCCGCCACTGAGTGGGAGGGCGTCGCCACCGGCGGTGACGAGCAGTTCTACAACGTGAGCGACGACGCCGTGCGCGACCGGTACAAGGAGGCCGGCTTCCCGACGGTGCCCGGATTCTTCGCCCGCGCCGTTGCGCCGCACCGCAGCCACGGCCTCAAGACGCCGTGGTTCAGCGTCTTCGGTAACCACGACGACTCGATGAGCGGGGTGCTGCCGAGCGACTGGGCGGCCGTCGCGAAGCTCTACACGAGTGACAAGAAGTTCATGGGGTTCAAGGCGTCAACCTCGAACACGCAGCTACGTCGTGCCTACACCGGCGCCTCGCGCACCCTGCCGCAGACATCGTCGATGACGACGCGCAGCGTGACTCCGGACGCCCGTCGCGCGCCGTTCACGCCCGTCGAGTACATGAAGGCGCACCTGCCGAGCGGAGGGCACGGCTTCACCGAGGAGAACGTCGCCACGGGCCGTGGCTACTACGCGTTCCGCATCGCCGACGGCGTCACCGGCATCGCCATGGATTCGACGAACCGCGCGGGCTGGACCGAGGGCAGCCTCGGTGACGAGCAGTTCCGCTGGCTGCAGCGCCGTCTGGAGGCCGGCAGCAGCCGGTTCTTCGATGTCTGGGGCGCCGAGCAGAAGCGTCAGGTCGACGACGAGTTGTTCGTCCTGTTCAGCCACCACACGAGCGAGTCGATGAACAACCTGCTCCTCGACCCGGGCAAGCCCGAGATCCGCCACGGTGGCCTCGAAGTCGTCAACACCCTGAAGCGCTTCCCGAACGTCATCGCCTGGGTCAACGGCCACACTCACGTCAACAGCATCACCGCGCGCCGTCACCGCGATCCGGAGCGCAGCTTCTGGGAGATCAACACGGCCAGCCACGTCGACTTCCCCCAGCTCGCCCGCATCATCGAGGTCTGCGACAACGCCGACGGCACCCTGAGCCTCTTCACGACGCTCGTCGAGTCGGCGGCGCCGTACCAGGCCTCCTACTCCGACGGCTCCCAGGCTGCGCTGGCGTCCCTCTACCGCGAACTGTCGTACAACGACATCAACGCCGAGCGCGAGGGGCTGGGCACCCCGGCCGACCGCAACACCGAACTCCTCCTGCCCAACCCACTGCACTGACCGGCGGCTCTCAGCTGCGTAGCGCCCGTCCCGCGCGCACGCGGGAGGCGACGGCCCCGAGGAGCCACAGGAACGTGATGAGGGCTCCCGTCGAGGCAAGAACCCGCACGAACGCGGGCTCCTCCGGGTAGGTCGCGACGAACACCGCCACCGCCAGGGCGAGCACGAGCAGGCACGTCGTCAGCGGGAAGGTCTCGACGAGCATCTGCGCCTGCTCCTCCTCGTCCCGGGCGGAACCCAACAGCTTCGTCGGGGTGGGCGCGGCAGGGCGCAACGTGGCCATCCGACGATGGTGTCCACGCCCCATGAGCGCGAGCGCGACGAGCGAGACAACGAGTGTCACGGCGGACGAGGCCAGGCGTGCTCCGTGTGCCCAGGCGACCGTTTCCTCGTCGTCGGCCAGCGTGTCGACGAGGCGTTCGCCACCGGCCGCGGCGAGAACGACGAGAACGAGCACGAGTGCCCACGTCCGTAGCGCGTAGGACTCGCGGAGGGAGGTCATGGCCGGGTCAGCGGTAGTTCGTGAACTGCAGGGCCACGTCGAGGTCGGCGCCGCGAAGGAGCTGCTGCACGGTCTGCAGGTCGTCACGGCTCTTGCTCGTGACGCGCAGTTCGTCACCCTCGATACGTGCCTTGACCGTCTTGGGGCCCTCGTCACGGATGAGCTTGCTGATCTTTTTGGCGTTTTCCGACGAGATGCCCTCCTTGAGGGCGGCCTCGAGTCGGTACTCCTTGCCGGAGAGCTTCGGCGTCGGCTCGTCGCTGCCGTAGTCGAGCGTCTTGAGCGAGACACCGCGCTTGACGAGCTTCGTCTGCAGCACGTCGAGAACGGCGAGGGTGCGCTCCTCGGAGTTGGCCTTCATGACGATCGAGTCGCCGGACAGCTCGACGGAGGCGCCGACGTTCTTGAAGTCGTAGCGCGACGAGATCTCCTTGGCCGCCTGGTTGACGGCGTTCGCGACTTCCTGCTTGTCGATCTTGCTGACGATGTCGAACGAGCTGTCTGCCACGGTGTCTCCTCGGGTCGCGGGTGAGTGCTTTCTCCAGCGCCACGATAGAGCCCGACACGCCGGTTAGGGGAGGCGGTCGGCGAAGGTGGCGCCGCGCGGGTGGGACGCGCGAGCCGATTCGCCCAGCCTCCCGCCTCTTTGCTATGGTTTCCGAGCACGCGAGCCAGGTTGCCCGAGCGGCCAATGGGAGCGGACTGTAAATCCGTCGCGAAAGCTTCGAAGGTTCGAATCCTTCACCTGGCACCCCAGTGCACGAAGGCCCCGCAGCATCAGCTGCGGGGCCTTCGTCTTGTCCTTGCTGCTGTTCACGCCTGCGTGCCGGGCAACTCGAGCGACTCGACAGAGCTGACAGCGTTGACGGGCAGCACGCCGCCGTACACGTGCGCGAAGCGCTCACTCTCGGGGTCGTCGGGCGCCGCCGGTTCGACGCGCACCTCGAGGCCCGCCTCGGCCAGGGCCTCCGGGTCGAGCGTGAGCAGGACGAGCGGCGCGTCGACGTCGGAGTAGAAGCGCTCGAGGGTTGGGCGAACCTGCTCGGGGAAGCTCGCGTGCAGGTAGCCCACGGCGTCGATGCTCATGCCGAGCGTCGACGTCGCGTAGGTGCCCTCACGCTGCGCCTCGTCCCACTCGTCGGCCAGGGCGATGTGATGGATCGTCTGCATGATCCGACCCTAACGGCGCTCGCGGCAGGCCCGGTCGCCGTGCCGTAGCGAGCGCTGACGGACACCGACGGCGGCCCAGCTACGTTGAGCCGGGCCGCCGTCTGAGGTGGTGCGAGGATTTCGTGTCAGCGGGTGACGCCGGCGCGGTCCTGGCCGAGGTCGATGAGGTCGTTCTCGAGCCAGCCCTCGGGGATGCCGAACGCCTCCGTCAGCATGACGGCGTGCGGGCGCAGCTCGCCGCACAGCGAGTTGATGCGCGTCGTGACGGCCTTGGAGCGCGCCACCGAGAGGCGGCCGTGCTCCATGAACCAGCCCTTGTCCTCCTCGATCGACGACAGGGCGTAGAGGTCGAAGACCTTCGCCATGAGGTCGCGGGCCGAGCCGTCCTCCATCGCCTCGAGGCCGTCCTGGAAGGCCTCGAAGACGCGCAGGTCGATGTCGGCCTTCGCGGCGGCGAGGATGTGGTCCTGGGCGTTGTTGAACACCTCGAAGCCGTTGTCCTTGCCGGCCTTGCGCAGACGCATCGCCGCCGTCTCGAGCAGGTGGCTCGCGCGCTCGGAGAACATCGATTCCTGCCAGCCGCGCGAGTCGAGAGCGGTCTCGTCGTTGCGCGGCGTGGCGCCGTCGATGAGCTTCTGCAGGCCGGCGCGCTTGAGCGTGTTCTCCACGAGACCCTCGACGGTCTGGGAGGCCACGCGGGCGATCATGCCGGCGATGTCGAGGTCGCCCCAGCTGTCGCGGTACTCGGTGAGCAGACCCTTGGCGACGAGCTGCATGAGCACGGTGTTGTCGCCCTCGAAGGTGGCGAAGACGTCGACGTCCGCGCGCATCTGCGTCAGGCCGTTGACGGCCATGTACCCGGCGCCACCGCAGGCCTCGCGGCAGGCCTGGATGGTGTCGAGCGCGTGCCAGGTCGTCTGCGCCTTCATGCCGGCCACCCACGACTCGAGTTCGCGCTGGGCGTCCTCGTGGTCGGGGCCGGGCGTGCCGCCCTCGGCGGATTTGGCCGCGTCCTCGAGCTCCTGCAGGCGCGAGGTCATGGCGTTCTGCGCGAACCGCAGCGCGTACGACTTCGCCAGGCGCGGCAGCAGCTTGCGCTGGTGCGCGAGGTAGTCGAGGACGACGATCTCCTGCTCCTCACCCGGAGCGTCGAACTGACGGCGCTGGTCGCCGTAGCGGATGGCGATGGCCAGCGCCTTCTGCGCCGCGGAACCCGAGCCGCCACCGACGCAGACGCGGCCGCGCACGAGGGTGCCGAGCATCGTGAAGAAGCGTCGGTTGACGTTGTCGATCTCGGAGACGTAGGCGCCGGTCTCGTCGATGCCGCCGAACTTGTCGAGCAGGTTCTCGCGCGGCACGCGGACGTGGTCGAACGCGATGGTGCCGTTGTCGACGCCCGGCAGGCCGCCCTTGGCGCCGTTGTCGCCGATCGTGACGCCGGGCATCGGGTTGCCCTCGTCGTCGCGGATGCGCACGAACAGGGCGTGCACGCCGTGCTCGCCGCTCTCCTCCTCGCCGTCCGGGACGTCGCCGACCTGCGGCACGACGAGCTGGGCGAAGACCACGGCCGCCTTGCCGTCCTTCGCGGCGTTGCCGATGTAGGTCTTCGTCGCGGAGACGGTGGGGGAGTGAATGACGATCTCGTCGGTCTCGATGTCGTACGTCGCGGTCGTCTCGACCTCTGCGACGTTGGAACCGTGGCCGATCTCCGTCATGGCGAAGCAGCCCATGAGGCGCCCCGACATGATGTCGGGCAGGTACGCCGAGAGGTGACGCTCGGTGCCGAGGCGGGCGAGCGCGCCGCCGAACAGGCCGAACTGGACGCCGAGTTTGATGAGGAGCGACAGGTCGCCGAAGGCTTGCATCTCGAACGCGACGCAGGAGGCGCCGTAGTCGAGGGTGCCGCCGTGCTCGGTGGGGAAGCCGATGGAGCCGTAGCCCATGTCCGCGAGGGCGAGTACCTGACGGGTGACGCGCTCGCGCTGGACGTCGATCGGCTCGCCCGGGGTGCCCGTGATGGCGTCGGCCGGCAGTTCGCGGCGCACGCGCTCGCGAAGGTCGCGCCACGGGCCGTCGAGCGCGGCGCGCAGGACGTCGACGTCGGCCTGTGCGCCGAGCGGTTCGGCGGCGTTCGGGTTCTCGTGACGGGGAGTGGTGTCGTTCGTGGTCGTGCTCATGTCGTCCTCCTGGGACGCGGTGTTGCGTGACGCGTCGGTCTGGGTGGGATGAAGGGCATCGTCTGGTCAGGATCGTGTCATCGACGGCGCGGGTGTGGGGCCGATCCGTCGGAAGTCGGGAGCTCGCCGTGGCCGGCCAGGCCGGTGTGGGCGAACGCTGCGAGGTGGCGCGCGAGGTCCGTACGCGTGAGGCCGTCGGGGTTTTCGAGCCAGCGATCGGCCGACTCCTTGACCATGCCGACGAGCGCCCAGGCCAGCGCCCGATTCCGCCCCTGGGTGTGGGCGTCGTCCGGCTGTAGCTGCGCGAGCAGGTGGGTGAGGTTGTCCGCAATACGCCCCGAGAGGCCGGTGACCGGGTCGCTCGCCGGCAGGTCGTCGGGAAGCGTGACGTCGGGGCGGCGCACCACGAAGCGGTAGACCTCGGGGTCGCGTTCGACGAGGCGCAGGTAGCTGTCGATGACCGCGCCGAGGATCCGGGGGAGGTTGACCTCGGCCGTCGTGGCGAAGCCGCCGGACGAGGCGGTGGCCTGCTCGATCTCGGCGAGGATGCGGGCGTCAACGGATTCACAGACCGCGAGGTAGACCCCGTGTCGGTCGCCGAGGTGGCGGTAGATGACGGTCTTGCTCGTGCCCGCCTGCGCGGCGATCTCCTCCATGCCGACGCCGGCGCCGTGCGTGCGGATGGCCCGCACGGTGGCGTCGACGAGCTCACGGCGCCTGGCGACGCGGTGGGCGGCCCAGCGCACGTCGCGCCCGTCGCGGGGTGTCTGGCCGTGGTCGGAGGTGCTCGAAGGGGCGGACATGTCCCAGAGGGTATCGCGTACCGCGCGTACCTGCTACTGTCCGTATCGGTAAGTTTCAATGAGCACTTCTACTCACGTCGAATCGCGAACGCGGCTCGGCGACCAGGGTTCTCACGACCATCGGAGCGAGAAATGACCACGATCCGTGACGCCTACGTCATCGGCGGCAACCGCATCCCCTTCGCACGCTCGGGCGGCGCCTACCTCAAGGCGAGCAACCAGGACATGCTGACGGCGGCCATCGACGGCCTCGTCTCGCGCTACTCCCTGGCCGGCGAACGCCTCGGTGAGGTCGTCGCGGGCGCCGTCATCAAGCACGCGCGCGACTTCAACCTCACCCGCGAGTCGGTTCTCGGCAGCCACCTGGCGCCGGCGACGCCGGCCTACGACATTCAGCAGGCCTGCGCCACCGGCCTCGAGGCCGCCATCCTCGTGTCGAACAAGATCAAGCTCGGCCAGATCGACTCCGCCATCACCGGCGGCACCGACACGACGTCCGACGCCCCGCTGGCCCTCAACGACGGCCTGCGCAAGACGCTGATGAAGGCCAACTACGCGAAGACGACGGGTGACCGCCTGAAGGCGCTCGCCTCGATCCGCCCGAACCAGCTGGCCCCGGAGCAGCCGCGCAACGAGGAGCCGCGCACCGGCCTCACCATGGGTGACCACATGGCCATCACGGCCGAGAAGTGGGGCATCACCCGCGAGGCTCAGGACGAGCTCGCGGCCGCCAGCCACCAGAACATGGCCGCTGCGTACGATCGCGGTTTCTTCGACGACCTCATCACGCCCTTCCTGGGCCTGGCGAAGGACAACAACCTCCGTCCCGACAGCACGGCGGAGAAGCTCGCCAAGCTCAAGCCGGTCTTCGGCAAGGGCGAGAACCGCACGATGACCGCCGGTAACTCGACGCCGCTCACCGACGGCGCCTCGGCCGTTCTGTTCGGCAGCGAGGAGTGGGCCAAGGAGCGCAACCTGCCGCTGCTCGCCCGCTTCGTCGACGGTGAGGGCGCCGCGGTGGACTACGTCAACGGTAACGAGGGCCTGCTCATGGCTCCCGCCTACGCCGTGCCGCGCCTGCTGGAGCGCAACGGTCTGTCCCTGCAGGACTTCGACTTCTACGAGATCCACGAGGCCTTCGCCTCGACCGTCCTCGCGACGCTCAAGGCGTGGGAGGACCCGGAGTTCTGCAAGGAGAAGCTCGGTCTCGACGCGCCCCTGGGCTCGATCGACCGCAGCAAGCTCAACGTCAACGGCTCGTCGCTCGCGGCGGGTCACCCGTTCGCTGCCACGGGTGGGCGCATCATCGCCCAGCTCGCGAAGCAGCTGCACGAAAAGGGCTCCGGCCGCGGCCTCATCTCCGTGTGTGCCGCCGGTGGCCAGGGCGTCGTCGCGATTCTGGAGGCAGTGTGATGGCTGACGGTTACTCGAACTTCGTCAACAACGGTTTCGGCAAGAAGCTCGCCAAGCAGCTGGGGCTGCCCCAGCCGCCGGTGCTGCGCCGCTACGAGGTGGGCCAGGCTCTCCTCGACGGTCCCGCCGCCGTCGGTGTCGTCGGCGCCGGTGTCGCTGCCGCCAACGCCGCCGCGATCATCCGCTCGTCCGACGCCACGGTCGTCGAGGCCACGCCCGACGCGTCCTACGGCGACAAGCTGGGCGCCCTCGTCATCGACGTGACGGACGCCAAGACGCTCGCCGACCTCGAGGCGTTCCGCGCCATTGCCGTGCCCGCCGTCAAGGCGCTCGGTCGTTCGGCTCGCGTCATCGTCCTCGCGACGACGCCGAGCGAGATCGACGACGTCGAGGCCGCCGCCACCGCTCAGGCGTTCGAGGGCATCACGCGCTCGATCGGCAAGGAGCTGCGTGCCGGCGCTTCGGCCAACCTGTTCTGGGTCGACCCGAGCGCTCAGGGCGACAGCTCGGTGCTCGCCGCGCCGTTGCGCTTCTTCCTCTCGAGCCGCTCGGCGTACGTCTCCGGCCAGCCGGTGCGCATTCGCAAGCACGGCGTCCAGGAGGTGCTCGACTGGCACCGTCCGTTCGACGGTCAGGTCGCCGTCGTCACCGGCGCCGCTCGCGGTATCGGTGCGCAGATCGCGCGCGTCTTCGCCCGCGCGGGTGCGCACGTCATCGCCGTCGACATCCCCGCCGCCGGTGACGCCCTGAGCAAGGTCGCCAACGAGATCGGCGGCACGTCGCTCGGCCTCGACATCACGACGCCGGACGCCGGTCACAAGATCGCCGAAGCCGTGGCACGCAAGGCCGACAAGCTCGACGTCATCGTCCACAACGCCGGCATCACGCGCGACAAGCTGTTCGTCAACACCGACGCCGACCGCTGGGGTTCCGTCATCGACGTCAACCTCGCCTCGCAGCTGCGCATCAACGAGGTGCTCCTCGACCCGGCCACCAAGGGCGGGCTCAAGGACGGCGGCCGCATCGTCTCCGTCGCCTCCACCTCGGGCATCGGCGGTAACCGTGGCCAGGCCAACTACGCCGCGTCGAAGGCCGGTGTCATCGGTCTCGTCCGTGAGCTGTCGGAGCACCTCGCCGACCGCAACATCACGGTCAACGCCGTCGCGCCGGGCTTCATCGAGACCGACATGACGTCCAAGATCCCCGTCGCCACGCGCGAGGTGGGTCGTCGACTCAACTCGATGCTCCAGGGCGGCCAGCCGGTCGACGTGGGCGAGGCCATTGCCTTCTTCGCCGAGCCGGGTTCCGCGGGTGTGACCGGCCAGGTTCTGCGCGTGTGCGGTCAGAGCCAGATCGGAGCCTGACGTGGCATCTGCTCGGACGATCGAACTGAAGGGCGAGCCCAAGCTCGGACCGATGTTCGCGAAGGCCGTGGCCACGGGCGGGCGCCGGAAGGGCAAGACCCTGCCGGACCTCGAGGTCGTGCGCCGGGACGTGACGCCGAGCGTCACCGACGTCGCCGACTACGACGCCGTCTGCGGGTTCGCTTTGAGCAACCGCCTGCCGAGCACGTACCTGCACGTGCTCGTCTTCCCGCTGCAGGTCGCGCTCATGTCCGACGAGGCCTTCCCGTTCCCGCTCATGGGCAGCGTGCACCTCGAGAACACCATTACGCAGCACCGTCCGGTGCTGCTCGGTGAGACGCTCGAACTGCGCGCTCGTGCCGAGAACCTGCGTCCGCACTTCCGCGGCGCGCAGGCCGACCTCATCGGTGAGGTCTACGTCGGCGGCGAGCTCGTGTGGGAAGGGCGTTCGACGTACCTCTTCCGCGGCCGCAAGGTCGAGGGCGAGGTGCCGCCGAAGGTGGACGAGCCGGACGCCGTCGAGGGCTTCGGAGCCACGTGGCGCCTCGGGGGAGACCTCGGGCGTCGCTACGCCAAGGTCTCGGGCGACGTGAACCCGATTCACATGAATCCGCTTGCCGCCAAGGCGCTCGGTTTCCCGACGACGATCGTGCACGGCATGTGGAGCAAGGCGCGCATGCTCGCGGCGATCGAGAACCGCTTGCCGGACGCCTACGAGGCGACGATGAGCTTCCGCAAGCCGCTGCTCATCCCGAGCACGGTGTCGTTCGTGGCCGAGGGTGCGCGCGACGGCGGTTTCGACCTTGCCCTGCGCAACGCGAAGAAGCGCACGGAACACGTGCGCGGATCGGTGCGTCCGCTCGCCTGAGCCGCATCGGATCGCGGCGCAAAAGAAGCGCCGAAAAAACGCCTCGGGGCGTCGGGAACTTTCCCGGCGCCCCGAGGCGTTTGTCCGGGTGTCCTCGCGTGGAGCCTGACGTCCACGTCGAGGGCAAGGGTGAACAAGGTGCAGACGGCGGGGCCACCTCTGGGGGAGGCCCCGCCGTCATCTTTTGGACGAACGGCCTCAGGCGGCCCCAAACGGCCCAGAGTGGCCCGAGTGGCCTCGGCGCAGCGTCGGGAATGCCCGGGTGCCGGTCGGTGTTACACGGTCGTAGCGATGGCGTCACGAAGCGGCGTCGTGTGTGGTCGAGAACACCCGCATCCGCAGGTCATCTCGATTTCACTTTGGTTACCCACCCGTGTAAGGTCTTCCTCGCGCCCAAAACGTGTCGAGCCTTCGATACCAGTGGCGCGAGGCCCCTATAGCTCAGTCGGCAGAGCGTCTCCATGGTAAGGAGAAGGTCAACGGTTCGATTCCGTTTGGGGGCTCGCTTGAATGTTTCGGGCTCGCCCGGAAGGTTCACGGCGCGGCGGGGTAGCTCAGCTGGTTAGAGCGCACGACTCATAATCGTGAGGTCGCGGGATCGAGTCCCGCTCCCGCTACCAATCTTCATGACAACAGATTTCGACTTTCCGAGAGCAGGTGTGGGACATGGCCTCCAAGAGCGCTGACGTTCGCCCGAAGATCACGATGGCTTGCACCGTGTGCAAGGAGCGCAACTACATCACCAAGAAGAACCGTCGGAACAACCCCGACCGTCTCGAACTGGCGAAGTTCTGCAAGCGCTGCGTGAAGCACACGGCGCACCGCGAGACCCGCTGATCTCGCGCACGAAACATCCACGGAGGGTCGTCACCGCACGGTGACGGCCCTTCGTCATGTCTGAGCCGCTCGCGCAGGTGCGGCGTCGGCAGCGACTTCCGGGTAGCCCTGCGGGGCGCCTACGGTCGAGCCATGGCAGTGAATCCGGCCGTCGAGGGCCGCACCTATTCCATTCCGGAGCCGCACGTCGTGACGCAGGACGAGCTCGACGCCTTTGCTGCGGCCGTTCGCTCGCCCGGCGCCAGCTCGGGCGCTACGTCACAGGCTGCGCCCCTGACGTTCGCCGTCACGATCGCGCAGCGCGCCGAGGCCGAGTTCATGGTCGATCCGGAGGCGAACGTCGACTTCTCGCGGCTCGTCCACGGCGAGGAGGGCTTCACTTACTACGCACCGATCGTCGCGGGCGACGAACTCGCCGCCACCACCAAGGTGCGCCGAGTGCGCTCGGCCGGCGGGCACGACATGGTGACGCTCGAGACGGGCGTCGAGACCACTGCGGGCGAGCCCCGCGTCACGACGACGAGTGTCGTCGTCATTCGAGGGGAGCAGGCATGAGCACCGTGACATGCCTCGCCGACGCCGAGGTCGGTGACGAGGTCTGGTCGACGACCCACCGTCTGCTGCGAGCCGACCTCGTGGCCTATGCCAACGCGAGTGGCGATCAGAACCCCATCCACCAGGACGAGGAGTTTGCCCGCTCCGTCGGTCTGCCCGACGTCATCGCGCACGGCATGCTCACCATGGGCCTCGTGGCTTCCGCCGTCGAGACGGTAGCGGCGGGGCGTGAGGTCGCATCCTTCACGACGCGCTTCGCCGCCCCGGTCGTCGTGCCGGCCGGTGACGACGGCGTCGAGGTGGCGCTCGTTCTCACGGTCGCCGCAACGGACGAGTCCGCTGGCACAGTGACGCTCGATACGGCCGTGTCGGTGGCAGGCACTAAGGTCTTGAACCGAGCCCGAGCGGTCGTCAACATCTGAGTGAGGTCTTCGTGCAAGAGCAGTTCGACATCCCCCTGGCATCGCTGACGACGATGCACGTCGGCGGCCCCGCACGCCGCCTCGTCGTGGCCGAGACCATCGACGAGATCGTCGACGCCGTGCGCGAGACCGACGACGCGGGCGAGCCCCTGCTCGTTCTCTCCGGCGGCTCCAACCTGCTCATCGCCGACGAGGGGTTCCCCGGAACGGTCGTCAAGATCGCCAACCAGGGCCTCGAGATCGAGCACGACTCAGACTGCGGTGGCGTCACCGTCCGCGTCGGTGCCGGCGTCGTGTGGGACGACTTCGTGCGGGAGGCGTGTGAGCGCGACTGGTCGGGCATCGAGGCGCTCTCCGGCATTCCCGGTCTCGTCGGTGCCACCCCGGTGCAGAACGTCGGCGCCTACGGCCAGGAGGTCGCCCAGACGATCTCCAGCGTGCGCACGTACGACCGGGTGACGCAGCGGATCAAGACCTTCGCGAACGCCGACTGCGAGTTCACCTACCGCCACAGCATCTTCAAGAGCACCCCGTATCGCGACGGTGACAAGAGCGGGCGCTACGTCGTGCTCGACGTCTCGTTCCAGCTGCGCAAGGCAGACCGCAGCCAGCCCATCGCGTACGCCGACCTCGCGGCCGGCCTGGGCGTCGAGCAGGGCGAGCGCGTGCCGCTCGCCGACGCGCGTGCAGGCGTTCTCGCGCAGCGCGCGAAGCGCGGCATGGTGCTCGAGGCAGGCGATCACGACACGTGGTCGTGCGGCTCGTTCTTCACCAACCCCATCGTCACGCGTGAGCAAATGGACTCGATCGTCGCGCGCGCCGAGGAGCGCCTCGGCGCCGACGGCCCGGTGCCTCCGCAGTTCCCCGCGGGCGCGGCGCACCCCGACATGCTCAAGACGTCGGCCGCGTGGCTCATCGACAAGGGCGGCTTCGGCAAGGGCTACAACATGCCGGGCCCCGCGGCCCTCTCGACGAAGCACACGCTCGCCCTGACGAACCGCGGTACGGCCACTGCTGCCGATGTCGCAGCGCTCGCCCGCGTCGTCGTCGACGGTGTGGAGGAGGCCTTCGGCGTCCGTCTCGTGCCCGAGCCCGTCTGGGTCGGCCTCACGCTCTGAGCGTCACGCCTCGTTCGGCCGGGGCGAGCCGGCGGGCTGGGCGAGCAGCCACGCATCGATGTCGGCGTTCGCGCGCTGCACGACGTCCTGCGGTGCTCGGGAGATGGCGAAGCTGTCGCGTGCCAGCTGCGCGAGTTCGGCGTCGCTGAAGCCGTGGACGTCGCGCGCCGTGCGGTACTGATCGCTCAGGCGCGAGCCGAACAGCAGGGGATCGTCCGCGCCGAGCGCCATCTTGGCTCCGGCGTCGAAGAGGCGGCGCAGGGGCACGTCACGTGCTTCCTCGTAGACGCCGAGCGCGACGTTGCTGCCGGGACACACCTCGAGGCCCACACCGTCGTCGACGACCCTGCGCAGGACGTCATCGGAATCCGCACTACGCACCCCGTGGCCGAGGCGGTCGGGACGCAGCGCATCGAGCGTTTCCGTGACCGCGTCGGGGCCGAGCAGCTCACCGCCGTGGGGGAGCGAGGCGAGCCCGGCGTCCCGGGCGATGCGGAAGGCCGGCGCGAAGCTCTCGGTGTCACCGCGGCGCTCGTCGTTACTCAACCCGAAGCCGACAACCGGGCCTGCGTTCCTCGCGGCGAGCCGGGCGAGTGTGCGGGCGTCGAAGGGGTGCTTGAGGCGCGAGGCAGCCACGACGACGCCGACGCCGACGTCGTGGCGCTCGGACGCCTTCTGCGCTTCGTCGAGCACGATCTCCAGCGCGGGTGTGATTCCGCCGACGAAGGGGGCGTAGGAGGTGGGGTCGACCTGGATCTCCAGCCATCGCGAACCCTCCGCGGCGTCTGTGGCCGCGGCCTCGTCCACGATGCGTCGCATGTCGTCCTCCGAGCGCACGCAGGCGCGGGCCGCGTCGTAGAGGCGCTGGAACCGGAACCAGCCGCGTTCGTCCATGGCCGAGGCGAGCGTCGGCGGCCAGTGGGCCGTGAGGCTCTCCGGAAGGCGAACTCGGTGAGCGACGCTGAGGTCGAGCAGCGTCTCGAACGCCATCGAGCCAGTGAAGTGCAGATGCAGGTGGGCCTTCGGGAGGGTGTCGATGTCGCGGGCGGTCCTGGTCGTTCCGGTCACACCCTCATCCTGTCACCGAGCGCGGGCGTTCCCGACCGTGACGCAGCCCGCCGCCTGAGGCCACCCCGATTTCCACCCAGCGCCGTTCGTCCCGTAGACTCGTGCGCCGGTAGACCGGACACCCATTCGGGATACCGCGCGGGGCAACCCGCGAAGGGCACTAGCTCAATTGGCAGAGCACCGGTCTCCAAAACCGGGGGTTGGGGGTTCAAGTCCCTCGTGCCCTGCACAGCGCACTGATCCGGAAGGGTGACACTGTGGCAGACAACGACGCAGCGACGAGCACGGCCGTCGCAGGCGAGCGTGAGCGCCGCGGTTTCTTCGGCCGCATCCTGTTGTTCGTCAGACAGGTGATCGACGAGATGCGCAAGGTCGTCTACCCCACGCGTGACGAACTCACCAGCTTCACGATTGCCGTCCTGGTGTTCCTCGCGGTCATCATGGCCTACGTCAACGGTCTAGACTGGATGTTCACGCGTGCGGTGTCGTGGGTCTTCGGCTCCGGCTGATCCCCGAGACATCACGAGAGTCGCCGCCTGGGCGCCCGCTTCGCGGGAGGCACGGGCGGCGCGCTTGTGTGGCGCACCACTTGAATGTAGTTCCCCTCATGTGAAGGAAGCAGGGTCGATGACCGAGCAGAACCCCGAGCAGCTCTCGCCCGCCGCTCGAGAAGAGGCCGAGTACGCGGCCGACGCCGCACAGACGCCGGACGCCGATCTCACGCCCGAGCTCGGCGAGATCGGCAAGCTGCCGACGGCCGACGAAGCCGACGAGGAGAACGCCGCGCGCACCGAGGACGAGGCGTCCGCTTCCGAGGACGGCGCCGACGAGGCTGCCGTCGACCCGCGCGAGGCCTTCATCGCCGACCTCAAGTCGCAGTTCGGTGACTGGTACGTCATCCACTCCTACGCCGGCTACGAGAAGCGCGTGAAGACGAACCTCGAGCAGCGCATCACGAGCCTCAACATGGAGGACTACATCTTCCAGATCGAGGTGCCGATCGAGGAGTACACCGAGATCCGCAACGGTCAGAAGAAGTCCGGCACGCGCGTTCGCATGCCCGGATACGTCCTCGTGCGCATGGACCTCACGGACGAGTCGTGGGGCGCCGTGCGTCACACGCCGGGCGTCACCGGCTTCGTGGGCAACGCCCACCAGCCGTCGCCGCTGTCGATCGACGAGGTCGTCACGATGCTGAACCCGACGTTCGACGAGCCGGAGAAGGCTTCCGACGCCGCTGCCACCGGAGGCGCCAAGGGCGGCTCGGGCACGGCCCCGGTTGCTGTCGACTTCACCGTCGGCGAGTCCGTCACCGTCATGGAGGGCCCGTTCGAGACGCTGCCCGCGACGATCTCCGAGATCAACGCTGACACCGCGAAGCTCAAGGTCCTCGTCTCCATCTTCGGCCGCGAAACGCCGGTCGAACTGGGCTTCAACCAGGTCGCCAAGATCTGATCAGCCCCACCTGTTCCTCTCGTCGCCCGTCCGGGTGACGAGGATGCAACCGGGTCATCGCCCACGGCGTCGGCCCACAACACGAAAGAGGTGGCACCATGCCCCCGAAGAAGAAGGTTTCCGGCTTCATCAAGCTGCAGATCCAGGCCGGCGCGGCTACGCCGGCACCGCCGGTCGGTCCGGCGCTGGGTCAGCACGGCGTCAACATCATGGAGTTCGTCAAGGCGTACAACGCCGCGACGGAATCCCAGCGTGGCAACGTCATCCCGGTCGAGATCACGGTCTACGAAGACCGCTCCTTCACCTTCATCACGAAGACGCCGCCGGCTGCTGAGCTCATCAAGAAGGCTGCGGGCGTGCAGAAGGGCTCCGGCGAGCCCCACAAGACGAAGGTCGCTCACCTGAGCAAGGACCAGATCCGCGAGATCGCCGAGATGAAGATGCAGGACCTGAACGCCAACGACATCGACATGGCCTCGCGCATCATTGCGGGAACGGCGCGCTCGATGGGTATTACCACGGACTGAAAGTGCACCGACGGAACGGACGCCGCGCGTTCGCTTCGTAGGTGACGATCCGGCGGTGTGCTTTCAGTCCAGAAAACATGGTCTGATTTCCACCGCCGTCGTCCTCGAAGGGCCTGGCTCACCGATTTCGGTGGGCTGGGCCCTTCGGCTATCCTTGAAGGGTTGCCCTTGTGGCATCAGCGGCGTTCGGAGCCTTTCCGTCCGTCGTGAACCTCACGGTTCGAAAGTGGTTGGGCCCGCGCTGGTCCGTACAACCACGACCTCCACCTGTTCCAAGGAGAACTCATGAAGCGCAGCAAGGCTTACCGCGCGGCCGAAGAGAAGATCGAGGCCGGCAAGCTCTACTCCCCGCTCGAGGCGGTTCGTATCGCCAAGTCGACGAACGAGACGAAGTTCGACGCCACCGTCGAGGTCGCGATGCGTCTCGGTGTCGACCCGCGCAAGGCCGACCAGATGGTCCGCGGCACGGTCAACCTGCCGCACGGCACGGGTAAGACGGCCCGCGTCCTCGTCTTCGCGAACGGCGACAAGGCAGCTGCGGCTGAGGCCGCCGGCGCCGACTTCGTCGGTTCGGACGACCTCATCGCCAAGGTTCAGGGCGGCTGGACGGACTTCGACGCCGTCGTCGCCACGCCGGACCTCATGGGCAAGGTCGGTCGTCTCGGTAAGGTCCTCGGCCCCCGCGGTCTCATGCCGAACCCGAAGACGGGCACGGTGACGATGGACGTCGCCAAGGCCGTCTCCGACATCAAGGGCGGAAAGATCGAGTTCCGCGTCGACAAGCACGCGAACCTTCACTTCATCATCGGCAAGGCCTCGTTCGACGAGCGCGCCCTCGTCGAGAACTACGCGGCTGCGCTGGAGGAGATCCTGCGCCTCAAGCCGTCCGCTTCGAAGGGTCGCTACATCACGAAGGCCACGCTGGCCACGACGATGGGCCCCGGCATCCTGCTCGACCAGTCGCGTACGCGCAACCTCATGGAGGAGTCGGGCGAGCAGGCCTGATCTTTCTCGTTGACGCACGAGGCCCCACCGAGTCGAACTCGGCGGGGCCTCTTGCGTTGTGCTGATCGGATCAGTTGGGGCGGATCTGCAGTCGCACCACCTGCGGGTCGTGGTCGGAGTCCTGGTCGGTGAACTCGCTGTTCGTGTGCACGATGTCGTAGCTGTAGGGCGCGCCCTTCCAGCCCTTGGGGCTGCGCGTCAGCTGCGGCGAGACGAGGATGTGGTCGAGGATCTGGCTGTTGCCCTCGTAGACGTAGCTGTAGCGCTCGTTCGCGGGGAGCGTGCGCGGCAGGTCCGTCATCGCGTTCGCTCCGGAGCCGACGAGGATGTCGGTGGTGCGGCTGAACTCGAAGTCGTTGATGTCGCCGAGGGCGACGATTCGTGCGTCGGGGTCGGCTGCGAGGAGCTGGTCGGTGAAGGTTCGCACCACCTGCGCCTGGGCGTGGCGCTGGGTCTCGGAGGAGCGAACGGGTTGCTGCCACCGACCGAACAGCGGGTCGTCGCCGCCCTTGGAGTTGAAGTGATTGGCGATGACGAAGACGTTCTCGCCGCGGAAGCGGAACTGGCCGACGAGTGGTTTGCGGGAGTCCGCGAAGGCGGGGTTCGTCGGGTCGATGCGGCCGGGGGAGACGGTGAGCGCCGTCTTCTTGCCGCGCCCGATGACCTGCGTGGCCGTCGTCGCGGACGGGTTGCCGGCGTCGACGAAGTCGATGTCGCGGTCGGTGCGGAAGAGGAAGACCTGACGGATGTTGCCGCCGGGCGCGCCCCCGTCCTGGCCGTCCTCGGGGTTGACCCACCGTGCCTCGTAGGCGGGACCGCCCCTGGCCTTGATCGTGTCGACGAGCTTGCGCACGGTGGTGGAGGAGTCCACGGTGCCGTCGTTCTGCACCCCGTTGTTGTCCTGGATCTCCTCGAGCGCGAGGACGTCGGGCGAGCGGAGGTTGGTCGTCACCTGGTTGGCGAGGCGGTCGTACTTGTCCTGCTGGTCGCTGGGCGCGAGATTCTCGACGTTGAACGTGGCGACGGCGAGCTGGTTGTTCGACTGTGCGCTCGTCGTCTCGCGGGTGAGGCCGGACGTCATGTGGCCGGCGGGCGTCGTGACGAGGACGTGGGGCATGGCGAAGGCGTAGTCCATGATGCCCATGGTCGTGCCCGTGTAGGTGTCGCCGACGTTGGCTGCGGGGATGGAGTTCGCCGGGATGAGCGAGTCGTCGAGAACGAGGCGCATGGCGTTGGGGCGGTCGTATCCGCCGTACACGACGCCGCCGCGCGGGCTGGTGGTGGCGCTGACGTTCTGGCCGGGCACGACGGGCGTCTCGCCGTAGCGCGCGTTCGTGGGGCCGACGGCGCGCGCATCGTCGAGAGCCACCTTCATGCCCTCGAGGGACTCGTTGAAGTCGATGGAGTGCCGGGCCGGGTCGAAGACGGCGGAGTCGTACTCGACGCTCTTGGGGTCGCCCGCTTCGATCGTCTGCTGCGGTGCGATGCGGTCCTTGCCGATCCACACGGCCGGAATCGCCTGGCCGTGGCCGGTGACGGAGACCTTCGGGCTCGAGATCTGGGTCGTCGTGAGGTTGTCGTTGCCGGATGCGCCGCCGGGGCGGAACTCGGTGACCACGCCGGCGACCTCGACGGCGTCACCGACGCTCTGCGCCGGCGCCGACCTGGTGTAGACGAAGACAGCATCGCTCGTGGCGTCGTTCTCGTCGCTGGGCGCCTGCATCCAGAAGCCGGTGCGCGAGGTCGCCGTGATGACACCGGCAACGCCGCTCACGCGCTGATCGCGCAGCGGGGAGAGGTGCGACGATCCCTGGATCTCCTGAATGGTCGTGGCCGATGGGGCTGGCGGCTGCACGGCAGAGCACGAGCTCGCGCCGGCGGCAGCGCCCGCCGGAGAGGGCGCCCCGGTGGCGAAGTCACTCGCGTTGTCGTCGGTGTCTGTGCACTCGCTGCGGCGTGCGACGGAGGTGGTGTTCGACGTCGCGGGAGCCGGGGCTCCTTCGGCGACCGCCGCATTGCCCCAGCCGACGAGGTCGACGGTGGCGCCATCGGCGTTGACGAGGGCGACGCGACCGGCGGAGGAGGACATGGGGATGCGGCCCGTCACGTCGGCGTTCGGAAGGGCCGCGGCCGAGGTGTTCGCTCCGTCAGCCTCCTGGACGAGGAAGTGATGGCCCGCCGGGACCGAGCCGGTGAGGGGCGTCGTCTGCGCGCTCGTGCCTGAGGCGGACCAGTACTGCACGCTCCACCCGGTGAGGTCGATCGCCGTGCCGGAGGCGTTGTACAGCTCGACGAAGTCGCTGCGCAGCGGAGCGCCGGAGTTGCCGCCGCCCCCAAAGACCTCGGAGACGAGGACGGTCGAGGACGCGGCTTGCGCGGGGCTGAACGCGGTGCCGAGCGCGCCGACCACGACGAGGGCGGTCGTGCCGGCGAGGAACCGGCGGGGAGGGTGCTGACCCATGGGGATGCCTTCCAAGGAGTTTTCAGGGTGCGCCGAAAAACATACGCTGCCAAAGGAGTTCGCGGAGCGCGCCCGATGCGTCCGGTGGATGAACAGCAGGTGTGCTGTCGACGACGTCCGTGCCGTCCGGGCAAGACGGCGCCCTCGATTTGGTCGCTGGCACCGCGCCCGGTAGTCTCTTGCGTACCAATGACCGCCGGTTGTCATGAGTTGCTTCTCGAAGCGGCGCACGACCGAAGGCCTCACGGAAGTGAGCAGCCCGCGCAGGTGAGCTAAGCCGTCCATCGTGATCGCCTCTTCGAGTGTGATCGTCGGTGACATACGAGCCTCAGCGCGCCTGCGCCTGAGGCTCTTTTTCATGTGCGCCCTCACGACTGGCATTCACCACCGAAGGAGGCACGCATGGCTACTGCCGCAAAGGATGCAGCCATTGCCGAGCTCGCGGACAACTTCCGCAACTCGGATGCTGCCGTGCTGACGGAGTACCGCGGCCTGACCGTGGCGCAGATCACCGATCTGCGTAACTCCATTCGTGAGCACGCCACTTACTCCGTGGTGAAGAACACGCTGACCGCTCGTGCGGCTGCCGAGGCCGGAGTCACGGCCTTCGACGGCCAGCTCCAGGGCCCGTCCGCTATCGCCTTCGTCACCGGTGACCCGGTGGAGACGGCGAAGAAGCTGCGTGACTTCGCCAAGGCCAACCCTCTCCTCGTCATCAAGGGCGGCGTCCTTGACGGCAAGGCCATGTCGGCCGAGGAGATCAACAAGCTTGCGGACCTCGAGTCCCGTGAGACCCTGCTCGCCAAGCTGGCCGGGGGCTTCCAGGCCTCGCTCAGCCAGGCGGTTTACCTCTTCGCGGCCCCGCTGTCGCAGAGCGCTCGTGCAATCGAGGCCCTGCGCGCGAAGGTCGAGACCGAGGGCCCGGTTTCCGACGCAGCTCCGGCTGCCGAAGAGGCCACCGCAGACGTCGCCGAGGGTGGCGACGAGGCCTGATCTCGACACCCGTCGAGCAGGTCGCACCCAACACAACGCCACTCACGGCACGGATCGCCAGAGAACATCTGCGATCCGACAAGAACAGAAAGGACGCCCATCATGGCGAAGCTCTCCAACGACGAGCTCCTTGAGGCTTTCAAGGAAATGACGCTCATCGAGCTCTCCGAGTTCGTGACGCTCTTCGAGGACACGTTCAACGTCACCGCTGCTGCCCCGGTTGCAGTTGCCGGTGCCGCTCCGGCTGCCGGTGGCGACGCTGCCGCTGCCGAGGAGAAGGACGAGTTCGACGTCATCCTGGCCGCTGCCGGTGACAAGAAGATCCAGGTCATCAAGGAGGTCCGCGCCCTGACGTCCCTCGGTCTGAAGGAGGCCAAGGACCTCGTTGACGGTGCTCCGAAGCCCGTTCTCGAGGGTGTCAACAAGGAGACCGCGGACAAGGCCAAGGAGTCCCTCGAGGGCGCCGGCGCCACCGTCGAGCTCAAGTGATCTCGTCCCAGGCTCGCCTGGGATCGTGAACTTCGACCATCGGGTCGCACCTGCGGGTGCGGCCCGATGGTCGTTTGTGTCGGGGCAATATTCGTGTGCGGTCGTCACCGGCTGCCTCTAGTGTGTTCCGGGCCATGAGTCAGCAGTCAGCGTCCGCCCCCACCCGATCGGCTTCCGAAGCCCATCGGGCTCCTGTCGACTGGCGACGCCTGCGTGGCCCCGCCGCTGTGATCGCGCTCGTTGCGCTGGCCGTCTCGTCGGTGGGTCCCTCGATCGCGGCGCTCCTCGCAGGGCGGCTCGCGGAACATCCCGAGGGCGGGCTCGTCGCGTGGCTGGCCGTGCTCCTGCTCGGCAGCGCCGTGCTCAACACGGTGGGTCGATACGTGTGGGCCACCGTCGTCGACCGGGCTGCCGGCGCGCTGCGCCAGGACCTCGTCGACGCCGTGCTCCACCAGCCCCTCGCGGCGCTGTCGGAGCAGGCCGTGGGAGAGGTGCTCGACCGCGTCGACGACGACACCCACGAGGTGAACAACCTCGTGCGCATGCAGCTGTGGATGGTGCTCAACACCGTCTTCGCGCTCGTGCCCATGTGGGTCGTGGCGGGCGTGTCCTGGACTCCCGCGTGGGTGATGTTCCCGCTCTTCGCCGCGGGGGCCTTCTGGCTCATCAAGCCCCTGCTGGGCAAGATCGCCGAGCGGAAGGTCATCGAGGAAGCCCAGTGGACAGAGCACGCCGCTGCGTTCGAAGAGGGCGTGGCCGCGCGTGACGACATCCGCACCAACCTCGGCCAGGGCTTCGTCCTCGCCAACATCGTGCGCCTGTCGTCGGTGGTGCACCGTCGTTTCCAGGACGTGCTGCGCCTCGAAGTCGGCGTCATCCTTCGCTCCGGGCTGACGCTGCATCTCCTGCTCGCCGTGGCGATGGCGGTCAGTGTCGTTCTCGCCTCGCGCGGTGACCTCGCGGTCTCGCAGGTTGTGACGCTCGTGCTCGTGACGAGCACCTTCGTCGGGCGGGTCGGGCGCCTCGCCGAGCAGCTTCCCGACCTGCAGGCCGGCCTCGGCGCCATCACCCGACTGCGTCAGCTCATGGCGGTCGAGCCCGAGCGCGTCGAGGGCGATCCGGTCCCCGACGGCGATCTCAGTCTCGAGTTCCGCGACCTCACGTTCTCCTACACGGGGGACGACGTCGTCCTCGAGAACGTCGACCTGCGGCTTCCCGCCGGTGCGACGCTCGCGCTCGTCGGGCGCACGGGTTCCGGCAAGTCGACGCTCGCGAGCCTCGTCTCCAGGGCCGTCGAGCCGCCTGCGAGCCAGGTGTTCGTCGGCGGACGTGATGTGCTCGAGCTCGACGTCGACGCCCTGCGCGCCGCTGTGGGGACGGTGACCCAGAAGACCGACATCCTCGCGGGCACGCTGGCCGAGAACGTCACGCTCTTCGGCGAGGCGGACAATGCCCGGGTGACGGCGATCATGGCCGAGCTCGGATTGAGCGACTGGGTCGAGGGACTGCCGAACGGCGTCGACACCCTGCTCGGCCCGGGAGGCATCACGCTCTCGGCGGGGGAGGCGCAACTCGTCGCCTTCGCCCGTCTGCTCGCACGCGACGTCGAGGTCGTCATCCTCGACGAGGCCACGGCGCGGATGGATCCGGTGACGGAGGCGCGCGTGGTCGCGGCGTCGGAGCGGCTGCTCAAGAACCGCACCGGGGTCATCATCGCCCACCGCCTCTCGACCATCGAACGCGCTGACTTCGTCGCGGTGCTCGATCGCGGCCGCGTGGCGCAGTTCGGCACGCACGACGAGCTGTCGCAGGCACCGGGCCACTTCAGCCGCCTCCTTGAGGCTGCGGAGGCAGCCGACGCTTCGGTACCCGAGGCCGATACGCCTGACGCGCCGTCGGCGCCGGACGATCAACCCGTTCTGCGAGCTCGTCGGCGCACTGACGTGCCTGCCGCTCGCAAGGTCGACCCCGCCCCTCCGCTGTGGCGGGGTATCCGTGACGCGCTCCTGGTCAAGCCCCTGTGGGGCGCCATCCCGGGGCTGGGCTTCCTCGCCTTCTCCCTCGTCGGTTCGGTGGGAGCCATCACCGGTTGGGTGTGGGGAACGACGGTCGAGGCCCTCGTCGCGGATGCTGAGTGGCGCCCCTGGCTCGTCGCCTCCCTCGTCGCGGTGCTGCTCGGGCCGGGCATCCTCGCGTGGGCCGTTTCGCGCTACCCCCGGTGGTGGATCGAGGTGCTCCTTCGAGTGCGACTCAACGTGCTGCTCGGTCAGACGGCAACGTCGCGGCTGGAGGCCACCCCGCCCGGCGAGGTCGTGGCCCGAGCGATGGACGCCGACCGCTTCGTGAAATACGCCGACCGCTGGGTCGACTTCCTCAACGGTCTGGCCATCGTCGCGGTGACGTCGCTCGTGTCCGGCACACCGCTCACCGGCGCTGTGCTCGCCGCCATCATGCTCGTCTCCGCTGCGGCTTCGGCCCTCGGGCGTCCCCTCGCGGGAAGTTCAGCCGCCGCGGCGTCGAAGAGCCGTGCCCGCTTCGGCCGGGCGCTGGTCTCCGTCGTCGAGTCGGCGCGCACCGTCAAGCTGGCGGGGCGTCTGCGGGAGGCGCGCGAGCACCTGCGCCAGGTGGACGCGGGCCGCGTCGACGCCGCCGTGCGTGAACACCGCATCGCCGCCGTGCTCCAGGGCGTTCCGCTCGTCGCGATCGAAGCCGGTGTCGTCATCGCCTGGGCCGGTGTCGTCTGGGACGTGTGGAGCCTCGCGACGGGCCTCCTCGTCGCGAACGCGGCGATGGGGTTCGAGTGGTTCGGCCAGGTGGCCAGCGCCGTGGTCACGGAGGCTCCCGGCACCCGGGCGTGGCAGCAGGCCACGGTGGCCTACGCGGGTGGTCGTGACATCACGTCGCTGCCGAAGGACGTCGACCTCGCGGCGGGCCGGGCCCCGGCGCCCCAAGAGGAGCCGGGGGAACCGCTCGAGAGCCTGCGCCTCGAGCACCTCTCGGCCGTGCACGACGACGGCACGCTGGGCGTCGAGGACGTCTCGCTCACCGTGGAGGCGGGCGAACTCGTCCTCGTCCTCGGTCAGGTGGGTTCAGGCAAGTCGAGCCTGCTCGGCGCGCTCGCCGGGCTCGTGCGCCACACCGGCGAACTGCGGTGGAACGGGAAGGTCGTCGAGGACGAGGAGAGCTTCCTGCGGCCGGGCCAGGTGGCGTACGTGTCCCAGACGCCCCGCGTTCTGTCGGGCACCTTCGGTGACAACATCCGTCTCGGTCTGCCGCGACGGTACGACGAGGCCGTCGCCGATGCCCGTCTCGTGCCCGACATCGAGCGGGCCGGGGGTGTCGATGCGCTGGTCGGTCACCGCGGCCTGCGGCTGTCGGGCGGGCAGGTGCAACGTCTCGCCCTGGCGCGCGCACTCGCCACCAACGCCGAACTCATCGTCGCCGACGACGTCTCGAGCGCCCTCGACGCCACCACCGAGCTGGAGTTGTGGAACGCGCTGCGCGAGCGAGGCTCCACCGTCATCGGGGCGAGTTCGAAGCGGGCCGCACTGGCCCGGGCCGACCGCGTCGTCGTGCTCGTGGACGGGCGCGTCGCCGCTGTCGGTCCGTGGTCCAGGCTGAGTGGGCGGTTCGGGGTTCTGGCGGGCTAGCCGGAGCCTCGGGCGCCCGCTCGGCGACCTGCCGCGAATCACCCGGATGGGGTGTCATCACGGGGGTATTGCCGGTCGCTCGGGCGCGGCGCGGTGTGGGTGCTTGACTGGCGAGCCCGGCTGAGCCATCCTCATGTGACTCAATACGAGCCTCGGGGGAGAGGCTCGTTCCATATCGACTCAGGTGGAGCGCGACGCACGAAGCGAACGCTCGACGACGTCGAACTTGCATGTCCCCGGCCGGGGGACTATTCTGCTATTTTGCGCTGCCTTGTCTCTGGGCACCCTCGAAAACCAACGAAGCACGACGACGAGATCGACTGTTCGACCGGCTGCGGCCGCGTCGCGTCCCGGTCACCACGACGGGTGGGTTCGATCCTCGCGCTCGAGTGCGTTGGGGTTCGGGTTCCGTCCGGGGCTGAGGGCACGTATTAGCCGCTCTGTTAGGCCTGTGGAAGGAACACTCCTTGGCTGCCTCGCGCACCGCGACCCAGACTCTGTCCTCGGCGAAGACTGCCTCCGGCCGTCTCACCTTCGCCAAAATTCGTGAGCCCCTCGAAATCCCGGATCTGCTCGCGTTGCAGACCGAGAGCTTCGACTGGCTCCTCGGCAACGAGAAGTGGCAGGCCCGCGTGGCCGCCGCCAAGGCCGAGGGCCGTGTCGACGTCCCCGAGCGCTCCGGTCTCGAGGAGATCTTCGAGGAGATCTCCCCGATCGAAGACTTCTCCGGCTCCATGTCGCTGAGCTTCCGCGACCACCGCTTCGAGGACGTCAAGTACTCGATCGACGAGTGCAAGGAGCGCGACATGACGTACGCGGCTCCCCTCTTCGTCACCGCCGAGTTCATGAACGCCGAGACCGGCGAGATCAAGAGCCAGACGGTCTTCATGGGTGACTTCCCGCTCATGACCGACCGCGGCACCTTCGTCATCAACGGCACCGAGCGTGTCGTCGTCTCGCAGCTCGTGCGCAGCCCCGGCGTGTACTTCGAGCGCAGCATCGACAAGACCTCCGACAAGGAGATCTACACGGCGAAGGTCATCCCGAGCCGCGGTGCCTGGCTCGAGTTCGAGGTCGACAAGCGCGACATGGTCGGCGTTCGCGTCGACCGCAAGCGCAAGCAGTCCGTCACCGTCCTGCTCAAGGCCCTCGGTTGGACCGAGGCTCAGATCCTCGAGGAGTTCGGCCAGTACGAGTCGATGCGCGCCACCCTGGAGAAGGACCACACGGCCGACCAGGACGCCGCGCTGCTCGAGATCTACCGCAAGCTGCGTCCGGGCGAACCGCCGACGCGTGAGGCCGCTCAGCAGCTGCTCGACAACCTGTACTTCAACGGCAAGCGTTACGACCTCGCGAAGGTCGGCCGCTACAAGGTCAACAAGAAGCTCGGTGTCGACGGCGGCCTCGAGGACTCGACGCTGTCGGTCGACGACGTCGTGGCCACCATCAAGTACATCGTCGCGCTGCACGCCGGCGAGGACACGATGAAGGGCAAGCGTCACGGCGAGGACGTCGACGTGCGTGTCGAGGTCGACGACATCGACCACTTCGGCAACCGTCGCCTCCGCAACGTCGGTGAGCTCATCCAGAACCAGGTCCGCACGGGTCTTTCCCGTATGGAGCGCGTGGTTCGTGAGCGCATGACGACGCAGGACGTCGAGGCCATCACGCCGCAGACCCTGATCAACATCCGCCCGGTCGTGGCGTCGATCAAGGAGTTCTTCGGCACCTCGCAGCTGTCGCAGTTCATGGACCAGAACAACCCGCTCGCCGGTCTGACGCACAAGCGTCGTCTCTCCGCGCTGGGCCCGGGTGGTCTCTCCCGTGACCGCGCCGGCATGGAGGTCCGTGACGTCCACCCGTCGCACTACGGCCGCATGTGCCCGATCGAGACGCCGGAAGGCCCGAACATCGGCCTCATCGGTTCGCTCGCGTCGTACGGTCGCATCAACCCGTTCGGATTTGTCGAGACCCCGTACCGCAAGGTCGAGAACGGCAAGGTCTCCGACGAGGTCGTCTACCTGTCCGCCGACGAGGAGGACACCTACGTCATCGCGCAGGCCAACGCCCCGCTGACGCAGGACAACGAGTTCGTCGAGGATCGCGTCATGGCCCGCACCAAGGGCGGCGAGGCGAGCGACGTCGCGCGCGACGAGGTCGACTTCATGGACGTGTCCGCACGTCAGATGGTCTCGGCCGCCACCGCGCTCATCCCGTTCCTCGAGCACGACGACGCCAACCGCGCCCTCATGGGTGCCAACATGCAGCGTCAGGCCGTGCCGCTCGTGCGCTCGGAGGCCCCGCTCGTGGGTACCGGCATCGAGTACCGCGCGGCACTCGACTCGGGTGACGTCGTGCGTGCGACGAAGGCCGGTATCGTGCAGGAGGTCTCCGCCGACCTCGTGACCGTCGCCAACGACGACGCCACGTACAGCACCTACCGCATCGCGAAGTTCACGCGTTCGAACCAGGGCACCTGCTACAACCAGCGTGTCGTGGTCACCGAGGGTGAGCGTCTGGAGGAAGGCGCTGTCATCGCCGATGGTCCCGCGACCGACGGTGGCGAGATGTCGCTCGGTAAGAACCTGCTCGTGGCGTTCATGCCGTGGGAGGGCTACAACTACGAGGACGCCATCATCCTCAGCCAGCGTCTCGTCCAGGACGACACTCTCTCCTCGATCCACATCGAGGAGCACGAGATCGACGCTCGTGACACGAAGCTCGGCCCGGAGGAGATCACGCGGGACATCCCGAACGTCTCCGAGGAGGTCCTCGCCGACCTCGACGAGCGCGGCATCATCCGCATCGGCGCCGAGGTCCGCGACGGCGACCTGCTCGTCGGCAAGGTCACGCCCAAGGGTGAGACCGAGCTGACGCCGGAGGAGCGCCTCCTGCGCGCCATCTTCGGTGAGAAGGCCCGCGAGGTCCGTGACACGTCCATGAAGGTCCCGCACGGCGAGACCGGCACGGTCATCGGCGTCAAGGTCTTCGACCGCGAGGAGGGCGACGAGCTTCCCCCGGGCGTCAACCAGCTCGTGCGTGTGTACGTCGCGAACAAGCGCAAGATCACCGACGGTGACAAGCTCGCCGGCCGTCACGGCAACAAGGGCGTCATCTCGAAGATCCTGCCGGTCGAGGACATGCCGTTCCTTGAGGACGGCACGCCGGTCGACGTCGTGCTCAACCCGCTCGGTGTTCCGTCCCGAATGAACCCGGGTCAGGTCCTCGAGCTGCACATGGGCTGGGCCGCATCGCGTGGTTGGGACATCGAGGGCACCCCGGAGTGGGCCGCCAAGATCCCCGAGGACGCGCGTCAGGCCGACGCCAACACGCGTATCGCGACCCCGGTGTTCGACGGTGCGCGAGAGGCCGAGATCCGCGGTCTGCTCGACTCGACGAACAAGACCCGTGACGGCGTGCGTCTCATCGACAACTCCGGCAAGGCGCAGCTGTTCGACGGTCGTTCCGGCGAGCCGTTCCCGGACCCGGTGTCGGTGGGCTACATGTACATCCTCAAGCTCCACCACCTGGTGGACGAGAAGATCCACGCCCGTTCGACCGGTCCGTACTCGATGATCACCCAGCAGCCGCTCGGCGGTAAGGCGCAGTTCGGTGGTCAGCGATTCGGCGAGATGGAGGTGTGGGCCCTGGAGGCGTACGGCGCCGCCTACGCGCTGCAGGAGCTGCTCACCATCAAGTCGGACGACGTCAGCGGCCGCGTCAAGGTGTACGAGGCCATCGTCAAGGGCGAGAACATCCCCGAGCCCGGCATTCCGGAATCGTTCAAGGTTCTCATCAAGGAAATGCAGTCGCTCTGCCTCAACGTTGAGGTCCTCAGCAGCGACGGCACGGCGATCGACCTTCGCGACTCGGAGCAGGAAGTCTTCCGCGCTGCCGAGGAGCTGGGTATCGACCTGTCGCGCCGCGAGCCGAGCAGCGTCGAGGAAGTCTGATCACGGCCAGACCGGGGCGCGCTCGTGCCGAGCGTGACGAGCGCGCCCCGGTCCCCGGCAGACGTTAGGTCCCGCGCCTATCGGCGTGCGGACAACCACAACAGCAACGATCAGACTTTTCAGATTTAGGCGAGAGAAGGAATCAGCACAGTGCTGGACGTCAACTTCTTCGATGAGCTTCGTATCGGCCTCGCGACCGCGGACGACATCCGCACGTGGTCGCACGGCGAGGTCAAGAAGCCCGAAACCATCAACTACCGCACCCTCAAGCCCGAGAAGGACGGCCTCTTCTGCGAGAAGATCTTCGGCCCGACTCGCGACTGGGAGTGCTACTGCGGTAAGTACAAGCGTGTCCGCTTCAAGGGCATCATCTGTGAGCGCTGTGGCGTCGAGGTCACCCGTTCCGCGGTTCGCCGTGAGCGCATGGGTCACATCGAGCTCGCCGCTCCGGTGACGCACATCTGGTACTTCAAGGGTGTCCCGAGCCGCCTGGGCTACCTGCTCGACCTCGCCCCGAAGGACCTCGAGAAGGTCATCTACTTCGCGGCCTACATGATCACCTCGGTCGACGAGGAGCAGCGTCACGCCGACCTGCCGTCGCTCGAGAACCAGATCGAGGTCGAGAAGAAGGAACTCGAGAACCGTCGCGACGGCGACATCAACACGCGTTCGTCCAAGCTCGAGTCCGACCTCGCGGAACTCGAGAAGGAGGGCGCCAAGGCTGACGCCCGCCGCAAGGTGCGCGAGTCCGCCGAGCGCGAGATGACGCAGATCCGCAAGCGTGCGGACCAGCAGATCGAGCGCCTCGAGCAGGTCTGGGACCGCTTCAAGAACCTCAAGGTCCAAGACCTCGAGGGCGACGAGGTCCTCTACCGCGAGATGCGCGACCGTTTCGGTCTGTACTTCGAGGGCGGCATGGGCGCCGCTGCACTGCAGAAGCGCCTCGAGAACTTCGACCTCGACGCCGAGGCCGAACTGCTGCGCGAGATCATCGCCACGGGCAAGGGCCAGAAGAAGACGCGTGCGCTCAAGCGCCTGCGCGTCGTCACGGCCTTCCAGCAGACCGAGAACAAGCCTGCCGGCATGGTTCTCAACTGCGTTCCGGTCATCCCGCCGGACCTGCGCCCGATGGTTCAGCTCGACGGTGGCCGTTTCGCGACGTCCGACCTCAACGACCTGTACCGCCGCGTGATCAACCGCAACAACCGACTCAAGCGACTGCTCGACCTCGGTGCGCCGGAGATCATCGTCAACAACGAGAAGCGCATGCTTCAGGAGGCCGTCGACGCGCTGTTCGACAACGGCCGCCGTGGTCGTCCGGTCACCGGTCCGGGCAACCGTCCGCTCAAGTCGCTCTCCGACATGCTCAAGGGCAAGCAGGGTCGCTTCCGTCAGAACCTGCTCGGTAAGCGCGTCGACTACTCCGGCCGTTCGGTCATCGTCGTCGGCCCGACCCTGAAGCTGCACCAGTGTGGTCTGCCCAAGCAGATGGCGCTCGAGCTGTTCAAGCCGTTCGTCATGAAGCGTCTGGTCGACCTCGAGCACGCGCAGAACATCAAGTCGGCCAAGCGCATGGTCGAGCGTGCTCGCCCGGTCGTGTGGGACGTCCTCGAAGAGGTCATCCGTGAGCACCCCGTGCTGCTCAACCGTGCACCGACGCTGCACCGTCTCGGCATCCAGGCGTTCGAGCCCCAGCTCGTCGAGGGCAAGGCCGTCCAGATCCACCCGCTCGTCTGCTCGGCCTTCAACGCCGACTTCGACGGTGACCAGATGGCCGTCCACGTGCCGCTGAGCTCCGAGGCGCAGGCCGAGGCCCGCATCCTCATGCTCTCGAGCAACAACATCCTCAAGCCCGCCGACGGTCGTCCCGTGACGATGCCGACGCAGGACATGATCATCGGCCTGTTCCACCTCACCTCCGAGGTGCTCGACGCCGACGAGATCAAGGACGAGGACATCCGTTCGTTCTCGACCGTCGCCGAGGCCCGCATGGCCTTCGACGCCGGCGAGATCAAGATCGGCACGCCGATCTCGGTTCGCCTTCGCGACTTCGTTCCGACGGCCGGCACCTCGCTGCCCGAGGGCGTCGAGGCCGACGAGAACGGTTTCGTCTCCGAGCTGCGTATCCGTACGACGCTCGGTCGCGCGATCTTCAACGGCACGCTGCCCGAGGACTACGAGTACATCAACAAGCCCGTTGACAAGAAGGTCCTCTCGGCCATCGTCAACGACCTTGCGGAGCGTTACTCGAAGGTCCAGGTCGCGGCGTCGCTCGACGCTCTGAAGGAGACCGGTTTCCACTGGGCCACGCGCTCGGGTACGACCGTCGCCATCTCGGACGTCGTCATGCCGTCGAACAAGAACGAGATCCTCGAGGGCTACGACGCGAAGGCCGCGAAGGTCCAGCTCCAGTTCGACCGTGGTCTCATCACGGACGACGAGCGCCGTCAGGAGCTCATCGAGATCTGGACGCAGGCGGCCAACGAGGTCTCCAAGCAGATGGAGAACAACTTCCCGAAGGACAACCCGATTTACCGCATGGTGAACTCGGGTGCCCGAGGTAACTGGTTCCAGCTGCGTCAGCTCGCGGGTATGCGTGGCCTCATGGCCAACCCGAAGGGCGAGATCATCCCGCGTCCGATCAAGGCCAACTTCCGTGAGGGCCTGTCGGTTCTGGAGTTCTTCATCTCGACCCACGGTGCTCGTAAGGGTCTGGCCGACACCGCTCTGCGTACGGCTGACTCGGGTTACCTCACGCGTCGTCTCGTCGACGTGTCGCAGGACGTCATCATCCGCGAGGAGGACTGTGGCACGAAGCGCGGTCTCGTCCTGCCGATCGCGCAGCGCAACGCCGACGGCGCGCTCGTCGAGCACGAGGACGTCGAGTCGAGCGTGTACGCACGTAACGTCGCGACCGACATCGAGATCGACGGCAAGACGTACCTGCAGGCCGGTGACGACCTCGGTGACGTCGCGCTCGACGCGCTGATCGAGGCCGGCATCGAAGAGGTCAAGGTCCGCTCGGTCCTCACCTGTGAGTCCCGCGTCGGTACGTGTGCGAAGTGCTACGGCCGTTCGCTGGCCACCGGCAAACTCGTCGACATCGGTGAGGCCGTCGGTATCATCGCGGCCCAGTCGATCGGTGAGCCCGGTACCCAGCTGACGATGCGTACCTTCCACACCGGTGGTGCTGCCGGTGACGACATCACGCAGGGTCTGCCCCGAGTCGTCGAGCTGTTCGAAGCTCGTACGCCGAAGGGTGTCGCCCCGATCGCCGAGGCCGCCGGAAAGATCGAGATCGAGGAGACGGACAAGGCCCGTCGAATCCACCTCGTTCCGGACGACGGCTCCGAGCCGCACGCCTACCCGGTGAGCAAGCGTGCGCGCCTGCTCGTCGCGGACGGCGACCGCGTCGAGGTCGGCACGCTGCTCGTGCAGGGTGCGATCGACCCGAAGCAGGTGCTGCGCATCCTCGGCCCGCGTGAGGTGCAGAAGCACCTCGTCGACGAGGTCCAGGGCGTGTACCGCCAGCAGGGTGTGTCAATCCACGACAAGCACATCGAGGTCATCGTGCGCCAGATGCTGCGTCGCGTGACGATCATCGAGGCCGGCGACACCGACCTGCTCCCGGGTGAGCTGGCGGAGCGCGCGCGCTTCGAGGACTCTTCGCGTCAGGCTCTCGCCGAGGGCGGACGTCCGGCGTCGGGTCGTAGCGAGCTCATGGGTATCACGAAGGCGTCGCTGGCCACCGAGTCGTGGCTGTCGGCCGCTTCGTTCCAGGAGACGACGCGCGTCCTCACCGAGGCCGCGATGAACGCCAAGAGCGACCCGCTGCTGGGCCTCAAGGAGAACGTCATCCTCGGTAAGCTCATCCCGGCCGGTACCGGCCTGACGCGCTACCGCAACGTCAAGGTCGAGCCGACGGAAGAGGCGAAGGCCGCGATGTACGCGCTGCCGGACTACCAGCCGTACGACTACCCGGTCTTCGGCCCGGGTTCGGGTGAGGCCGTCCGCCTGGACGACGCTTCGCTCGGCTTCGACAGCTGATCGTTCGCAGGACCAACGCCGAAGGCGGCCCCGGTTTCGACCGGGGCCGCCTTCGGCGTTTCAGTTGAGCTGTGCGTATGGGGAGGACCCCTGTCGGGCTCGCACGTGCTGGGTCAGCTCGCGAGTTCTCCCTCGCGGAACTGGCGCAGGATGCCCTCGACCGTCGCCGAGACGCCGACGGGCAGGGGAGTGGTGGCGTACGCGTCGAGCTCCGGCAGCACCATGGAGCGCAGTCGCAGGTCGCTCGACTGCGCGGAGGCCAGCTTGGAGGCGGCGTAGATGACGTGCGGCTTGCGCTTCGTCAGGTGACGTAGCAGGCCGATCAGCTCGCCGATCGTCACACCGTTGCCGCTGGCGAGGATCTTCGTCGTGTGCGCGAGGTCGCGCTCCTCGGCCGTCTCGACGAAGGCGAGCGCCATGGCGGCGCAGTCGTCGGCGTAGAGGTAGTCGCGGATCGTGTCGATCGGCACGTAGACCCCGAGCGGGCTGCCGGAGACGAGCGTGCGGCCGAGGTGGGAGATGAGTCCCTGCATCTTGGCCAGGTTCTGTCCCGGGCCGTAGAGGTTGGCGATGCGGCCGATGGCGAGGCGCTGATGTGCGTCACCGAGGATTCTCGTCGCGACCTGCTCCATGGCGAGCTTGGCGTGGCCGTAGGGCGCCAGAGGAGCGGGTTCGGTTGCCTCGGTGAAAGGCCGAGGACCGTCGGCACCGGCGAGCAGGCCGCCGGCCGACGAGGCCAGAAACACGGTGCCGCGCTGGTCGCCGGCCGCTGCGGTGAGGTGCTCGAGGAATCCGGCGAACTCCTCGACCTCCCGATCGAGCGCCTCCTGGGACGTGCCGACCACGCCGGCGCCTGCGCACCACATGACGCGCCACGGCGCGTCTTCGACACTCGCGAGAAGAGCGTTCGCCGCGGCGGCCAGGTCGCCCGGCGCGTCCGGTGTGCTCCACCGGACGCGGGCGCGCAACGCCCGGTCACCGAGCAGCGTGCTGACGGACGAACCGAGCAGGCCGCTCGATCCGACGACGAGCGTCGGACGATCAGCCATCACGTCGCGCGGGCTGCTCGACGCCGGCCTGGGGCCCGCTCTGAGCGCGGTCGCGGCCGAGGGGTCCGGCAGCCGGATCGGGCACGATGAGGTACAAGGGCTTACCCATCGCCATGTTGACGTTGACGCCGATGTACTCGGCGATCATGCCGAGCGAGATGAGTATCGCGCCGCCGATGATGAGGAGCGCGACCATGAGAGACGGCCACCCCGAGGGCAGGCTGGGCTCGAAGAAGAGTTTCGCCACGACGAGGACGACGGTGAGGACGAGACCGGCGATCGCGGCGACCACGCCGAGGAGGCTGACGGCACGCAGGCCGCGTGTACCGCTGGTGAGGAACATCCGCCAGAAGTGGCCGAAGAGACTCTTGTAGTTGTAGCCCGAGGGGCGGTCGCCCTCCTCGCGCAGATCGATCGGGCAGGTGGCGACGTCCTTCGTCACCCAACCGAGCGCCACGTCGAGGTAGATGTTCGGACCCGCGTACGCGGCGACACTGCGACCGATGGAGCCCAGCATGAGGCGGAAGCTCTGGAAGTCCTTGGCGTTCTTCAGGCCCGACGCGGAGCTGAGCACACGCTTGGCGCCCACCGAGGCGAGATTGCGTACGAAGCCGTGGGGCGGAGGGTTGCGCGCCATGCTGTAGACGAGACTCGCCTGCTGGGTGAGAGCGGTGTCGAGCATGTCGGCGATGAACTTCGGGTCGTGCTGACCGTCCTCGTCCATCGTGACGATCCAGTCACCGCCGGTGGACGCCATACCCGCCAGCGTCGCCGCGTGCTGTCCGAAGTTGCGGCTCAACCAGACCGGACGGACCACGGGGTGCGCCTCGGCGAGAGCACGCATGGTGTCGTCGCTCGCGTCGGGTCCGTTGTCGTGCACGAGAAGGATTTCCGACACCCGGAACTCGGTTCCGCGCGCGGTTTGGCTGGGCTCGGTGTAGGGGAGCAGCTCGTCGATCACCGAGGGCAACGTGGTCTCACCCTGGTAGACCGGAATCACGATGGAGATGGTGTGCAAGTGCGTGCCCTCGCCCTGAGTCGTCGGAGACTGGATCAATGACATCGTAGACGCAGGCCGGCAGCACGGGCCGGGGGCCACCGTCGAGGCGGCGACCCGACGTCGACCCGCACGACGCGCACCCCCTCCGAAGGGGGTGCTCCGACGACGACGCCGCAGGAGCGTCGAGGGATCAGGGTGGCGACACCTCAGGCGGCGTGTCGGGTTGCGGTCCAGGCCGGATTTGGCCGCGTGCACCCCGACTCGGTACTCTTAATGGGTGCATGGGCGGAAGTCTGCCCATTGCCACACCCTCGCCGGGCAGTCGTATGTCAGGCAAGGTCCGCCGGACCGGCGGATCGTCTGCGCGAAAGTGCAGGGGAGGGGTCGCGCCGGACACGCCCGAGAGCGTGGGTGCGCGGCATGACAAGGAGCTCGTCGGCCCAGGTCGGCGAGCGGAACAGAAACGACACGTTCGGAGAACCAGGTTGCCTACGATCAACCAGCTCGTCCGTAAGGGTCGCCAGGACAAGGCCGTCAAGGCCGCAACTCCGGCTCTTAAGGGCAGCCCACAGCGACGCGGTGTCTGCACCCGCGTCTACACCACGACCCCGAAGAAGCCGAACTCGGCTCTGCGCAAGGTCGCCCGCGTCAAGCTCACCTCGGGTATCGAGGTCACGGCCTACATCCCGGGCGTCGGCCACAACCTGCAGGAGCACTCGATCGTGCTCGTGCGTGGCGGCCGTGTGAAGGACCTTCCCGGTGTGCGCTACAAGATCATCCGCGGCTCGCTCGACACCCAGGGTGTCAAGGGCCGTAACCAGGCGCGTAGCCGCTACGGCGCGAAGAAGGAGAAGAAGTAATGCCTCGTAAGGGTCCTGCTCCTAAGCGCCCCCTCGTCGTCGACCCGGTCTACGGTTCGCCGCTCGTCACGCAGCTCGTCAACAAGATCCTCATGGATGGCAAGAAGTCCATCGCTGAGCGCATCGTGTACGACGCCCTCGAAGGCTGCCGTGAGAAGACGGGCACCGACCCGGTCGTCACGCTGAAGCGTGCGCTCGACAACATCCGTCCGTCGCTCGAGGTCAAGTCCCGCCGCGTCGGCGGTGCGACCTACCAGGTGCCGATCGAGGTCAAGCCGGCCCGCGCCACGACGCTCTCGCTGCGTTGGCTCGTCGGCTACTCGCGTCAGCGTCGTGAGAAGACGATGACGGAGCGCCTGATGAACGAGATCCTCGACGCCAGCAACGGCCTGGGTGCCGCTGTCAAGCGTCGCGAGGACACGCACAAGATGGCCGAGTCCAACAAGGCCTTCGCGCACTACCGCTGGTGATCGAGTTGGGGTGGCGGTCCGTTCTCTTCGTAGAATGGATCGGGCCGTCATCCCGGCTCACCCAGTACTGATACTGAACTTCGAACGAGAAGAGACACCGTGGCACAGGACGTGCTGACCGACCTGAAGAAGGTCCGCAACATCGGCATCATGGCGCACATCGACGCCGGCAAGACGACGACGACCGAGCGCATCCTCTTCTACACCGGCGTCAACCACAAGATCGGTGAGACGCACGACGGTGCGTCGACGACCGACTGGATGGAGCAGGAGAAGGAGCGTGGCATCACGATCACGTCCGCTGCTGTGACGTCGTTCTGGGAAGGTACCCAGATCAACATCATCGACACCCCGGGTCACGTGGACTTCACGGTCGAGGTCGAGCGCTCGCTGCGCGTTCTCGACGGTGCCGTCGCTGTCTTCGACGGCAAGGAGGGCGTCGAGCCCCAGTCCGAGACGGTGTGGCGCCAGGCTGACAAGTACGACGTTCCGCGCGTCTGCTTCGTCAACAAGATGGACAAGATGGGCGCTGACTTCTACTTCACCGTCCAGACGATCAAGGACCGCCTCGGTGCGGAGCCGCTCGTGCTCCAGCTGCCGATCGGTGCCGAGAACGACTTCGTCGGTGTCGTCGACCTCATCTACAACCGCGCTCTCGTGTGGCCGGGTGACGCCAAGGGTGACGTCACCATGGGTGCCAAGTACGAGATCCAGGAGATCCCGGACGACCTCAAGGCCAAGGCCGAGGAGTACCGCAACGCGCTCGTCGAGCGTGTCGCCGAGTCCGACGACGACCTCATGGAGAAGTACCTCAGCGGCGAGGAGCTGACCGAGGACGAGATCAAGGCCGGCATCCGCAAGCTCACGGTCAACTCCGAGCTCTACCCGGTCCTGTGTGGCTCCGCGTTCAAGAACCGCGGCGTCCAGCCGATGCTCGACGCCGTCGTCGACTACCTCCCGAGCCCGCTCGACGTGCCGCCGATGATCGGCCACGTCCCGGGTGACGAGGAGCAGGAGATCACGCGTAAGCCGGCTCTCGACGAGCCCTTCTCGGCCCTCGCGTTCAAGGTCGCTGCGCACCCGTTCTTCGGTTCGCTCACCTTCATCCGTGTCTACTCGGGCAAGATCTCCGCCGGCTCGCAGGTCGTCAACACGACCAAGGGCAAGAAGGAGCGCATCGGAAAGCTCTTCCAGATGCACGCCAACAAGGAGAACCCGGTCGACGAGGCACAGGCTGGTCACATCTACGCCGCCATCGGTCTCAAGGAGACGACGACGGGTGACACCCTGAGCGACCCGAGCAGCCAGATCGTCCTCGAGTCGATGACGTTCCCGGAGCCGGTCATCTCGGTCGCCATCGAGCCGAAGACGAAGGGTGACCAGGAGAAGCTCTCCACGGCCATCCAGAAGCTGGCTCAAGAAGACCCGACCTTCCAGGTCGAGCTCGACGAGGAGACCGGCCAGACCATCATCCGTGGTATGGGCGAGCTCCACCTCGACATCCTGGTCGACCGCATGAAGCGCGAGTTCAAGGTCGAGGCCAACGTCGGCGCCCCGCAGGTGGCGTACCGCGAGACGATCCGCAAGGCCGTCGCGAAGTACGACTACACGCACAAGAAGCAGACCGGTGGTTCCGGTCAGTTCGCGAAGGTCCAGATCACCTTCGAGCCCCTCGACACGTCCGAGGGCGAGCTCTACGAGTTCGTCAACGCCGTCGTCGGTGGTCGCGTGCCGCGTGAGTACATCCCCAGCGTCGACAACGGCATCCAGGACGCCATGCAGCAGGGTGTCCTCGCCGGTTACCCGCTGGTGGGCCTCAAGGCCACGCTGGTCGACGGTGCCTACCACGACGTCGACTCCTCGGAGATGGCGTTCAAGATCGCCGGCTCCATGGCACTGAAGGAGGCCGTCCGCAAGGCCGACCCGGTGCTGCTCGAGCCGATGATGGCAGTCGAGGTTCGTACGCCCGAGGAGTACATGGGCGACGTGATCGGCGACATCAACTCCCGCCGTGGCCAGATCCAGGCCATGGAGGACGTCAGCGGCGCCAAGGTCGTTCGTGGCCTCGTTCCGCTGTCGGAGATGTTCGGGTACGTTGGTGACCTTCGTTCCAAGACGCAGGGTCGTGCCAACTACACGATGCAGTTCGACTCGTACGCCGAGGTTCCCCGGAGCGTCGCGGACGAGATCATCAAGAAGATCCGGGGCGAGTGAACGGGTCCGTCCCGTCTAGAGACCCGTAACACAACCTGTAAACAACAGACGCGTCCCGGCGCCTTCAACCCCGAAGGCGACAAAGCGTTTGACCAACACAAGTCCTGAGGAGGACCCAAGTGGCGAAGGCGAAGTTCGAGCGGAGCAAGCCGCACGTCAACATCGGCACCATCGGTCACATCGACCACGGCAAGACGACGCTGACGGCAGCAATCTCTAAGGTTCTGCACGACAAGTACCCGGAACTCAACCCCTTCACGCCGTTCGACGAGATCGACAAGGCGCCGGAGGAGAAGCAGCGCGGTATCACGATTTCGATCGCGCACATCGAGTACCAGACGGAGAAGCGTCACTACGCTCACGTCGACTGCCCCGGTCACGCTGACTACGTGAAGAACATGATCACCGGTGCTGCTCAGATGGACGGCGCCATCCTCGTGGTCGCGGCCACCGACGGCCCGATGCCGCAGACGAAGGAGCACGTCCTCCTGGCCCGCCAGGTCGGCGTTCCCTACATCGTCGTCGCGCTGAACAAGGCTGACATGGTCGACGACGAGGAGATCATGGAGCTCGTCGAGATGGAGGTCCGCGAACTGCTGTCCTCCTACGACTTCCCGGGTGACGACCTGCCGGTCGTTCAGGTCTCGGCGCTCAAGGCGCTCGAGGGCGACGCCGAGTGGGGCGACAAGCTCATGGAGCTCATGAACGCTGTCGACGACTCCATCCCGGAGCCGGAGCGCGACATCGACAAGCCGTTCCTCATGCCGGTCGAGGACGTCTTCACGATCACCGGTCGTGGAACCGTCGTCACGGGCCGCATCGAGCGCGGTGTCCTGAACGTCAACGAGGACGTCGAGATCGTCGGCATCCACGAGGGCCCGGCCACCAAGACGACCGTCACGGGCATCGAGATGTTCCGCAAGCTGCTCGACGAGGGTCGCGCCGGTGAGAACGTGGGTCTGCTCCTTCGCGGTGTCAAGCGCGAGGACGTCGAGCGTGGCCAGGTTGTCGTCAAGCCGGGTTCGATCACCCCGCACACGGACTTCGAGGGTCAGGTCTACATCCTCTCGAAGGACGAGGGTGGCCGTCACACGCCGTTCTACGACAACTACCGTCCGCAGTTCTACTTCCGTACGACGGACGTCACGGGTGTCGTTCACCTGCCCGAGGGCACCGAGATGGTCATGCCCGGCGACAACACCGACATGACGGTGGAGCTCATCCAGCCCATCGCCATGGAGGAGGGCCTGAAGTTCGCCATCCGTGAGGGTGGTCGTACGGTCGGCGCCGGTCGCGTCACCAAGATCATCAAGTGATCTGATCCCTTCGGGGATCCATCCGCAAAGGGTCTCGAGGCATTCGCCTCGGGGCCCTTTGCCGTGCTCGGGGCACTGTCTGCGGCGCCGTAGGATGTTCCGGTGCTGAACCGCCGTAACGCCCCACCACTCGTCGTCCTGCTCCTCGTGGTGTTCGCCGCTCCGGTTCTCGTCGACGTCGAACCGCTTGCGGCTTTGCGGTACGCCCTCTGGACAGCTTTGTGGTGGGTCTTCGGTTGGGCCCTGGTCGGGCGCTACACCACCGGTGGGTTCGAGCGAGCCACGATCGGCGCGGCCGTGGGCATCGGGGCGCAGCTCGCGAACTGGCTTCTGTGGCAGGTCGTCGGTGCGCCGTCGTTCACGGTTGCCGGCGGCGTAGTGGCCCTCGTCGCGGCAGGCGTTCTGGAGCGACGCGCCAGGAATCGAACGACACTGCTCAGCGGCGACGAGCACGACGTGGACGACGAGCGCGTCGGGCAGCACGAGGCTGCGGTTCGGGGCATCCCGACCGGCTCGCTGTGGCTACTCACCGTGTCGACGTTCTGGATGGCGTGGCTCTTCGTCGGATTCGGACGTCACCAGTCGCGCCCGCCCGGTCCCAGCACGATGTACCAGGACCTGTACTGGCACGTTGGAATCGCTGCGGAACTCAAACGGACGGCGCTGCCCACGGTTCCTCACGTCGAGGTTCTCGGCCAGCTCAACTATCACTGGTTGAGCAACGCCTACATGGCGTCCGGGAGCCTGGGCTCCTTCACCTCGACGTCGGACGTGGCGACGCGCCTGTGGTACCTGCCTGTTGTTGCTCTGGCGCTCGCGCTGTGCCTCGTCGTCGGGCGCAGGCTGAGCGGGGCCTGGATCGCAGGGACGGCGGCGATCGTCCTGTTCGTGATTCCGGCGGGCATCGTGCCCATGGCCTGGAAGGGCCCGACCGGCCCGACGACGGCTTTCGTCTGGCCCAGCCCGTCGCAGATCTTCGGTCTCGTCTTCACCCTGTGGGCCGCGTGGCTGTTCGTGCCGATCCTGCGGGGAGCACGCATCGGCTGGAAGGGCGCCATCGTCTGCTTGGTTACCGCCTTCGTGTGCGCCGGCGCGAAGTCGAGCATCCTGCCGGTCTTCTGCTGCGGGGCCCTCGCAGTGGGGGTCGTGTACGTTCGCAGGTCTGCGGTGCGACGTGGCGCCGCGATCGTCTTCGGTTCCTGCCTCGCCGGAATCGCCCTCGCGTTGCCCCTTTTCGCGGGCGGCTCCGCCGGGTCCAAGATCCGACTCTTCTCAAGCTTCCGGCACCAGAGCCCGTACAAGCACTACGTCGAGCCGCCGAACACGTTCGACCACGGCCCCTTCGTGATGCCGCATCTCGAGACAACGGGAGTGGTCGTGCTCGTTGTCAGTCTGCTCGTGGCTCTCGCCGTGCAGTACGGCTACGCTGCAACGAGCGTCGCCCTGGGGCGCACGTGGCGGACCGACCCCGCACCCGTCTTCCTGCTCGCGTCCTTCGCGGCGAGCCTCGCCGCCTACCTGCTCGTGGACCACACGGGGATGTCGCAGGGCTACTTCCCGATGGGCGCCCTGCCCCTCATCGCCCTCCTTGCAGGGTGGGGATTCGCCGAGCTGTGGGAACGAAGCGCCTCGCGCCGGTGGCAGATGCTCTCGGTGGGATTCGTCATCGGTGGGCTGCTGCTTCTGGCCCTTCGTTGGGCGAGCGGCACATCGGTGCCCGACCGGACGGACATCCCGGCAAGCGTGCTCGCCTTCGCGCTCCTGACGCTGGCGCTCGTCGTCGGTGCACTCGTGGTCAGTCGTTACCGGCCGCTCGTCGGAGCCGGAATCCTCTTCGGAGCGGCACTGGTCTTTCCCGCGTTCAACGTCGGCAAGAACAACGGTGGAAGCCTGTTCTCCACCGTGACGGACGACAAGGCATGGACCGTGTCCGCACAGGAGACGTCTGCGGCACAGTGGGTTCGAGATCACTCGGGCGAGACGGACGTCGTGGCCACCAACGTCCACTGTCGGGTGCCCGAGGACGCCGAGTGCGACTCGCGCGCCTACTGGGTGAGCGCGCTGACCGAGCGGCGGGTCTTCATCGAGGCATGGGGCTACACCGATCCCGCGCAGCGCAACGCAGGTAGGGGCGGTCTACCGGCGACGTCGCAGCCGTTCTCGGATCAGAAGCTCTTCGCGCTCAACGAGAAGGTCTTTCACGATCCCGACCGCAGCACAGTCGAGCAACTGCAACGGCGGGGAGTCCGTTGGCTCTACGCCGACACCGCGGCCAGCGACGTCTCTCCCGACCTCGCGGATTACGCGGATGCCGTACATCACTCCGGAACCGTCACGGTCTTTCGACTGGACTAGGGGAACGCACGAACGTGGGCCGGGGGGCACGCGATGGTCCCGGCCCACGTTCGTTCGAACTCAGAGCGTGCCGCTCTGGCCGACGTAGCAGGTGCTCGCCTTCCAGTCGCGCGGCGCTTCGTGCAGCTCAGCCTTGAAGGTGCCGCTCTTGGCGCCCTTGACGTCCGGCAGGCCGTGGCCGACGATCACACGCTTGTTCGCGTCCATGCAGATGGCCCGGATCCCGGTGACCGGCGAGTCACCGTTCGCGGCGTAGTTGCCGGTGATGACCGGGCGGCGGTTCGGGCCGTCGTTGTTGATCTTGACGTTGCTCATCGTGATGTCGTCCGAGCGGTCGTCGGTCTCGTTCTTGGTGAGGCTGAGGCGCACCTTCTTGATGCCCGCCGGGGCCTTGCCGAGCTTGGTGCTGATCTTGATCATGTCCTTGCCCTTGCCGACCTTGATCGTGTCCTCGACCGTGCCGATCACCTTGCCGCTCGCGTCGAGCATGTCGTAGCGGACCGTGGCCTTGCCCGGGCCGGTGCCGTCGACCTTGAGGACGGCGTAGAACTCGCCGTACTTGCTGTCCGGACGCTTCTGGTAACCACCTGCGGTGACGAGCGTCGCCTTCGTCACGGGGCCGCTGGGCAGGCTGGCGGCCTGTTCGGGTGATGCTGCGCCCTGGTCCTTCTCGTCCGTTGTGCCGGCGTCCTCGGTCGGGTCGGAGGGCGTCGTCGTGGACGACGTCGTGTCTTCGCTCGACTTCTCGGACTGCGTCGACGGCGAGGCCTCGTCCGTGCTGCTGGACTTCGACGTGGTCGAGGAGGAACCGCTCCCGCCGGTTGCCGACTCCGGGCCACAGGCGCCGAGAGCCAGCGCCGAGGCGACGGAGAGGGAAAGAACCGTAGCTCGTGTCGTCTTACGCATGATCGTCTTCCTTCGTGTGTGAGCCGGGCTGGATGAACGTCCGACGGGCCTGCGCGCCAGGAGGTTCCATCGAATTCGTATACGGCGGAAGTCTGCTCGAACCCGAGGCGGCGTTGGGGGAGTGAGACGTGTCTGGCTGCGGGGCTCCGTGCGTGGAAGGATGAGAACGACTGTGAGCGACCGGAAGGAACCCGATGACCCTCGCCGACATGGCCGCCGATGACCTGGCGGGCCTGGTGACATCCCTGCGTGACGAGTACGAACAGCTGAAGGGCAAGGGGCTGAAGCTCGATTTGACGCGCGGCAAGCCTTCGGCCGAGCAGCTCGACCTTGCGAACGCCTTGCTCACACTCCCCTCGCAGACGACGGCCGACGGCGTCGACGTACGCAACTACGGCGGGCTCGCGGGCCTCCCTGAGATCCGCAGCATCTTCGCCGAACTGCTCGGTGTGGGGCTCGACCAGATCGTCGCGGGCAACAACTCGAGCCTCACGATGATGCACGACACCCTCGTGTACCACCTCCTGCGTGGCGGCCTCGACTCCCCGCGCCCCTGGGCACAGGAGGAGAAGGTTCGCTTCCTGGCCCCTGTGCCCGGCTACGACCGCCACTTCGCGCTCCTGGAGTCGTTCGGCATCGAGATGATCACCGTCCCGATGAACGACGACGGCCCCGACGCCGAAGAGTGCGCCCGCCTCGTGGCGACCGACCCGAGCATCAAGGGCATGTGGGTCGTGCCCACCTACGCGAACCCGACGGGGGCCGTCTGCTCGCAGGAGGTCGCGGCCGCGCTCGCCGCGATGCCGACCGCAGCTCCCGACTTCCGCATCTTCTGGGACAACGCCTACGCCGTGCACCACCTCGACGGCGTGGAGGCCAAGACGGCGGACATCGTCAGCCTCGCGCAGGCCTCGGGTCACCCGAACCGCCCGATCATGTTCGCCTCGACGTCGAAGATCACCTTCGCCGGTGCCGGTGTCGCCTTACTCGCGGGCTCGCGCGACACCGTGGCCTGGTACCTCGAGAACCTGGGCAACGGTTCCATCGGGCCGGACAAGGTCAACCAGCTCGCCCATGCCGAGTTCTTCGGTGACGCAGCCGGGGTGCGCGCACACATGGCCAAGCACCGCGACATCATGGCGCCGAAGTTCGCCGCCGTCGGAGCAGCCCTCGAGGCTCGGCTCGGAAGCTACGACGTCGCGCGATGGAACACGCCGCACGGCGGCTACTTCGTCAACCTCGACGTCGTGCCCGGCACGGCCTCACGCGTCGTGGAACTCGCCAAGGAAGCCGGCATCGCGCTGACACCCGCCGGCTCGTCGTTCCCCTACGGCAAGGACCCGAAGGACGAGAACATCCGTCTCGCACCGTCGCTCCCTCCGCTCGACGAGGTACGCACGGCCATGGAGGGTGTCGCCCTCTGTGTGCTGCTCGCAGCGGCCGAGGCGAAGAACACAGCCTGAACACGACACACGACCGAACCACGGTCCCGTGCCGGGGTTCGAGAGGCCGGGCCCGCCCGGGGCGCACCGTGCTCGAACCGAGCGGTGCGCTCCGAGGTGGGCTCGGTCGGTGTGTGAGGGCAAGGCGCGGTGTGGCCATCGCCACGGCCGCCCCGATTTGGCCATCGCCCGGGCATCTGGCACTATGGACAAGTTGCTTGACGCGTGGTGAAGGTCCGTACCTGCACTGCCGCCTCTGAAACGCACCTGTTCTGCGCCTCCTGAAGGTGCGACCACCCCGAGCGGGTGACGTGCGATTCAGGGAAGCGCAAGCACCGGCTGAAAAGCCCTCGCCTCCCCGACGGAGGCGACGGCCCGAAGGGGTCGCGACACGCCCGAGCGCGTGGGTGGGGAGCCGGCACTGAACATGATTGGCGAGAAGAGAGACTCACGCGAATGGCGGGACAGAAGATCCGCATCCGACTGAAGTCGTATGACCACGAGGTCATCGACAGCTCGGCGCGCAAGATTGTCGACACGGTGACCCGTGCAGGCGCAACGGTCGTCGGACCGGTGCCGCTGCCGACGGAGAAGAACGTTTTCTGCGTCATCCGGTCGCCGCACAAGTACAAGGACAGCCGCGAGCACTTCGAGATGCGTACGCACAAGCGCCTCATCGACATCGTTGACCCGACGCCGAAGGCCGTCGACTCGCTCATGCGACTCGACCTCCCGGCTGACGTCAACATCGAGATCAAGCTGTAAGCGAGGGTTTGACTCATGACTGCAACCACTGAGCGCTCCGTGAAGGGGCTCCTCGGCGAGAAGCTCGGCATGACCCAGGTCTGGGACGCCGACAACCGCCTCGTCCCCGTCACGGTCGTCGCCGTCGGCCCCTGCGTCGTCACGCAGGTCCGTAACGCTGACGCCGACGGCTACAACGCGGTCCAGATCGGCTACGGCCAGATCGACCCGCGCAAGGTCACCAAGCCGCTGACCGGCCACTTCGAGAAGGCCGGCGTCACGCCGCGTCGTCACCTGGCCGAACTGCGTACCTCCGACGCCGGCGAGTACTCGCTCGGCCAGGAGATCACGGCCGAGGCTTTCGAGGCCGGCCAGAAGGTCGACGTCGTCGGCCGCACCAAGGGCAAGGGTTTCGCCGGTGTCATGAAGCGTCACGGCTTCGCCGGTGTCTCGGCCTCGCACGGTGCGCACCGTAACCACCGCAAGCCGGGCTCGATCGGTGGCTGCGCCACGCCGGGTCGTGTCTTCAAGGGCATGCGTATGGCCGGTCGCATGGGCGGCGTTCGCCAGACCACCCAGAACCTCCAGATCCACGCCGTCGACGCCGAGAAGGGTCTGCTGCTCATCAAGGGTGCCGTTCCCGGCCCCGCGGGCGCTGTCGTTCTCGTGCGTACGGCACTCAAGGGAGCCTGAGCATGACTACCGTTGACATCCTGAGCCCTGAGGGCAAGAAGTCCGGTTCTGTCGAACTGCCGGCTGACATCTTCGACGTTGTCACCAACGTGCCGCTGATCCACCAGGTCGTGGTGGCTCAGCTCGCAGCAGCTCGTCAGGGCACTCACGCCACCAAGACCCGCGGCATGGTCCGCGGCGGTGGCCGCAAGCCTTACCGCCAGAAGGGCACCGGTCGCGCCCGCCAGGGCTCGACCCGCGCGCCGCAGTTCGCCGGCGGTGGCACCGTCCACGGCCCGCAGCCGCGTGACTACAGCCAGCGCACGCCCAAGAAGATGAAGGCCGCCGCTCTGCGTGGCGCCCTGTCGGACCGTGCACGCTTCGAGCGCATCCACGTTCTCGAGTCGGTCGTCGCGGGCGAGACCCCGTCGACGAAGGCCGCCGCGAAGTTCCTCGCGTCGCTGTCCGACCGCAAGAACCTGCTCGTCGTCATCGACCGCTTCGACTCGGTCTCCGAGCTCAGCGTTCGCAACCTGCCGAACGTTCACGTTCTGTGGGCCGACCAGCTCAACACGTACGACGTGCTGTGCGCCGACGACATCGTGTTCACGAAGGCCGCCTTCGACGGCTTCGTCTCCGGTGGCGCTGCACAGGTGAAGGAGGAGGCCAAGTGAGCTCGCTGAACAAGGACCCGCGTGACGTCATCATCAAGCCGGTGGTGTCGGAGAAGTCCTACGCGCTCCTCGACGAAGGCAAGTACACGTTCATCGTTGACCCCCGTGCGAACAAGACGGAGATCAAGATCGCCATCGAGCAGATCTTCGACGTCAAGGTCGCTTCGGTGCACACGCTGAACCGCAAGGGCAAGACGCGCCGTACGCGTTTCGGCATGGGTAAGCGCAAGGACACCAAGCGCGCCATCGTCTCGCTCACGGAAGGCAACATCGACATCTTCGGTCAGGCTTCCTGACCAACAGATGACGATCGCCGAATCAATCCAAGACTGAGGACGACTTAGACCCATGGCTATTCGCAAGTACAAGCCCACGACCCCCGGTCGTCGTGGCTCGAGTGTGGCCGACTTCGTCGAGATCACTCGCTCCACGCCCGAGAAGTCGCTGGTACGCCCGCTCTCCAAGACCGGTGGCCGCAACGCTTCCGGTCGTATCACGACCCGTCACATCGGTGGTGGCCACAAGCGCGCCTACCGTGTGATCGATTTCCGCCGCGCGGACAAGGACGGTATCCCGGCCAAGGTCGCTCACATCGAGTACGACCCCAACCGCACCGCCCGCATCGCGCTGCTTCACTACGCCGACGGCGAGAAGCGCTACATCATTGCGCCGAACCGCCTGAAGCAGGGTGACCGCATCGAGAACGGCCCCGAGGCCGACATCAAGCCGGGTAACAACCTGCCGATGCGTCACATCCCCGTCGGTACGGTCATCCACTGCGTCGAGCTCCGCCCCGGCGGTGGCGCGAAGATCGCCCGTTCCGCGGGTGTTCGCGTTCAGCTCGTCGCCAAGGACGGCCCCTACGCCCAGCTGCGTATGCCCTCCGGTGAGATCCGCAACGTCGACGTCCGCTGCCGCGCGACGATCGGCGAGGTGGGCAACGCCGAGCAGAGCAACATCAACTGGGGCAAGGCCGGCCGCATGCGTTGGAAGGGCAAGCGCCCGACCGTCCGCGGTGTCGCCATGAACCCGGTGGACCACCCGCACGGTGGTGGTGAGGGTAAGACCTCTGGTGGTCGTAACCCCGTCAGCCCGTGGGGCCAGAAGGAAGGCCGCACCCGCCGCCCGAACAAGGACAGCGACAAGCTCATCGTGCGTCGCCGTCGCACTGGCAAGAAGCGCTGATAGGAGCCTTTCGAAATGCCTCGTAGCCTCAAGAAGGGCCCCTTCGTCGACGATCACCTCGCGAAGAAGGTCGAAGCCCAGAACGCCGCCGGCACGCAGAACGTCATCAAGACGTGGTCGCGCCGCTCGATGATCACCCCGGACATGCTCGGCCACACCCTGGCCGTGCACGACGGCCGCAAGCACGTCCCGGTCTTCGTGACCGAGAGCATGGTCGGCCACAAGCTGGGTGAGTTCGCTCCTACTCGCACCTTCAAGGGTCACGAGAAGGACGACAAGAAGGGTCGCCGTCGCTGACGCGGCGGGGGTACTCCACCATGACTGACGAAAGTAAAGGGACAGCGATGGAAGCCAAGGCGCAGGCGCGGCACGTCCGCGTAACGCCGATGAAGGCCCGCCGCGTCGTGGACATGATCCGTGGCAAGCAGGCCGCTGACGCGATCGCGCTGCTGCAGTTCGCTCCGCAGGCGGCCAGCGAGCCGGTTCTCAAGACGCTCAACAGCGCCATTGCGAACGCACGATTCACGGCGGACAAGAACTCCGTGGCTTTCGACGAGAACGCGCTGGTCGTCAAGACCGCGTTCGTCGACGAGGGTCCGACCATGAAGCGATTCCGTCCGCGCGCTCAGGGTCGCGCAAGCCGCATCCTCAAGCGCACGAGCCACATCACGATCGTTGTGGGCGAGCGCGACTCGAAGGGAGGTAACCGCTGATGGGTCAGAAGATCAACCCGAACGGTTTCCGCCTCGGTATCACCACCGAGCACAAGAGCCGCTGGTTCGCCGACTCGACCAAGCCGGGTCAGCGCTACAGCGACTACGTCAAGGAAGACGTCGCGATCCGCAAGCTCCTCTCGGAGGGCATGGAGCGCGCCGGCATCGCCCGCGTCGACATCGAGCGCACGCGTGACCGCGTTCGCGTCGACATCCACACCGCTCGCCCGGGCATCGTCATCGGTCGCCGCGGCGCCGAGGCCGACCGCCTGCGCGGTCGCCTGGAGAAGCTCACGGGCAAGCAGGTCCAGCTGAACATCCTCGAGGTCAAGAACCCCGAGGCCGACGCTCAGCTCGTCGCCCAGGGCATCGCCGAGCAGCTCTCGGCCCGCGTGTCCTTCCGACGCGCGATGCGCAAGGGCATCCAGTCCGCACAGCGCGCCGGCGCCAAGGGCATCCGTGTCCAGTGCTCCGGCCGTCTGGGCGGCGCAGAGATGAGCCGTTCGGAGTTCTACCGCGAGGGTCGTGTGCCGCTGCACACGCTGCGCGCGAACATCGATTACGGCTTCTTCGAGGCCAAGACGACGTTCGGTCGCATCGGCGTCAAGGTCTGGATCTACAAGGGTGACCTGACGGCCAAGGAGCTCGCTCGCGAGCAGGCCGCCGCCCCGCAGCGTCCGCAGCGCGGTCGTCGTGGCGACGGTCCCCGCGGTGAGCGTGGAGAGCGCGGTCGCGGTCGCGGCCAGCGTTCGGAGCAGACCGCACAGGCGAACGACGTGGCCACCGAGACCACCGAGTCCGCCCCGAAGACCGAGGGAGCTGAAGCCTGATGCTTATTCCCCGTCGTGTGAAGCACCGCAAGCAGCACCACCCGAAGCGTACGGGTATGGCCAAGGGCGGCACCGAGGTGACGTTCGGCGACTACGGCATCCAGGCTCTCGAGCCGGCCTACGTCACCAACCGTCAGATCGAGTCCGCTCGTATCGCCATGACGCGCTACATGAAGCGTGGCGGAAAGGTGTGGATCAACATCTACCCGGACCGTCCGCTCACGAAGAAGCCGGCCGAAACCCGCATGGGTTCCGGTAAGGGTTCGCCGGAGTGGTGGGTCGCCAACGTCAAGCCGGGCCGCGTCATGTTCGAGGTCAACGGTGTGTCCGAAGAAGTTGCTCGTGAGGCCATGCGCCTGGCGATGCACAAGCTGCCGATGAAGTGCCGCTTCGTCGCGCGTGAAGGTGGTGACATCTGATGGCCAAGGGTTCGGAGGACCTGCAGCCGCAGGCACTGCGCGAGATGACGGACGAGGTGCTGGCTACGAAGCTCGCAGAGGCGAAGAAGGAACTCTTCAACCTGCGCTTCCAGTCGGCTACCGGCCAGCTCGAGAGCTCGGCACGTCTGCGTTCCGTCCGCACGGACATCGCGCGTATCTACACGGAGATGCGTGAGCGCGAGCTCAACATCGGCCGTGACGAGAAGGTTGGCTGAAGATGAACGACAAGCAGGAGACCGCCGTGAGCGAGAGCGCCGAGCGTAACTACCGCAAGACGCGCCAGGGCTACGTCGTCAGCGACAAGATGGACAAGACGGTCGTCGTCGAGGTCCAGGACCGCGTCAAGCACGCGCTCTACGGCAAGGTCATGCGCCGTAGCAGCAAGGTCAAGGCCCACGACGAGCAGAACAGCGCCGGTATCGGCGACCGCGTGCTCATCATGGAGACCCGCCCGCTGTCGGCAACCAAGCGCTGGCGCATCGTCGAGATCCTCGAGCGCGCCAAGTAAACCGGATGGCACAGCCGGAGCCGGGGACGTTCTGAGCCACGCACACCACGGGGGACGAGCCTGCTCGTCCCCCGTGGGAGGGCGCAGATTACCCCGGTTTTTGGCTGTGCGGACCGGTATGAGACCATTAAACGTTCCGCAAGGCTCGCTCAGGTAGGGCGAGAACCAGTGAGACGACAGGAGTAGAAACTGTGATTCAGCAGGAGTCGCGACTTCGTGTCGCCGACAACACCGGTGCCAAGGAGATCCTGTGCATCCGCGTGCTCGGTGGCTCTGGCCGTCGGTACGCCGGCATCGGTGACACCATCGTGGCCACCGTCAAGGACGCCATCCCCGGTGGCAACGTCAAGAAGGGTGACGTCGTCAAGGCCGTCATCGTTCGCACCAAGAAGGAACGCCGTCGTGCAGACGGTTCCTACATTCGCTTCGACGAGAACGCGGCCGTCATCCTCAAGGGCGACGGCGACCCGCGTGGTACGCGCATCTTCGGCCCGGTCGGGCGCGAGCTGCGCGACAAGAAGTTCATGAAGATCATTTCGCTTGCCCCGGAGGTGCTCTGAACCATGGCGGCCAAGATGAAGATCAAGAAGAACGACCTCGTCCAGGTCATCAGCGGCCGTTCCGAGAAGAACGGTGGCGACAAGGGCAAGCAGGGCAAGGTCATTGCCGTGTTCCCGGAGACGCAGCGAGTCCTCGTCGAGGGCATCAACCGCGTCACGAAGCACGTCAAGGCCGGTCAGCCCGGTGCCGGCACCGGCGGCCTCACGGTCGTCGAGGCGCCGATCCACGTCTCGAACGTGGCCCTGGTCGACCCTGAGACGAACAAGCCCACCCGTGTGCGCACCCGCGTCGAGCAGGTCGAGCGCGACGGCAAGACCAAGAACGTGCGTACCCGCGTGGCCGTGCGTTCCGGTAAGGACCTGTGATGTCTGAGACCACCAAGACCACCCCGCGTCTCAAGACGCGCTACGCCGACGAGATCAAGGGCCAGCTGCAGGGCGAGTTCAACTTCGCCAACGCGATGCAGGTTCCGGGTGTCGTCAAGGTCGTCGTCAACATGGGTGTCGGCGACGCCGCGAAGGACAGCAAGCTGATCGAGGGCGCCATCCGCGACCTCGAGGCGATCACCGGTCAGAAGCCGGCCGTCACCAAGGCGCGCAAGTCCATCGCTCAGTTCAAGCTGCGCGAGGGTATGCCCATCGGTGCGCACGTCACGCTGCGTGGCGACCGCATGTGGGAGTTCCTCGACCGTCTGGTCTCGGTTGCGCTCCCGCGTATCCGTGACTTCCGCGGCCTGTCGCCGAAGCAGTTCGACGGCAACGGCAACTACACGTTCGGTCTGAACGAGCAGTCGATGTTCCACGAGATCGACCAGGACAAGATCGACCGCGTGCGCGGCATGGACATCACCGTTGTGACCACGGCCGCCAACGACGACGAAGGCCGCGCCCTGCTGCGCGCCCTCGGATTCCCGTTCAAGGAGAAGTGACGATGGCGAAGACCGCACTGATCAACAAGGCGAACAAGAAGCCGAAGTTCGGCGTCCGTGCCTACACGCGCTGCCAGCGCTGTGGCCGTCCGCACTCGGTTTACCGCAAGTTCGGCCTCTGCCGTATCTGCCTGCGGGAAATGGCGCACGCCGGCGAGCTGCCCGGCGTCACCAAGTCCAGCTGGTAAGAACTCACAACTCCCACAATTCTCTCTACACCGTAGGTCGGCCAGGAGTGGTTGAAACCCCGGTGAGGAAGGGCGGAGAAGCCCAATGACCATGACCGACCCGATCGCGGACATGTTGACGCGAGTCCGGAACGCCAACTCGGCGCACCACGACTCGACGTCCATGCCGTTTTCGAAGCTGAAGTCCCACATCGCTGAGATTCTCGAGCGCGAGGGTTACATCGCCGGCTGGACCGTCGAGGACGCCCGCGTCGGCAAGACGCTCACGATCAACCTGAAGTACGGCCCGAACCGTGAGCGCGCCATCGCGGGCGTGCGTCGCGTGTCGAAGCCCGGTCTTCGCGTGTACGCCAAGTCCACGAACCTCCCGCGGGTTCTCGGTGGCCTCGGTGTTGCCATCATTTCCACGTCGTCCGGCCTCCTGACCGACAAGCAGGCAGCCGCGAAGGGTGTGGGCGGGGAAGTCCTCGCCTACGTCTGGTAATCAGGAATTAGGAGGAGAAACAGATGTCACGTATTGGACGTCTCCCGGTTCCTGTCCCGTCCGGTGTCGAGGTGACCATCGACGGCCAGGACGTCACGGTGAAGGGCCCCAAGGGCACCCTCGACCTGACGGTTCCCGCGCCGATCACCGTCGCCAAGGGCGAGGACGGTTCCGTCGAGGTGACGCGTCCGAACGACGAGCGCGACTCGCGCTCGCGTCACGGCCTCACGCGTAGCCTCATCAACAACATGGTCGTCGGTGTCACCGACGGCTACACCAAGAAGCTCGAGATCCACGGCACGGGTTACCGCGTCACGGCCAAGGGCAGCGACCTGGAGTTCGCTCTGGGTTACTCGCACCCGATTCTCGTCAAGGCGCCCGAGGGCATCACCTTCGCCGTCGAGAACCCCACGCGCTTCTCGGTCTCCGGTATCGACAAGCAGCTCGTCGGCGAGATCTCGGCCAACATTCGTAAGCTGCGCAAGCCCGACCCGTACAAGGCGAAGGGTGTCCGCTACGAAGGCGAGCACATCCGCCGCAAGGTCGGAAAGGCTGGTAAGTAAGCCATGGCAAAGATCGTCAAGCGTTCTGCGTCCAAGTCCGCAGCTCGTGGCCGTCGCCACCTGCGTCTGCGCAAGAAGGTCACGGGTACGGCTGTCCGTCCCCGTCTGGTCGTCTCGCGTTCCAGCCGTCACGTCTTCGTCCAGGTCGTCGACGACACCGTCGGTAAGACGGTTGCGTCCGCTTCCACCATGGAAGCCGACCTGCGCACCTTCGACGGTGACAAGTCCGCCAAGGCCCGCAAGGTCGGTGAGCTCGTCGCCGAGCGCGCGAAGGCTGCCGGCATCGAGGCCGTCGTCTTCGACCGTGGTGGTAACCGGTACGCCGGTCGCGTCGCCGCGATCGCCGACGGTGCCCGCGAGGGTGGCCTGAGCCTGTGATGACCAACAAGAACAACGCCGAGAAGAGGAATGTCTGATGGCTGGACCCCAGCGTCGAGGCGCCGGTACCGCTCAGACGGGCGGCGAGCGCGACAACAACCAGCGTGACAACCGTCGTGACGGCGGTCGTCGTGACGGCGGCCGTGGCCGCGGTCGCGAGGAAGAGCGCAACCAGTACGTCGAGAACGTCGTCACCATCAACCGTGTCGCCAAGGTCGTGAAGGGTGGTCGTCGCTTCAGCTTCACCGCCCTCGTGGTCGTCGGTGACGGTGACGGCACCGTGGGTGTCGGATACGGCAAGGCCAAGGAAGTTCCGGCCGCCATCGCCAAGGGTGTCGAGGAGGCGAAGAAGAACTTCTTCCGCGTCCCGCGCATCCAGGGCACCATCCCGCACCCCGTCCAGGGTGAGGACGCCGCAGGCGTCGTCCTGCTGAAGCCGGCTTCGCCGGGTACCGGTGTCATCGCCGGTGGTCCGGTTCGCGCCGTGCTCGAGTGCGCAGGTATCCACGACGTCCTGTCGAAGTCCCTGGGTTCGTCGAACTCGATCAACATCGTCCACGCGACGGTCGCGGCCCTCAAGGGTCTCGAGCGTCCGGAGGCTGTCGCCGCCCGCCGTGGTCTGCCGCTCGACGCGGTTGCCCCGGCAGCGATGCAGCACGCGATGTCGGCAGGAGCTGATGCGTGATGGCTAAGCTCCAGGTGACCCAGATCCGTTCCGAGATCGGTGGCAAGCCGCAGCACCGCGAGACCCTGCGTTCGCTGGGCCTCAAGCGCATCGGCCACACGGTCGTCAAGGAGGACCGCCCCGAGTTCCGTGGCATGGTCCGCGCGGTCGCGCACCTCGTGACCGTCGAGGAGGTTGACTGACAATGGCTGACACCAAGGCAGCTACGGGCGGTTCGACCCTGAAGATCCACAACCTGCGTCCCGCCCCGGGAGCCAAGACCGCGAAGACCCGTGTCGGTCGCGGTGAGGGCTCGAAGGGTAAGACCGCAGGCCGTGGTACCAAGGGTACGAAGGCTCGTTACCAGGTTCCCGCCCGCTTCGAGGGTGGCCAGACGCCGCTGCACATGCGTCTGCCCAAGCTCCGCGGCTTCAAGAACCCGTTCAAGGTCGAGTACCAGGTTGTGAACCTGGACAAGATCTCGGCTCTCTTCCCGAACGGTGGCGACGTCGACGTCGCTGCGCTCGTCGAGAAGGGTGCGGTCCGCAAGGGCCAGCCGGTCAAGGTGCTCGGCACCGGTGACATCACCGTCAAGGTGAACGTCACGGCCCAGAAGTTCTCGGCTTCGGCCAAGGGGAAGATCGAGGCCGCCGGCGGTTCCGTCACCGCTGAGTGACGCACTGTTCGACCGATGAACCCCGGTCCGGGGGAGTCACGATGTGACCGCCCGGGCCGGGGTTCTTCGCATCACGGGGGAACGGACAGGTATCGTTCATCCGTTGATGCTTGCGCCCGGCGTACCCGCGCCCGAGTCGCGAACTCACCTGACGGCCTTTTGGCCCGACGGATCGATCCAAACACCTGCCACGTAAGCGCGTGGCGCAGGAGGTTGTAGTGCTCACCAGTTTTGGACGCGCCTTCCGGACGCCCGAACTGCGGAACAAGATCCTGTTCACGCTAGCCATCATGGCGCTGTTCCGGCTCGGGTCGCACATTCCGACGCCCGGCATCAGCTTCGACCTGGTGAAGAAGTGCCAGGAGGCGGCTACCGGATCGGGCAGCCTCCTCGGCCTGGCCAACCTGTTCTCCGGTGGCGCGCTGCTCCAGCTGTCGATCTTCGCGCTCGGCATCATGCCGTACATCACCGCGAGCATCATCGTTCAGTTGCTCACCGTGGTCATTCCCCGCTTCGAGCAGTTGAAGAAGGAAGGCCAGAGCGGCCAGGCCAAGATGACGCAGTACACGCGTTATCTGACGATCGCTCTCGCTCTGTTGCAGAGCTCGACGCTCATCACGGCGGCCCGCAACCCGTCCTCGATCCTGGGTGGCTCGCCGGCGACGTGTTCGACGATCATGCCGGACGACTCGATCCCGACGATCCTCATCATGATCATCACGCTCACGGCGGCCACGGGCCTCATCATGTGGCTCGGTGAGCAGGTCACGGAGCGTGGAATCGGCAACGGAATGTCGCTGCTCATCCTCACCGCCGTCGCCGCCAGCGTGCCGCAGAGCATCTGGGCGATCCGCGATCAGGGTTGGGGCAAGTTCCTCATCGTCGTCGTCATGGGTTTGGCCATCACCACGGCCGTCGTCTTCGTCGAGAACAGCCAGCGTCGCATTCCGGTGCAGTACGCCAAGCGCATGATCGGTCGCCGTTCCTACGGCGGGACGACGACGTACATCCCGCTCAAGGTCAACATGGCCAACGTCATCCCGATCATCTTCGCGACGTCGTTGCTCTCGCTGCCCATGCTCGTAGCGCAGTTCCAGGGATCTTCGACCAACCCGCCGAAGTGGGTGGAGATCATCAACACCTACTTCGCGCGAGGCGACCACCCGCTGTACATGGCCGTGTACACGGTGCTCATCGTGTTCTTCACGTTCTTCTACGTCTCGATCACGTACCAGCCCGACGAGGTTGCCGACAACCTCAAACAGGCCGGCAGCTTCATCCCGGGCGTGCGCGCCGGATCCTCGACGGCGAAGTACCTCAGCTACGTGCTGAACCGCATCACGACGGTGGGTGCCATCTACATCGCGGTGCTTGCGCTCATTCCGCTCATCGCCCTCGCGCTCGTCAACGCGAACCAGAACTTCCCGTTCGGTGGCGCGTCGATCCTCATCCTCGTCGGTGTGGGTCTCGAGACCGTCAAGCAGGTCGACTCCAAGCTCCAGCAGCACAACTACGAAGGGTTCCTCCGATAATGCGACTCATCATTCTCGGCCCTCCCGGGGCCGGCAAGGGAACTCAGGCCGAGCGACTCGCGGCCGGACGCGGTATCCCGCACATCTCGACCGGTGACATCTTCCGGGCGAACATCCAGAACGAGACCGAGCTCGGTCTCAAGGTGAAGGACATCCTCGCCTCGGGCGGTTACGTCACGGACGAGATCACCAACGAGATCGTCAAGAACCGTCTGGCCGAGGACGACGCGAAGGCCGGCTTCCTCCTCGACGGCTACCCCCGCACGGCGAACCAGGTGGACGCTCTCGACGCCATGCTCGCGGAGAAAGGTGAGGCGCTCGACGCCGTCCTCGAGCTCACGGTCGACGCGGAGGAAGTCGTGCAGCGACTCGTCAAGCGCGCCGAGACCTCGGGTCGTAGCGATGACACCGAAGAAGTGATTCGCGAGCGCCAGGAGCTGTACGTGCGTGAGACTGCACCGCTCGCGGAGGCGTACACGCAACGCGGGATGCTCGTGCAGATCGACGGCATGGGTTCCATGGACGAGGTCGAGGCTCGCATCAACGCCGCGCTCGATCAGGTTTCCTCGGCACGCTGATGTTCGGACGCACTCGCCTTCCCCTGAAGTCGAGCGACGACATCCGCGCGATGCGCCGGGCCGGTCTCGTGACCGGCTCGGCGCTTCGTGCGTCCGCGCTCGCCGCCCGTCCCGGCATGACGACGCAGGACGTCGACGCCGTCGCCCACGACCACATGCGTGAGCGTGGCGCCACGCCCTCCTTCCTCGGCTATCACGGCTTCCCGGCCACCTTGTGCATCTCGGTCAACGACGAGGTTGTTCACGGCATCCCCGGGCCCCGGGTCCTGAGCGAGGGCGACGTCGTCTCCCTCGACTGCGGTGCGATCGTCGACGGCTGGCACGGTGACTCCGCGCTGACGTTCGTCGTCGGCGCGAGCGACGACAACCCGGCCGGCGCCGCACGGGTGGCGGCTCGTCACGCGGGGGAGGACCCCCACCTCGACGAAGCAGGGCTGATCGCGGCCGCCGGGGGCGATGCCGTGCGTTCCCTCGTCCTCGCGACCGAAGGTTCGATGTGGGCCGGCATTCGAGCCCTTGCCGCCGGCAAGCGCCTCAACGACGTCGGCTCCCAGGTCGAAGCCGCCCTGCGCACGGGGTACGCCGAACTGGCCGACTTCGAGATCGTCGACGGGTACACGGGCCACGGCGTCGGGCGCGAGTTGCACCAGGAGCCGACGGTCTACAACGAGGCAGTCTCGGAGCGGCTGCCGAAGGTCGAGACCGGCCTGGTTGTCGCCGTCGAGCCGATGGTGACGCTCGGAACGTACGAGACCCACGAACTCGACGACGGCTGGACGGTCAAGACCGACGACGGCTCGCTCGCCGCCCACTTCGAGCACACGGTCGCCGTCACCGAGCGCGGCCTGTGGGTTCTCACCGCGCACGACGGCGGGCGCAGCGCGCTCGGCGACCTCTACGGAGGGCTCGACGACTGAGGTGTCCGTGCGCCTTCGCAGGCGTGTGCCTCGGCGCCCGCCGTCCCCGATTTGGGGATGGCGGACGCTGATCGTAGACTGGTGAACGGTCTGTTTGTCACACCCTGCCCGAACCTGGGTCACGGCGTGTCGCGGACCTGCACGAGATCACACCCAACCGGGGTGGGATCGCTCAGCGAAATGCGGAGGACATGGCCAAGAAGGACGGTGTCATCGAGATCGAGGGCACGATCGTCGAGGCTCTCCCGAACGCAATGTTCCGGGTCGAGTTGACGAACGGTCACAAGGTGCTCGCACACATCTCGGGCAAGATGCGTCAGCACTACATCCGAATCCTCCCTGAGGACCGGGTCGTGGTGGAGCTCTCGCCGTACGACCTGACCCGCGGCCGTATCGTTTTCCGTTACCGCTGATTCAACCCAGTCCCTGGCCGGCGCGCTGCTCCCTCGCGGATGCAGCGCGGCTCGCGTGTCAGGGGCGCGATCGACAAGACAGCAGGCAGATGAAGGTTCAGCCGAGCGTCAAGAAGATCTGCGACAAGTGCAAGGTGATTCGCCGTAACGGGCGCGTCATGGTGATCTGCGACAACCTGCGCCACAAGCAGCGCCAGGGCTGATCATCCCCTAGAGCATCTTGCTCGCAGCGTCTTCCACAGGACGCAGCAAAAACAACTGCAGCACCCGGCCCCACTGGGCTCTGACGAGATCCGCACGCGGATCGTCGTCGAGATCTCATCAGAGCGATGGAAACAGCGATCTGTTCACGAGACACGCCAGTGGACGTCACCCCCGGCGCGGAGGCCGGGGACCCGCGGACCCGCCGACATCGGCAACGGGGTTCACGCCATAGCGGGACCGGTGTTGCTCCAGACCTCCGCTCATGATTCAGGAGAACTCATGGCACGTCTCATCGGTGTCGACCTGCCGCGCGAGAAGCGCGTCGAGGTCGGCCTCACGTACATCTTCGGCGTCGGACGCACCCGCGCTCAGGAGACGCTGGCAGCAACCGGCGTCAACCCGGACACCCGTGTCCGCGACCTCACCGAGGAAGATCTCGTCAAGTTGCGTGACCACCTCGAGGCCAGCTTCCGCCTCGAAGGTGACCTGCGCCGTGAAATCGCCGCCGACATCCGCCGCAAGGTCGAGATCGGTAGCTACGAGGGTCTGCGCCACCGCCGTGGCCTGCCCGTGCACGGTCAGCGCACCAAGACGAACGCTCGTACCCGCAAGGGTCCGAAGCGCACCGTGGCCGGCAAGAAGAAGGCCAAGTAAGTCACTCAGCTCACGCTGAGCACGACTACTTCCTCTAACGAGCGTCGAAACAGGAGATTCGAACTATGCCTCCCAAGAGCCGTACGGCCGCGGGCGCCAAGAAGGTGCGCCGCAAGGAGAAGAAGAACGTTGCTGCGGGCCAGGCCCACATCAAGAGCACGTTCAACAACACCATCGTTTCCATCACGGACCCCACCGGTGCCGTGATTTCGTGGGCGTCCGCGGGCCAGGTTGGCTTCAAGGGCTCCCGCAAGTCGACCCCCTACGCAGCGCAGATGGCCGCCGAGGCCGCCGCGCGTCGTGCCATGGACCACGGCATGCGCAAGGTCGACGTCTTCGTCAAGGGCCCGGGTTCCGGTCGTGAGACCGCCATCCGCTCGCTCACCGCAACCGGCCTCGAGGTCGGCGCGATCAGCGATGTCACGCCCACGCCGCACAACGGCGTCCGCCCGCCCAAGCGTCGTCGCGTCTGATCACCAGATCCGCACGACCTTCCTGACGAACTAGGAGACAACCCACCATGGCCCGTTACACCGGCCCGATCACCAAGAAGTCGCGTCGACTCAAGACCGACCTCGTCGGTGGCGACAAGAACTTCGAGATGCGCCCCTTCCCGCCCGGACAGCACGGCCGCGGCCGCGTCCAGGAGAAGGAGTACCTCCACCAGCTGCAGGAGAAGCAGAAGGCTCGCTTCACCTACGGCGTCATGGAGAAGCAGTTCATCCGTTACTACAAGGAGGCCGCGCGCCGTCCTGGTAAGACCGGTGAGAACCTGCTCGTCATCCTCGAGTCCCGCCTCGACAACGTCATCTACCGCGCAGGCCTTGCCCGCACCCGTCGTGCCGCTCGTCAGCTCGTGACGCACGGTCACTTCGAGGTCAACGGCAAGCGCGTCGACGTTCCGTCCTACCGCGTGGAGCAGTACGACATCATCACGGTCCGTGAGAAGTCGCGCGAGGCTTTCCCGATCCAGCTCGCTCGCGAGACGTTCGGCGAGCGTCCGGTTCCGGCGTGGCTGCACGTCGTGCCCGGCACGCTGCAGGTGCTCATCCACCAGCTGCCGACCCGTGAGCAGATCGACAGCCAGCTCACCGAGCAGCTCATCGTCGAGCTCTACTCGAAGAACTGATCCTTCTTCACGTCGGACGGCGGCAGGCCGCACCCAGTGCGCCCGCCGCCGTCCACCGGCCGGTTCGAGAGACAGAGCTCGTTCCGGCGCAGGACTCGATTCCTGCTCGTTCACCCGGCGTCAAATAGCGGTCGCCGTAGGAAAGGACATCGACAGTGCTCATCGCACAGCGCCCCACCCTGTCGGAGGAAGTTGTCTCCGAGAGCCGTTCGCGGTTCGTCATCGAGCCCCTGGAGCCGGGCTTCGGCTACACGCTCGGCAACTCCCTGCGTCGCACCCTGCTCTCGAGCATCCCCGGTGCCGCCGTCACCAGCCTTCGCATCGACGGTGTGCAGCACGAGTTCTCGACGATCCCGGGCGTCAAGGAAGACGTCACCGAGGTCATCCTCAACATCAAGGGTCTGGTCGTCTCCTCGGAGCACGACGAGCCCGTGGTGATGTACCTGCGCAAGCAGGGCCCCGGAGTGGTCACCGCCGCTGACATCGCGCCCCCGGCCGGTGTCGAGGTGCACAACCCGGACCTCGAGATCGCCACGCTCAACGACAAGGGCAACATCGAGATGGAGCTGACGGTCGAGCGCGGCCGCGGTTACGTCTCGGCAGCGCTGAACAAGTCGGCGGAGCAGGAGATCGGCCGCATCCCGGTCGACTCCATCTACTCGCCCGTGCTGGCCGTGACCTACAAGGTCGAGGCCACGCGAGTCGAGCAGCGCACCGACTTCGACAAGCTCATCGTCGACGTCGAGACGAAGAACTCGATGGCTCCGCGTGACGCCATGGCTTCGGCCGGTTCGACGCTCGTCGAGCTGTTCGGTCTGGCCCGTGAGCTCAACGTCGAGGCCGAGGGCATCGACATGGGCCCGTCGCCGACCGACGCCGCGCTCGCCGCGGACCTGGCTCTGCCGATCGAGGACCTCGACCTCACCGTCCGCTCCTACAACTGCCTCAAGCGCGAGGGCATCCACACCGTGGGTGAACTCGTGTCCCGCAGCGAGGCCGACCTGCTCGACATTCGTAACTTCGGTTCGAAGTCGATCCACGAGGTCGCCGACAAGCTCCGTGACATGGGCCTCCAGCTGAAGGACAGCCCGCCCGGGTTCGACGCCAGCGTCATCGCCGACCGCTACGACGAGGACGCCGACGGCGCGGACCTCGCCGAGGACGAGCAGTACTGAGCAGCTTTTCGGATCGCTCCGAGCCCACTCGGAGCGGACCGGTAGACCAAGGAGAAACACATGCCTACCCCCACGAAGGGTGCCCGCCTCGGCGGTAGCCCGGCGCACCAGCGGCTGATCCTGGCCAACATGGCCACGCAGCTGTTCGCCCACGACCGCATCACGACGACGGAAGCCAAGGCCAAGCGCCTGCGTCCGTACGCCGAGCGCCTCGTGTCGTTCGCCAAGCGCGGTGACCTCGCCTCGCGTCGTCGCGTCATGCGTTCGATCGGCGACAAGGGCGTCGTCCACCGCCTCTTCACGGAGATCGCGCCCGACATGGCCGAGCGTCCGGGCGGTTACACGCGCATCACCAAGATCGCTCCCCGTAAGGGCGACAACGCCCCCATGGTCGTCATCGAGCTCGTGCGTGAGGCCTACTCCGCCAAGCAGTCGACGGTCAAGGAGGCCGAGGCTGCCACGCAGCGTGCGGCCAAGGACGAGCAGGCCGCTCCGGCCGCGACTGAGGCTCAGAAGGTCGACGAGGCCTGAGCGTCACGCTCGTGATTCCCGCCTTGCGCTGATCATCTCGGACGGAGCCCACCCTTCCTCTTCGGAGGTCGGGTGGGCTCCGTCGTTGTCGGTAGGCTTTCGCCCATGCGCTTTCGGATCGACTTCGCCTACGACGGCACCGAGTTCAGCGGGTGGGCGGCGCAGCCGGGGCGCAGGACGGTCGAGGGTGAACTGACCTCGGCCCTCGAGACGGTGTGCCGTGTCGCCGGCCTCGAGCTCACCGTGGCCGGCCGGACGGATGCCGGTGTCCACGGCCGTGGGGGCGTCTGCCACGTCGACCTCGACCGGACGGTGGCTGAGCGTCTTCCGGGACGCAGCGATCGCACGCCGGCCGAGGCGCTCGTCACCCGGCTCAACGGAGTTCTCGCGCGTGATGTCGTCGTGCGACGCGTGGCGAACGTCTCCGAAGACTTCGACGCGCGCTTCTCGGCGACACAGCGGCGCTATTCGTATCGCATCCTCGACCGACCGGAGCAGCTCGACCCGTTGCGCCGCCACGACACGGTCGTCGTGAAGCGGGGCCTTGACGTCGAGGCCATGAACGAGGCAGCCGCGCGACTCGTCGGGCTGAACGACTTCGCGGCGTTCTGCAAGAAGCGCGAGGGAGCCACGACGATTCGCACTCTCCTGCACTACGGCTGGAGCCGGGACGACGAGGGTGTCGTCGTCGGGCGGATCGAGGCCGATGCCTTCTGCCACTCGATGGTGCGGGCCCTCGTCGGCGCGGTCGTGCCTGTGGGGGAGGGGCGCAGGGATGTCGGCTGGCCACGCGAGGTGATGACGTCCGGCCGTCGTGACCCGGGCGTCGTCGTCATGCCGGCGCACGGCTTGTGCCTCGAGGAGGTCTCGTACCCGCCGGCCGAGGAGTGGGCAGCGCGCGCGGAGGCGTCGCGTGTCATGCGCGAGCTGCCGCACGCCTGAGCTCAACTCGGCGGCAGGGGCAGCGGGATGACGGTGACGGCCACCCGGCGAGCGCCGGGTGTACCTGCACCCATGCGGCGGTAGCGCCCGAGCAGCGCCTCCATCTCGGAACGCAGCGCGCTCATCTGCTCCTCGCTCACCAGGACGGGAGCGTCGAAGGCGCGGCACTCCTCCTGCCACACGTAGGTCCAGCCCTCCTGCTCGTCGACCCAGGCGTGGGCGCGTTCGCTGACGTGGGTGACGTAGTCGTGCTCGAGCCACCGGGCGTCCTCCGCGTCGGCCTCGTCGATGAAGCCGAGAGCATCGGTCGTCGAACCGTCTTCATCGTCGGATTCGTCGTCGGCGATCGCCCACACCCGGGTCTTGGCGTTGCCAAGCCCGGTGTCCTCGACGAGGCCCGCCGATTCGAGGACACGCACGTGGTAGCTCGTGGCGCCGGTGTGTGTGCCGAGTGCGCGGGCGAGCTCGGCGGAGGTCGAGCCACCGTGCAGACGCAGATGGGCGAGGATGCGTGAGCGCAGAGGGTGAGCGAGCACTCGGTAGGTGTCTGCGGCAGCCGTGGGCTCCATGGCATCCAGGGTACGACGCGTGAGGATTTTGCACAAAAGTTGTGCAAAGAGTGACTCGTGCGCGGAGGTGGCCCACTGAGCGGCGATGAAAAGCGTTGGGCCGCAATGGTTGTCACGGTTTGCGCTCGATTGGTTCAGGTCAGCAGGGCCGCGTAACATTGACATCTGTTGCTTCGCAGCGCGCCCTGCACAGGGTGTGACGTGCGAAGTGGCCGCCCCCATCGTCAACGACAGAACGAAGGGAACGACCGTGCGTACGTTCACCCCCAACCAGGAGTCGGCTCAGGCCGACCGCGCCTGGCACGTCATCGACGCCACCGACGTCGTTCTGGGTCGCCTCGCGTCCCAGACCGCGGCGCTGCTGCGCGGCAAGCACAAGCCGACGTTTGCTCCGCACATCGACACCGGTGACTTCGTCATCATCATCAACGCCGACAAGGTTGCCCTCACCGGCGCCAAGCTCGAGAAGAAGAAGGCCTACCGCCACTCCGGTTTCCCGGGTGGTCTGACGGCGACTTCCTACACCGAGCTCATGGCGAAGGACCCGGAGAAGGCCGTCGAGAAGGCCGTCCGAGGCATGCTGCCCAAGACGAAGCTGGGCCGCGCCCAGATCGCCAAGCTCAAGGTGTACCGCGGTGCCGAGCACCCGCACGCCGCGCAGCAGCCCAAGCCGTTCGAGATCACCCAGGTCGCGCAGTAATCGCGCCTGCCAAGAATTCTTAGGAGAAACGTGGCAGACCAGAATGTCGAGCTCGACGCCCTCGAGACGGACGAGCCGCAGCTGACGGAGTACACGAGCGAGTCGACCGGCCCGGTCGGCGAGGACGGCGAGGTTCGTCGTCCGTCCGCATCCGCACCGGGTGCGGCCACGGGCCGTCGCAAGCAGGCCATCGCCCGCGTGCGCATCGTCCCGGGCACGGGTGAGTGGAAGATCAACGGCCGCTCGCTCGAGGAGTACTTCCCGAACAAGGTGCACCAGCAGATCGTCAACGAGCCCCTCGTTGCCCTCGAGCTGAACGGTGCGTACGACGTCCTCGTGCGCGTGCACGGCGGTGGCCCCTCGGGCCAGGCCGGTGCCGTTCGCCTCGGTGTCGCTCGTTCGCTGAACGGCGTCGACGAGGAGCTGAACCGTCCGGTGCTCAAGAAGGCCGGCTTCCTCACGCGTGACGCACGCGTGCCGGAGCGCAAGAAGGCCGGTCTCAAGAAGGCCCGCAAGGCTTCGCAGTTCAGCAAGCGCTGATCCACGCGCTGCACTGCTCGAATCGCTCCGTATCCGGCCCATGCGCCGGGTGCGGAGCGATTCGCGTACCGCCGCGTATTGTGGAGAGAGATTCCGAAGACCTCAGGAGGGGCACATGGGCCGCATGTTCGGCACTGACGGTGTGCGTGGCGTCGCCAACCAGGACGTCACGGCAGAGCTCGCACTCGGGCTGTCCGTCGCAGCAGCACGGGTACTCGTCGAGGCCGGGGAGGTCTCGGCCGATCACGAGCGTCCCGTCGCCGTCGTCGGACGCGACCCGCGCGCGTCGGGGGAGTTCCTCGGTGCGGCCACCGTCGCCGGGCTCGCAAGCGCGGGCGTCGACGTCTACGACGCGGGCGTGCTGCCGACGCCGGCCATCGCCTACCTGACGGCGACGATGAACGCCGACCTCGGCGCGATGCTGTCCGCCTCGCACAACGCGATGCCCGACAACGGCATCAAGTTCTTCAGCCGCGGCGGCCACAAGCTGCCCGACGCGCTCGAGGACGCGATCGAGGCGCACCTGCATGAGGAATACGAGCGTCCGACGGGTGCGTCGGTCGGTCGTGTGCATTCCTACGCCGAGGGCAGTGAGAAGTACATCGGTCACCTGCTCGGGGCGCTTCCGCACCGCCTCGAGGGCCTCAAGATCGTCGTCGACTGCGCGCACGGCGCGGCCTCCGTCGTCGGGCCCGAGGTGTTTCGCCGCGCGGGCGCGGACGTCGTCGTCATCGGTGCGACGCCGGACGGGCTCAACATCAACGACGGCTACGGCTCGACGCACTTGGAGAAGCTGCAGGAAGCGGTCGTCGCGAATGGAGCCGACTTCGGTGTGGCCTTCGACGGTGACGCGGACCGCTGCCTCGCCGTCGACGGAACGGGTGAGGTGGTCGACGGTGACCAGATCATGGCGATCCTCGCGCTCGACCTCAAGGAGCGCGGCGTGCTCGCCGAGGACACGCTCGTCGCGACGGTCATGAGTAACCTCGGCATGATCAAGGCGATGGAGCGCGAGGGCATCACCGTCAAGCAGACCGGTGTCGGCGACCGCTACGTGCTCGAGGAGATGCGCCGCGGGTCGTACTCGCTCGGGGGCGAACAGTCCGGGCACGTCATCGCACTCGACCACGGCACGACCGGTGATGGCGTGCTCACCGGCCTGCTCCTCGCTGCGCGCGTGGCCTCGAGTGGGCGCTCGCTCGCCCAGCTCGGCGCCGTCATGCAGCGGATGCCGCAGAAGCTCATCAACGTCAAGGGCGTCGACAAGTCGGCCGTCGATTCGCACGAGGGCGTCCAGGCCGCTGTGCGCGCCGCCGAGAGCGACCTCGCCGGCGCCGGGCGCGTGCTGCTGCGCAAGTCGGGCACCGAACCGGTCGTGCGCGTCATGGTCGAGGCCGACACCGCCGAACGCGCGCACGCCGTCGCCTCGCACCTCGCCGACGTCGTCAAGCGCGAGCTGTCGATGGACTGAACTGCCGGCTACGCGCTTTCGTCCTGCGCCCAGATGCACCGGGTGCATCTGGGCGCAGTCGTCTGCCTCCCAGTCGTGTGGTGGCCCGGCGAGCTATCGACGGGAGCTGACGAACAGCGCCGACGGCCGTCACGCGTGCGGGGTGTGTCACAGTGGCAGGCATGAGCCTGCCAGCCGCCCAGCCGAGTCGACGCAGCGACGTCGAGCCGTTCCACGTCATGGAGGTGCTCGCCGCGGCAGCGGAACGTCAGCGCACGCACGGCGACGTCATCAGCCTGTGCGCCGGCCAGCCCTCGACGGGCGCGCCCCGTGCAGCCCGGGAGGCGGCCGTCGCGGCGATCGAGGCCGATGCGCTCGGGTACACCGAGACGGTCGGCATCCGGCCGCTGCGTGAGGCGATCGCCGCGTATCACCGCGACCTCGGCGTCGACGACGTGAGTGCTGACGACGTCGTCGTCACGACCGGGTCGTCGGGCGCGTTCACGCTGCTGTTCCTCGCTGCGTTCGACGGCGGCGACGAGGTGTGGATGACCCGCCCGGGCTACCCCGCCTACCGCAACACGCTGCGGGCGCTGGGGACGTCCGTCGTGGAGCTCGCGTGCGGCGCCGAGGTGCGCTACCAACCCACCGTCGCGATGCTCGAGGCGGAACGTGCCGCGCGCGTCGCCGCGCCGAAGGGGCTCGTCGTCGCGAGCCCCGCTAACCCGACGGGCACGATCATCGACGCGGACGAACTCGCAGCTATCGCGCGCTGGTGCGACGCACACGGCGTGCTGCTCGTCAGCGACGAGATCTACCACGGCATCTCGTTCGGGCGCGCGACGTCGAGCGCGTGGCAGACGTCGCGCCAGGGCGCCGTCATCGGTTCGGTGTCGAAGTTCTTCTCGATGACGGGTTGGCGCGTCGGGTGGATGCTCGTGCCCGCGCACCTGCGCCGACGCGTCGCCATTCTCGCCTCGAATCTCACGATCTGCCCGCCGGCCGTGTCACAGCATGCGGCGCTCGCGGCCCTCGGCGAGGCGGCACGCGGTGAGCTGGAGGAGCACGTCGAGACGTACCGGCGCAATCGTGAGTTGGTGCAGCGGCGCCTTCCCGAGATCGGGGTGACGACCTACGCGCCACCGGACGGCGCGTTCTACGCCTGGTGCGACGTCGCGCACCTCACCGACGACTCCGCGCGCTGGTGCGCCGACGTGCTCGCCGCGACGGGCGTCGCCATCACGCCAGGGGTCGACTTCGACCCCGTCGACGGGCACCGGTTCATGCGGATGAGCCTCGCTGTCGCGAGCGATGAGCTCGACGAGGCGTTCGACCGGATGGTGAGGTTCGTCGATAGCTCGTCATGACGCTGTGACGTCCTGCGGTTCACCAGTCGTGCCGGCTACGTCAGACGGCCCCGGTCGCTCGGGCCCTACTGTTCGTGGGATGCACGTCGGCGCGTCAGGAACCCCCTGGTCTCCTGACGCGCCGACGCGCGGTCTCGACGCTCAGATGAGCCCGAGGGCTCGGACGGCGTCTCGCTCACTCGAAAGTTCGGCGACGCTCGCATCGATGCGGGCGCGGCTGAACTCGTCGATCGTCAGGTCCGGCACGATGCGCCAGGCGCGGTCACGCACCGTCACGGGGAAGCTCGACACGAGGCCCTCGGGGACCCCGTAGGAGCCGTCCGACGGAACGGCCATCGAGACCATCGCCTCGGTGCCGAGCGCCCAGTCGCGCGCGTGATCGATGGTTGCGCTCGCCGCGCTCGCGGCCGAGGACGCTCCGCGCGCCTCGATGATCGCGGCACCGCGCTTGGCGACGGTGGGAATGAAGACGTCGTTGAGCCAGGCATCGTCGCCCACCTCGAGGCGCGCGGCACGGCCATGGACCGTCGCGTGCGTGACGTCCGGGTACTGCGTCGCGCTGTGGTTGCCCCAGATGATGACGTCGTGGATGTCGGTGACGCTCGCACCCGTCTTCGTGGCGAGCTGCGCGACGGCGCGGTTCTGGTCGAGGCGCGTCAGCGCACTGAAGCGCTCGTTCGGGATGTCCCGCGCGGCGTGCATCGCGATGAGGCAGTTCGTGTTCGCGGGGTTGCCGGTGACGGTGACCTGCACGTCATCGGACGCCGCGTCGTTGAGCGCCTCACCCTGCGGGCCGAAGATCCGGCCGTTGACCTCGAGCAGATCACCGCGTTCCATGCCCGGGCCGCGCGGCTTAGCCCCGACGAGCAACGCGTGGGAGACGCCGTCGAACATGCGGCGCGCGTCGGAGCCGGTCTCCATGCCCGCGAGCAACGGGAACGCGCAGTCCTGCAGTTCCATGACGGTGCCCTCGAGCGCGCCGAGCGCCTCGTCGACCTCGAGCAGGCGCAGCTCCACCGGCTGATCGGGCCCGAGCAGCTCACCCGCCGCGATGCGGAACAGGAGGCTGTATCCGATGGCACCTGCAGCTCCACTGACGGCGACGCGGACGGCGGGCTTGGGCATGACGGCTCATTTCGTCGGCGGGTTCTCGGACGAGACCTCGGGTCACCACTGACGGTAGGCCGAGCCGGCCCGCCGCGTCAGGGCCGAACGTCCCTGCGGGCCCTCCCGAGGCCCCCGAGTGTGCGAGTGGCCCGGGAGGGGCGCACAGCAGCCTGTGCGTGCCGCGACATCAGGCGTGCCGCCACTCGCTGGGGGACGGCGGCACGGTGACAGCGTCGGACGATCAGGCCGTGATGTCACCCAGGGTGCCGACGACGTGCGCCTCGCCCTCACCGATGTCGTAGTGCACGGCGACGACGGCGAGCCGGCCGGCGTCAATGCGATCACGGATCAGCTGACTGCGCTGGGGGAGGAGCTCGCTCGTCGCCCGGGCATGCTCGGCCTCGAACTGCTCGCCGGTCGTCAGCCCGTGCTTGCGCCCGTGCAGGATCGACGGCATGACGCGCTCGATGATCGTGTGGAGGTACCCCGGCGGCATGTCGCCGGTCTCCTCGGCGGCGAGCGTCGCGTTGATGGCGCCGCAGCTCTTGTGCGCGAGCACGACGACGAGCGGTGCGCGCAGCACCTCGGTGCCGAACTCGATCGAGCCGAGCACGCTGGGGTCGAGCACGTGGCCCGCGGTGCGCACGACGAACAGATCGCCGAGGCCCTGGTCGAAGATCATCTCGGCTGGCACGCGGGAGTCGCCGCACCCGAAGATGACGGCCTGGGGTGCCTGCCCGGCGACGAGCTCGCGCCGGCGCTCGCCGTCACTGTGCGGGCGCTGCGTCGTGCCGGAGACGAAGCGTCGGTTGCCCTCGACGAGGGTGTCCCAGGCCTGCTGCGGCGTGAGGGTGCTGCTCATGGTGGCTCCTTGGTGATGTCGCCGACGCCGTCAGCTCAGGCCGGGGCGGGTGGTGATGGTCATGGCGGTGGGCTTCGCGGTGGCCGCGAAGAAGTCGTCGCCCTTGTCGTCGACGACGATGAAGGCGGGGAAGTTCTCGACCTCGATCTTCCAGACGGCCTCCATGCCGAGCTCAGGGTACTCGAGCACTTCGACCTTCGTGATGCAGTCCTGCGCGAGGCGAGCCGCGGGGCCACCGATCGAGCCGAGGTAGAAACCGCCGTGCGCCTTGCACGCCTCGGTCACCTGGGCGCTGCGGTTTCCCTTGGCGAGCATCACCATCGAGCCGCCGGCGGCCTGGAACTGCTTGACGTACGAATCCATGCGGCCGGCCGTCGTCGGCCCGAACGAACCGGACGCCATGCCCTCCGGCGTCTTCGCGGGGCCTGCGTAGTAGACCGGGTGGTCCTTGAGGTACTGCGGCATCTCCTCGCCGGCGTCGAGGCGCTCCTTGATCTTGGCGTGCGCGATGTCGCGCGCGACGACGAGCGTGCCGGTCAACGACAGGCGCGTCTTGACGGGGTGCTTCGTCAGCTCGGCCAGGATCTCGGGCATCGGGCGGCTCAGGTCGATGTCGACGGCGGCGCCCTTGCCGGTCGAGCCCGCGCCGATTGCCGCGTCGCCGCTCTCGATGAGGTGCGCCTCGGTGACGTCGGGCAGGAACTGCGCCGGGTCGGTCTCGAGCTGCTCGATGAAGACGCCCTCGGGCGTGATCTTCGCGAGGCACTGACGGTCGGCCGAGCAGCTGACGGCGATGGCCACCGGAAGCGACGCACCGTGACGCGGCAGGCGCACGACGCGCACGTCGTGGCAGAAGTACTTGCCGCCGAACTGGGCGCCGATACCGAAGTTACGGGTGAGCTCGAGGATCTCCTCCTCGAGCTGCGGGTCGCGGAAGCCGTGACCCGTGGCCGCGTCTCCGGACGTGGGCAGTTCGTCGAGGTACTTGGCGCTCGCGTACTTGGCGGTCTTGAGCGCGAACTCGGCGCTCGTGCCGCCGATGACGACGGCGAGGTGGTAGGGCGGGCACGCGGCCGTGCCGAGGCTGCGCAGCTTCTCGTCGAGGAACTCGAGCATGCGCTTCGGATTCAGGATCGCCTTCGTCTCCTGGTAGAGGAACGACTTGTTCGCGCTGCCGCCGCCCTTGGCCATGAAGAGGAACTTGTAGGTTGTCTCGTGCCCCGGCTGGCTGTCGGCGTAAACCTCGATCTGTGCGGGCAGGTTGGAGCCGGTGTTCTTCTCGTCCCACATCGTCACCGGAGCCATCTGGCTGTAGCGCAGGTTGAGCTCGGTGTACGCGTCGAAGATGCCCTTCGACAGTGCCTCTTCGTCGGGCGCCGACGGGCTGTCGACGAGCACCTGCGAGCCCTTCTTGCCCATGACGATGGCGGTGCCGGTGTCCTGGCACATCGGCAGCACGCCCGCGGCCGCGATGTTCGCGTTCTTCAGCAGGTCGAGTGCGACGAACTTGTCGTTGTTGCTCGCCTCGGGGTCGTCGAGAATGCGGCGCAGCTGCGCGAGGTGCGCCGGACGCAGGTAGTGGGCGATGTCGTGCATCGCAGTCTTCGCGAGCAGTTCCAGGGCGCTCGGGTCGATCTCGAGGAAGGTTCGTCTGCCGGGGCCCTCGACGGTTCGGACGCCCTCGTCGGTGAGCTTGCGATAGGTCGTCGTGTCCTCGCCGATCGGAAGGAGGTCCGAATACGCGAAATCTGCCATGCGCGGAGCCTATCGGAGCGGTCGTCGTGTCCTCGGGGCGCCGCCATCCCGAATGCCGTCGTCGCGAGGGCGCGCCGAGGGCGGACATCTGTCCACAACTCACCCCTTGGAGGGTGACTGTTCGACCCTTATCGCCGCTCGCATAACGGGCCGGTTGCTTCTGCGTAACCGTTTGGTCTCGGTGCTCACCTGACTATGGCGATCGTCACATGAGCAGGTGATCATGAAACGTCAATCATCAAGGATGGAGCGGTGTTCATGAACACATCCAAGTCTCGCCGACGGGTAGCCGTCGCAGCATCGATGGCGATGCTCGCGACGGGCGTGCTCGCCGGTTGCGGCGGGGACAGCGGCGGGGGCAGCACGCCCACGCTGACCTGGTACATCAACCCTGACGTCGGTAACTCCGACGCCAGCAAGGGTGGCCAGGCCACGTTGGCCGCTAACTGCACGAAGAACTCGGGCGGCAAGTACAAGATCAAGGTCGAACTGCTGCCGAACTCGGCCTCGGATCAGCGCACGCAGCTGCTTCGTCGTCTCGCGGCGGGTGACAGCTCCATGGACATCATGAGCGCCGACCCCGCCTTCGTCACGGAGTTCGCGGCCGCGGGTTACCTCGCGCCGATTCCGGCCGGGATGGAGAAGAACTTCACCGAGGACCGTGTGCAGAGCTCCATCGACGCCTCGATGTACAAGGGCAAGCTGACGTCGGTGCCGTTCTGGGCCAACACCCAGCTGCTCTGGTACAAGAAGTCCGTCGCCCAGAAGGCCGGCCTCGACATGAGCAAGCCCGTCACCTGGGACCAGCTCGTCAGCGCCGCGCAGAAGACGAACACCAAGGTCGGTGTCCAGGCCAAGCTCTACGAGGGCTATGCGGTGTGGATCAATGCGCTCGTCGCGGGTGCCGGTGGCAAGCTCGTCGAGAACCCCAGCGCCACGTACGAGAACATCAAGCTCGGTCTCGACTCCGAGGCGGGCAAGAAGGCCGCCACGATCATCAACAAGGTCACCACGAGCGGCGTGGGTGGCCCGGCCGTCGGCTCTTCCGACGAAACGGCCTCGCTGACGCTCTTCCAGGCACCCAACGGTGGCTTCCTCGTGAACTGGCCGTACACCTACGGCGCGTACACGGGTGACAAGAAGGACGTTGCCGCGGCGATCTACCCGCGCACGGTAGCGGACAAGGACTCCGCGCCGCCGTTCGGTGGAATCCAGCTCTCGGTCGGCAAGAACTCCAAGCACACGGACCTCGCCTACCAGGCCATCGACTGCATCACGAACCAGGAGAACACCACGGCTTACATGGTGGCCTCGGGCAACCCGAGCAGCCGCAAGAAGTCGTACGACGACGCCAAGGTGAAGGAGGCCTTCCCGAACGGGATCGCCGCCCAGATCCGCACGTCGCTCGACAAGGCCGTCCCGCGTCCGCTCTCGCCTTACTGGGGTGACATCTCCGGTGCCCTTCAGCTGAAGTTCTCGCCGCCCAGCGCCGTCAACCAGCAGACCCCGGCCACGGCTCAGAAGTACATCCTTGACGTTCTGAAGGGGAAGGCACTGCTGTGAGTTCCGCTGCTGTAGACACCAAGAAGTCGGCCGCAGCCGACTCGGGAAAGCCCAAGAAGGCGCGCCTTTCCGACCGCGCGAAGGCCGAGCGCAATCTCGGCTGGAAGCTCGCGGGCCCGGCGTTCGTCGTCATGGTTCTCGTGACGATGTACCCGATCCTCAACGCGCTGTACCTGTCGTTCTTCAAGTACCGTCTCACCGACCCGGCGGGAAAGAAGTTCGTCGGTCTGCAGAACTACGTCTCCGCTTTCAAGGACTCGCTGTTCTGGGAGGCCATGTGGACGACGCTCATCATCACGCTCGTGACGGTCGTCGTCGAGCTGATCCTCGGCTTCGCCATCGCGATGCTGATGAACAAGATCGTCATGCCGCGTCGCACGCTGCGCACCGTCGTCCTGCTGCCGTACGCGATCATCACGGTCGTCTCCGCGTTCGCGTGGAAGTTCGGCTTCGACGTCTCGACGGGCTTCGTCAACCACTGGCTGCACACGCTGTCGTTCGGTAGCTTCCCGCTCGACTACGACTGGTTCGGCGACCGCTGGAGCGCGCTGTTCGTCATCTGCCTCTCGGAGATCTGGAAGACGACGCCGTTCATGTCCCTGCTGCTCCTGACGGGCCTTGCCCAGGTCGACTCCTCCATGGAGGAGGCGGCCAAGGTCGACGGCGCCACCTGGTGGCAGCGCCTCACGAAGGTGATCCTGCCGAACATGAAGGCCGCCATCATGGTCGCCCTGCTGTTCCGCACGCTCGACGCCTTCCGCATCTTCGACAACCCGTACGTCATGACCGGCGGTGCCAACAAGACGACGTCCCTGTCGATGCTCGTCTCGCGTGAAGCCATCGACCGAGTGGAGATCGGCATGGGCTCGGCGCTCGCCGTCATCCTCTTCCTCTGCGTGCTCATCATCGCGGCGATCTTCGTCAAGGGCTTCAAGGTCGACCTGGCCGCTGGGAGGAACAACTGATGGATACCAACGTCTCCAACAAGGCCAAGTGGGGAATGCTCGGCTTCGCCATTCCCGTCATGATCTGGACGCTGCTGCCGCTCGTGTGGATCTTCGCCCTGTCGCTCAAGAGCGACAAGGCCCTGACCGACACGACGGGCAAGGAGAACACCTTCGGTAACTTCTTCCCGACGAACCCGAGCTTCGAGAACTACGAGCTGATCCTCAAGGGCGGTGCGTCCGACCTGTTCATGCCGGCGCTGCGCAACTCGATCATCGTCTCGCTGCTCGCCACGGTCATCTCGGTCATCCTTGCGACGTTCTGTGCGTACGCGATCGCCCGCCTGGACTTCCCGGGCAAGAAGGTCATCCTCACGATGGCCCTCGCGGTCTCGTTCTTCCCGGTCATCGCCATGGTGACGCCGCTGTTCAACATGTGGCGTCAGATCGGCCTGTTCGACACGATCCCCGGCCTCGTCATTCCGTACCTCGCGCTGACGCTGCCGCTGTCGATCTGGACGCTCTCGGCGTTCTTCCAGCAGATCCCGTGGGAGATGGAGCAGGCGGCTCAGGTCGACGGCGCCTCCTCGTGGGAAGCGTTCCGCAAGGTCATCGCTCCGCTGGCCGGCCCGGGCGTCTTCACGACGGCGATCATCACGTTCTTCACGGCGTGGAACGACTTCGTCTTCGCCATCTCGCTGACCTCCGGCAACGCCCGCACGGTTCCCGCCGCGCTGAGCTTCTTCACCGGTGCCAGCCAGTTCACGCAGCCGACCGGCGCCATCGCCGCGGCGGCCGTCATCGTGACGATCCCCGTCATCATCCTCGTCCTGATCTTCCAGCGTCGGATCGTCTCCGGCCTCACGTCTGGCGCCGTCAAGGGCTGACGCCCGGCCCTCTTAGGAGAGACAAAAAATGTCAAGCATTCAGCTCAAGAACATCATCAAGAAGTACGGCGACGGCTTCCCGGCCGTGAACGACGTCAGCCTCGACATCGCCGACGGCGAGTTCATGATCCTCGTCGGTCCGTCCGGCTGTGGTAAGTCCACCCTGCTGCGCATGGTCGTCGGCCTCGAGGACATCACCTCCGGTGACCTCGAGATCAACGGCAAGCGCGTCAACGACCTGGCCCCGCGCGACCGCAACCTCGCGATGGTGTTCCAGAACTACGCCCTCTACCCGCACCTGACGGTCTTCGAGAACATCGCGTTCCCGCTGCGCCTTTCGAAGGGCACGCACTCCGAGGACGAGATCCAGCGCAAGGTGCGCGAGGCGAGCAAGATGCTCGAGCTCGACGACCACCTCGACCGCAAGCCGGGCAACCTCTCCGGTGGTCAGCGTCAGCGAGTCGCCATGGGCCGCGCCATCGTCCGTGAGGCCGACGCGTTCCTCTTCGATGAGCCGCTGTCGAACCTCGACGCCAAGCTGCGTGGCCAGATGCGTACCGAGATCGCTCGCATGCAGCGTCGCCTCGGCATCACGACGATCTACGTCACCCACGACCAGACCGAGGCCATGACGCTGGGTGACCGCGTCGCCGTCCTCAAGAAGGGCGTCCTGCAGCAGTGCGCGAGCCCGCGTGAGCTGTACGAACAGCCCGTCAACCTCTTCGTCGCCGGCTTCATCGGCTCCCCGCCGATGAACTTCGTCCCGGCTCGCGTCGAAGGCGACCAGCTGCGTCTGCCCTTCGTCTCGGTTCCGATGACGCCGCAGCTCGCTGCCGACGTCAAGGGCAAGGACGTCGTCATCGTCGGTATCCGCCCCGAGTACATCAAGGACGCCGAGGTCAACCCGGTCTCCGGCGGTGCCACGTTCCGTGCGCTCGTCGACCAGACGGAGTGGCTGGGTAACGAGCAGTACGCCTACATCCCCTTTGAGCAGGACTCGTCGGTCCAGGGCCACCTCGACAACCTCGAGAAGGAGCTCGACGGCGAAGGCGCTCGCAGCCAGATCGTCGTCAACCTCGACGCTCGCTCGCAGATCTTCGAGGGTGACGAGGTCGAGTTCGCGTTCGACCCGGCACACATGCACGTGTTCGACCCGGAGTCGGGTCACAACTACACGCGCAACGAGGAGAAGGCAGCTCGCATCGCCGAGGCCTCGGAGAAGCAGCGCAAGGCTGCTCTCAAGCGTGCGCAGGAGCGTGACGCCAAGGGCGCCATCTCGCGTGGCAACGACGTCGCCTGAGTGGTGAACGCGGATCGCCTGATCCCCTGACGAGGGCCGCATCCTCCCGAAAGGGAGGGTGCGGCCCTCGTCAGGTTCGGACGCAGCTCGAGGCGGTCAGCTCGCGATCGGGTTGGCGATCTCGCCGGTCTTGATGAGCGAACCGACGGTGTCGTCGAGGCTCACCATCTCGAGCGGGTTGCGCAACTGGAGACGGTTGAGGCAGCTGCGGGCGAACGACGGCGCCCGCAGAGGCAGCGATGTGGCGTGCTTGGGGTGCTCCCGCTCGTAGTCGCCGATGACGTCGCTCACCTCATCCCAGAACTCGTCCTCGGTGAGCAGGCCGTCCTCGACGAAGACCGGAGCGAGGAACCGCAGGAAGCCGTCGAAGACGTCGGTGAAGAGCCCGAGCGCGATGTCGTCGCTGCTCGCCTCGACGACGATGCGCCGGATCTCCTCGGGAAGCGCGGCAACGCGTTCGGGTGAGGACCCGTCGTCCATGAGGCCGACCTCCTCGCCGATGTCCTTGAGGAAGGCGCCGACGACGCGGTGATCGCGAAGACGCAAGATGATGTTCTCGCCGTGCGGGATGAACGCCAGTCGGCGCGCCGACAGCATGTGCACGACCGGCAGGACGTACGCGTCGAGGTATCCACGCAGCCACTCGCGTGCCTTGAGGCCCGACGCTTCGACGAGTTCGGTGACGAACGCCCGCCCGTGCGGATCGCGGTGGAGCAGCGCCGCCATCGTCATGGCCTGCTCGCCCTCGGGGGTGCGGGAGGCAGCGGACTCGCGCCACAGCCCGGCGATCATCTTCGTCTGCGGGCCGGTGAGGTTCTCTCGGTGGAAGACGTCGCCGGTGTAGCCGATGGCGGCGAACTCGGTGAGGACGTCGAAACCGGCTGCTTCGAGCGTGGCGTCATGGCGGACGATGCTCGCGACGTAGTCGTTGATCGCAGGCGTCGCGCGCATGTAGGCGGGTGACAGCCCACGGACGAACCCCATGTTGCGCACTGCCAGGGCAGTCTTCACGTAGGGACGGGCCGGGTCGTCGACGTTCGTCCAGGTTCGGATCGACTGGCAGGCGCGGTGGTTGTCCGTGTCCTCGCCGAGCAGGACGATGCGCCGACGCGCCACGTCCTCGGCGAAGGTCGTCCGGACCCGCTCGCTCCACTGCCACGGGTGCAAAGGCATGACCCGGTGGGTGCTCGGCTCCACGCCAACCTCCCGCATGCGCTCCTGCAGACGCTCGTACTGCGCGTCACCGAGCGCGAGACGGTAAACGCGCTCCTCGTCGAGCTGATCGCTGTGCGACAGGTGTGAGACGTCCTTCGGTACGGCAGCCCACAGCGGCCGCACGTCGGCGCCGGTTTCGGGGGAGTAGGCCGCGAGGTCGTCGGCGGAGAAGCCGATCCGCCCGTTCGTCGCGACGAAGCACGGGTGGCCCTCGGCCATGGCCGCCTCGACGTCGTGTGCGGGGGCATCGAGCAGGTCCGCGCTCGTCGGACGCGACGGGTCGCTCGTGCGCACGCGGTGAGCGACGGTTGAGGAGAGTTCCTCGAGATAGGTGGTGAGCAGGTCTCCGTCGAGGCTCAGAGCGTCGCGCAGGTCGAGGACGAGCGTCGTGGCGCTCGCCGGGCCGATGCGCCCGTCGAGGGTGCGGCGTTCGATGCTGCGCGGGTCGACGTGCCAGTGCTCGAGCGCGTAGCGCCGCGCGCGGAAGTACCAGTCGACGGCTTGCCGGTCGTCACTCGCGGGGATGCGCAGTGCGTAGGCGCCGGATTCGAGCGGCTCTGGAGTGATGAGCAGCTCGTGGGCGAACTCGCCGATCGCCTTGGCCGTGACGAGGCGTTCGGCTTCGTCCCACGCACGGTTCGTCGGGGAGCACGCGCGGGTGAACGCGTCGCGGGTGCAGACGCTGAACGCAGCCCGCTTGTCGGGAAGCTGAACGTCGGCCACGCGCTCGAACCCGACTTCGGCGTTCTTCGCGTGGACGGCGGTGTTGCGCACATCGGGCTCGACGACGATGCGGTCGGCGCCGCGGGAGAAGCAGAACCCGACGACGGCTTCCATGACGGCGCTCGTCAGGCCGCGGCGTGTTTCACCCTCCGGCGGGGCGACGAGCAGGTGCATGCCGAGGTCACCGTCACGCACATCGGCGCCGACTGCCGGGTCGGAGAGGGGGTGGTGTGCGGGATCGTACGTCTCGACGAGAACGATCGGCATGCCGTCGATCTCTCCGATCCAGGCGTCCTCGTGCGGGGATTCGGCGGTGCGGCGGTAACCGGCAGCAACGTCGTCACGCGTGGCCTCCTGCATGTCCCAGAAGTGCGAGCGCGGGTGAGTCAGCCAGCTGTGCACGAGCGGGACGTCCCGCTCGACGTCGAGTGGCCTGAAGTCGACGTCCTGGGCGCGGACGCTCTTGCCGGCGTGGCGGTTGGGGCTGGTCTGGGTGTCAGTCATGGAGCGGACCGAACGTCTGGAACGCGATGCGCTCTTCGACGCGGTATGCCTCCCTTCCGAGGATGCGGTTGAGGATGACGCTGTTGCGGTGGGCACCCATGCCGAGGTCGGGCGCGGTGAGCGAGTGGGTGTGCTCCTCCCCGTTCTGGACGAAGATGCGCCCGCGGCCGTCGTCGAGCGTGAAGTCGCGGGTGACGGCGGGGCGACCCCGCTCGTCGAGCTGTACGTTCGGCAGGCCCTCGACGAGGGAGCCAACACGGGAGGCGTAGCCCGTGGCCGCGACGATGCGCTCGCTCGTGAGCGTCGAGGTCTCGTCGGTGTCGAGGTGGCGAAGCTGAAGGAGCTGGCCGTCCGCTGTCGTCTCGGCGGCGACGACCTCCTGTGCGGTGCCGAGCCGGGCCGGCACGCGTCCGTGCAGCGACGCCTCGTAGAGCGTGTCGTAGATGGCGTCGATGAGGTCACCGCTGATGCCCTTGAACAGGTTGCGCTGATCGCGCCCCAGAGCGTCACGACGAGCGCTGGGCAACGCGTGGAAGTGGTCGACGTAGTCGGGCGACGTCATCTCCAGCGTGAGCTTCGTGTACTCCATCGGGAAGAAGCGCGGAGACCGTGTCACCCACGTGAGGTCGCCGGGAGCGTCCTCACCGCGCCGCACGAGCAGGTCGTGGAAGACCTCCGCGGCACTCTGGCCACTGCCGACGATGGTGACGCGTTCTGTTTCGGCGAGCTCGTCGCGGTGGTCGAGATACTCGGCGGTGTGAATCACGCCGTCGAGGTCGGCCAGTGATTCCGGCACGTGCGGCGCGGTGCCGACACCGAGGACGAGATGCCTTCCGTAGCGGGTGACCTGAGTGCCGTCGGCGAGAGTGCAACGGGCCTCGAAGGCGTCGCGTCCTTCGTCGTAGGTCACGCGATCGACGTGGTGCCCGAACTCGACGGACTCGAGCTCGCTCGCGACCCAACGGCAGTAGGCGTCGTACTCGGCGCGCAGCGGGTAGAACGACTCACGGATGTAGAAGGGGTAGAGCCGCTCGTGGTGCTTGAGGTAGTTGAGGAACGACCAGCGCGACGTGGGGTCGGCCATCGTCACGAGATCGGCCATGAACGCAACCTGGATCGTGGCGCCCTCGAGCATCATGCCGGGGTGCCAGGAGAACTCGTCGCGTGCCTCGAGGACGGCGACGTCGAGGTCAAGTGGTTCCGCAAGGGCCGCGAGGCCGAGGTTGAACGGTCCGCAGCCGACCGCGAGGACGTCGTGAACCGTGCTCATGCGCTCACCTCCGCACTCAGGTCACCGGCCAGGAGGTGGCCGGTGCGCACGACGTCGTCGAACGTCGCGCGCAGATCGGCCGCGTCGGCCATCGGGTTGAGCAGCGTGAGCTTGAGCCACGTCTCACCGCCCCAGCGGGTGCGGGCGATGACCGTGCGGCCCTCCATGAAGAGGGTCTCGCGGATGGCGTCATTGACGTCGTCGCGCTGTTCGAGGTCGACGGCCGTGAAGCGGAAGAGCAGCATGTGGGTCGACGGGCGCTCGAAGACCTCGAGATCGGGCATTGCCTCCGCGATCGTGTGGGCCTCCTGCGCGAGGTCGAGCGAGGCGTCCAGCCACGATCCGATGGCGTCGGCGCCGTGGGTGCGCAACGTGATCCACGGCTTGAGCGCATCGAAGCGACGCGACGTGGCGAGGCTCTTGTCGACGAGGTTTGGCACACGCGCGTGCTCGGGGTTGAGGTAGTCGGCATTCGTGCGCGAGTGCGCGAACATGCGGCGGTCCCGCACGAGCAGGGCGCTCGCGGCCACGGGCTGGTACCACGTCTTGTGGAAGTCGACCGTGACCGAATCAGCGCCACCGATCCCGTCGAGCAGCGAGGAGTGGCGGCTCGACGTCACGAGCGCGCCACCGACGGCGGCATCGACGTGCAGCCACAGCCCGCGGCCGTGCGTGATCTGTGCCAGCGCGGCGAGCGGGTCGACGGCCCCGCGGTCGGTCGTCCCCGCAGTGGCAGAGACGGCCATGACCGTGAGGCCAGCTTCCTCGGCGTCGTCGATGGCGCTCTCCACGCCGTCGGGGCGCAGACGGCCGCGCTCGTCGGTGGGGCAGTGGACGACGGCGTCGGCTGCGAGGCCGAGGGTTCGGGCGGCCTTCGTCACGCTGAAGTGGGCCTCGGGTGAGGTGAGGATGCGTAGCGCGTCGAGGGGAGTGCCGTCGGCGGTGGAGTGTTCCCGAGCGAGCAGGAGCGCCTGGAGGTTCGACGCCGTGCCGCCGCTCGTGAAGACGCCGTCGGCGAGATCGCCGAGTCCGAGTCGGCCGGCCAGCCACTCGAGCAGATGCGTCTCGATGTGGGTGGCAGCGAGGCTCTGATCCCACGTGTCCACCGACGTGTTGACGCTCGAGGCGATGACGTCGGCCGCGATGGCGGCCGTGGCGACGGGGCAGTTGAGGTGGGCTTGGTAGCGGGCGTCGTGGAACCACACCGCGTGCTCGAGGAAGAGGTCGCGTGATTCCTCCAGTGCCGAACTCAGCTCACCGAGGGGGCGATCGAGGTCGACCTGGCGGACGACGGAGCGCAGGTGAGCCGGTGGCCGCGGTGTGGCCGGGTGGTTCGCCGAGGCCACGGCGTCGGCAACGACGGCCCCTGCTTCGCTGATCGCCTGCTCGTACTCGGGCAAGCTCTTGCCGCTGAAGAGTGCGTTGGGACGCACGGCACCTCCTGAATTAGTTAGGTAAGGCGAACCTAACTAAACCAAAGGGTGGAATGCATCCGTGGGAGGCGCGGGGTGAGAAGTCTCACGACTCGTCGGCGACGACCTCATGGCGGTGAGGTGGGTTCGAACCGGCGCGCGTCACCGTCGTGGCCGAGGTGAGGAGGGCGCGCTCGAGGGCGGGGCGCACGTCGTCGGCCTGCGCCATCTCGAGGCGGCTACGGGCTTCCGCGCCACCCAGCAGGCCGGCGTCGAGGAGGCCGGAGATGAGACCGGACATGAACGAGTCGCCGGCGCCGACCGTATCGGTGACCTCGACGGAGTGGCCCGCGAACTCGAGCTCCTCGCCGTTGCCCACGACGACGAAGGCGCCGTCGCCACCGCGCGTGATGACGACGAGTCGCGGGCCGAGTTCGGCCCAACCGTGCGCGATCTTTCGCAGGCTACGGTCCGGGTAGATCCACTGTGCGTCCTCGTCGGACGACTTCACGACGTCGATGTGGTGGAGGAACTCCTCGACGCGAACCCGCTCGTCCTCGGGGGACTTCATGAGGGAGGGCCGCACGTTCGGGTCGAACGACGTCGTCGCGGCGCTGCGCGCAGCCTTGAGCGCGTCGAGAACGGAAGCGGCCCCCGGGTCGAGAGAGGCGCCGATCGAGCCGGTGTGGAGGTGTTCGGCGTCGTGCGGAATGCCGGTGACTGGAGGCCACTCGATGGCGAACTCGTACTCTGCGGCACCGTCCTCGCCGAGCGTGGCCTGGGCCGTCGAGGTCGACTCGAGGTCGAAGCTCGACATCGTGACGTCGACGCCCTCGTCCGTGAGCAGGTCACGGATGCGCTCGCCACGTGCGTCGTTGCCCAGGTGCGTGGCAAGCACGGCGGTGTGCCCCAGCCGAGCGAGGCCCACGGCGACGTTGAGCGGGCTGCCGCCGACGTGCTCGGTCACGTCACCGTCGAGTGCGTGGACGACGTCGATGAGTGCCTCGCCGATGACGAGCGTGGTGCGGGTGTTCGGCTGGGACATGCGGCTCCTCGTGGGGGCGTGAACCCCCACGAGGGCGCGGGGGACGGGTCGTGCTTACTGGTACTGCTCGGAGGCGTACTCGGCCACCTTGCTCAGGCGGTGTTCGCCCTCGATGGCTCGTACGGTACCGCTCTTGCTGCGCATGACGAGGGAGCTGGTCGTGCAGCCGTCCTCGCGGTAGCGCACGCCGCGCAGCAGTTCGCCGTCGGTGACGCCGGTGGCGACGAAGAAGCAGTTGTCGCCGCGCACGAGGTCGTGCGTCGTGAGAACGCGGTTGGTGTCGTGGCCGGCGTCGAGAGCGCGCTGCTTCTCCTCGTCGTCCTTCGGGGCGAGACGGCCCTGGATGACGCCGCCGATGCACTTGATCGCGCAGGCGGCGATGATGCCCTCGGGGGTGCCGCCGGTGCCCAAGAGCAGGTCGACGCCGGTGTTCGGGCGTGCGGCCATGATGGCGCCGGCGACGTCACCGTCGGAGATGAACTTGATGCGGGCGCCGGCGTCACGGATCTCCTGGGCAAGGCCCTCGTGGCGCGGGCGGTCGAGCAGGACGACGGTGACGCCGTTGTTCGAGGTGCCCTTGGCCTTCGCGATGCGCCGGATGTTCTCGGCGACAGGCAGGCGGATGTCGACGACGTCCGCAGCCTCGGGGCCGGTGGCGAGCTTGTCCATGTAGAACACGGCGCTCGGGTCGTACATGGAGCCACGCTCGCTCACAGCGAGCACGGAGACGGCGTTCGGCATGCCCTTGGCAGTGAGCGTGGTGCCGTCGATCGGGTCGACGGCGACGTCGACGTCCGGGCCCGTACCGTCCCCGACGCGCTCGCCGTTGAACAGCATCGGCGCCTCGTCCTTCTCGCCCTCACCGATGACGACGGTGCCGTTCATGCTCACCGTCGAGATGAGCGTGCGCATGGCCTCGACGGCGGCACCGTCGGCTGCGTTCTTGTCGCCGCGGCCCACCCACGGGCCGGCGGCCATCGCGGCGGCCTCCGTGACGCGCACGAGTTCGAGCGCGAGGTTGCGGTCGGGGATCTGATAGGTCGGCAGGGACGTGGTCACGTCGATGTCTCCTCGGGGTTGGAACGACGGCGTCGAACGGCTCGGCATCGCACCGCCGTGAGCGCTCGGACGGACCCGGTTCGCTCCGACGGGGCATTGTCGGAGACCATAGGGGCGTGAGCACGCCCCCCGAAACCGCCACGAACGACAACCCGACACCCCAGCCGCCGAAGCGGCGTGGGATGCAGGGCAATGCCAAGAGCATGGTCCTGTCCATGATCGCCTGTATCGCGGGGTGTTTGGTGCTTTTGGCCCTGATTCCTCGTCAGGGTGCGACGAAACTCGCCACGGTCGACGCGGCAGGCGTGGCCGGGCAGGTCTCGCAGTCGAAGAAGTGGGACGTCGCTGTTGCCGACGGCCTCGGTTCGCCCTGGCGTCCCGTCCACGCGGCGATGATCCCCGGCGACAAGGAGAACCCGGAGCGTTGGCGCGCCGGATACCAGGGTGCGGGCGAGGACTACCTCTCGATCCAGCAGCGCAAGGACGGTGGCGCGGCGTGGTTCGCGAAGGTCGCCAAGGGCACGAACTCCGGTGAGCTCAAGGCTGGAGGTGCCACGTGGCGCAAGGTCGAGATGGACGGCGACCAGAAGGCGCTCGTGCGCACGACGCCGCTGGCGGGCCTCGACACCGTCGTCACCGGCAAGGGCACGTGGAATCAGCTCGAGCAGGTCGCGAAGTCGGCCAAGCCCATCAGCGCCGTCACGAAGTGACGCTGTGGCTCGGCCGTCGTCGGTCGAGCTGAATCTCGGAACTCCGACGCCCGGCCGGTCAGCTCACTTCTGCTCGGCGTCATCCTCACCGTCGCGGCCCTCGCGCCGCGCCACGGCGTCCTCGATGCGTGACTGTGCACCGTCGAGCCACGTCGAGCAGTGATCGGCGAGAGCCTCGCCGCGTTCCCACAGGCGCATGCTCTCCTCGAGTGGGGTGCGGCCACTCTCCAGCGTGGACACGATGGACGCGAGTTCGTCGCGCGCCTGCTCGTAGCCCATCTGGGCGATGTCGCTCGTGTCGACGGCCGTCAGCGTCGAGGCGTTGGTGCCGGTCGCTTCGCCTGCGTTCTGTGTGTCGTCGCTCATGCGTCGTCTCCTCGTGTCTTTCGGGCGGCGTTCGTCTTCTTCTTCGGCGTGGGCGCCTTCGAGTCTCGCGTCGGGGTTGCCGACACCGGGGTGGCGGCGAAGTTGCCGTCGGCCACCGTCACCTTGAGCAGGTCGTTGGCGCTGACGCTCTCACGCGAGGTGACGAGGGTGCCGTCGACCTGCTGGACGACGGCGTACCCACGATCGAGCGTGCGTTGCGGTGAGAGCGCGACGACCTGCGCACGGGCGTGAGCGACTTGGTCGTGGGCGCGCGAGAGGCGTTGGCGCAGGGCGTAGGCGCTGCGGTTCGTCATGCGGTCGAGGTCGTCACGTCGGTCGGCGACGAGCGAACTCGGGTCGGCCAACGCCGGCCGGGAAACGAGGGCGTTGAGGTGGCGCCGTTCGGCGGCGAAGCGCCCGCGCAGCCCCTGGCTGAGGCGCACCCGCGCCTCACGCAGCGACGAGCTCTCGAGGGCCAGGTCCGGCACGATGCTCTTGCCCGCGTCCGTGGGCGTCGACGCGCGCAGGTCGGCCACGTGGTCGAGCAAGGGCGTGTCGACGTCGTGGCCGATGGCACTGACGATCGGCGTGCGGGCTGCGGCGACGACGCGCACGAGGGCTTCGTTGCTGAACGGCAGGAGGTCTTCGAAGGAGCCGCCGCCGCGCGCGACGACGATCACGTCGACGTCGTCGATCTCGTCGAGTTCGCGGATGGCACCGCCGACCTGCTGCACCGTGTCGGGGCCCTGGACGGCGACCTGCCGAATCTCGAAGCGTGCTGCGGGCCATCGTCTGCGAGCGTTCTCGACGACGTCGTTCTCTGCGGCACCCGCTCGGCCGGTGACCAGCCCGATGCGGCGGGGGAGGAACGGAAGGGCCTTCTTGCGGTCGCGGTCGAAGATGCCTTCGGCTGCCAGCGTTCGCTTGAGTTGCTCGAGACGGAGCAGCAGTTCGCCCTCGCCGACGGGACGCATGACGCGACCCTCGAGCATGAGTTGGCCACGTTTCGTCCAGAACGTCTGTTTCGCGTGGACGACGACTCGCGCCCCCTCGCGCACGAGCGGCCCCATCGCGTTGAGCGTGTTCGTCGGGACGGTGAGCGACAGGGACATGTCGACGTCGGCATCACGCAGGGTGAGGTAGGCGGTGCGGGCGCGCACGTTGAGCTGGACGATCTGGCCCTCGACCCACAGCGGCGACATGCGATCGACGTACTCGGCGATCTTCATGCTCAGCACGCGCACGGGCCACGGCGATTCGGCGCTCGTGTCACCCGCCAGCTGAGGAAGGTGTGGGGGAACGTTCGTCACCCCGCCCACTGTAGGCGTCAAGGCGGCACACAGCGCGGGTCGTTACCATGGGGGTGTGGAAACTCAGACGAAGCGTGTCCTGCTGGCCGCCCCGCGCGGGTACTGCGCGGGCGTCGACCGTGCCGTGATCACCGTCGAGAAGGCTCTCGACCTCTACGGCCCGCCGGTGTACGTGCGTAAGGAGATCGTCCACAACAAGCACGTCGTGACGACGCTCGAACGTCGCGGCGCGATCTTCGTCGACGAGACCGACGAGGTGCCCGAGGGCGCCACCGTCGTCTTCTCGGCGCACGGTGTGGCCCCCGTCGTTCACGACGAGGCCAAGGCGCTGTCACTCAAGACGATCGATGCCACGTGCCCGCTCGTGACGAAGGTGCACCGCGAGGCCATCCGGTTTGCGGATGCCGATTACGACATCCTCCTCATCGGGCACGAGGGGCACGAAGAGGTCATCGGTACTTCCGGCGAGGCGCCCGAGCACATCACCCTCGTCGACGGCCCCGACGACGTGAAGAACGTCGAGGTTCGCGACCCGGAGCGCGTGGTGTGGCTGTCGCAGACCACGCTTTCCGTGGACGAGACGATGGAGACGGTGCGCCGTCTGCGCGAGAAGTTCCCGAAACTGCAGGATCCGCCGAGCGACGACATCTGCTACGCCACGCAGAACCGTCAGCTCGCGGTCAAGGAGATGGCGGCGGACACCGACCTCATGATCGTCGTCGGCTCGCGTAACTCGTCGAACTCGGTGCGTCTCGTCGAGGTGGCGCTCGAGCACGGTGCCAAGGACGGTCACCTCGTCGACTACGCCGCTGAGATCGACCCGGCGTGGCTCGACGGCGTCGGCACGGTCGGCGTCACCTCCGGAGCGTCGGTTCCCGAGATCCTCGTGCGCGAAGTTCTCGAGTTCCTCGCCGAGCGCGGTTATGAGGACGTCAAGCCGATCATCTCGGCCGAGGAATCGCTGACGTTCGCACTGCCGATGGAACTGCGCCGCGACCTCAAGGCGCGCGGACTTCCGGACGGCGCCAAGGTCGTCGGTCAGGGTGTTGTCGCAGACCTTCACTGACCTCGCGGCGTAAGACGATTCTTGGCTCACCCCCGCGGGTGAGCGTTGTCAAATCGTGACCGGAATGCCCCGGAATTTCAGGGGGCATTAAGAGTCCTTTCTTATGGTCGGACCACGCGGTGGGCGGGGAACTCCACCGTGGTGAGTCGATCATTGAAGTGAGGACGCCGGTGCCACGGCCCACAGACGCGCGCGCTGCTTATTACCCGGGGTTGGACGGCCTGCGTGCCATTGCCGTCGCCCTCGTCATCGCCTACCACGTGGGTGTGCCACACATGAGTGGTGGCCTGCTGGGCGTGGGTGTGTTCTTCACCCTCAGCGGGTACCTCATCACGTCGCTGCTCATCAGTTCGTGGCAGCGCAAGGGCAGCCTGGGGCTGAAGACGTTCTGGATCCGTCGTGCCCGCCGACTTCTGCCGGCCGTCGTGCTCCTGCTCGTCGTCGTCATGATCGCGGTTGCGTTGCTCACGCCCGACAAACTCGGTGAGCGAACGAGAGAGGCGCTCGCGGCTCTTTTCTATGTGGCGAACTGGCGCACGATCCTCGAGGGTGACACGTACTTCAACCGCTTCGAGGGGCCCTCGCCGCTGGAGCACCTGTGGTCGCTGTCGGTGGAAGAGCAGTTCTACGTCCTGTGGCCGCTGCTTCTGCTCGGTCTCCTCACGGTGTTCAAGGGGCGTTTCAAGCAGGTCGCCGGTGTGACGTTCGCGCTCGGGCTCGTCTCGATGATCCTGCTCGCCGTCGTCGCGCCGACGGGCAACGCCGACGCCACACGGGCCTACGAGGGCACGGACACCCGTGCCGGCGGGCTCTTGTGGGGTGCTGCCCTGGCCTTCCTGTGGCACCCGAGCGTCGCCGAGCGTTTCGCGAGTGCTGCTCATCGCGCGGGCGTGGCCCTCATCGGCGCCCTAGGTCTCGTCGGCATCGGCCTGCTCGCGGCGTTCACGACGGAGACGTCCCCCTTCATCTACCGCGGTGGCATCGCGCTGCTCACGATCGCGACGTGCATGGTGCTCTTCGCCGCGGCACACCCGAACAACGTCATCGCGAAGGTGCTGTCGGTGCAGCCGTTGCGCTGGCTCGGTGAGCGTACGTACGGCATCTACCTGTGGCACATGCCGGTTGCGGCGTTTCTGCCCGAGCGTTCGTTCTACGGCAACACCCTCCTGCGAGGCACGATCGTCGTCGTGTTGACGCTTGTCATCGCGTCGCTGTCCTGGGTCGTGGTCGAGGACCCGATCCGTCGTTACGGGCTCGTCGGGGCGTGGAAGCGCGGCACAGCGCCGATGCGTGCAGGTGCGAGCCGACGTGTGCTGCCGCCGTTCATCGTCGGTGGTGGGGCTCTGACGGCGCTCTCCGTCGGCGCGATGGCGGCGGTCGGCAACCTGCCGCAGATGTCGGTCAAGGAGATCGCGGCGAAGCAGAATGCGGACTCGCAGAAGAAGGCGGCGAAGAAGGCCGCTGCGGCTCCTGCCGTTGCCTACCCGCAACCGGGGAAGCCGCTCAAGACGTCCTGCGAGAAGGTTATGCACATCGGTGACTCGTCGTCGCTCGGGCTCGAGGACGGTGCCTCGACCAACATCACCGATCCGGCCAAACGCATCCGCGCGCGCTACCAGGGCGTTGGGGTGACGACGGTGCTCGAGGACATCAAGGGCGGCCGCAACATCATCGAGCACTTCGGTAGCGACACGAACGGCAAGGAGGCCGTGGCGCAGCACGTGCGAGAGGGCTTCGACGGCTGCTGGGTCCTCGCGCTCGGCATGAACGATGCCGCGACGATGGCGAAGGGCGAGTCGCCGTTCACGGCCGACATGCGCGTCGATGCGCTGCTCAAGCAGATACCGAAGAACGCCAAGGTGCTGTGGGTGACGTCGGTGACGCAGGCCTGGGTGAACAACCCGCTGTACGCCAACAAGAACATGGCGGCGTTCAACGAGAAGGTCGTGGCGGCCACGAAGCGCTACCCGAACCTGCGCGTTTACGACTGGGCGTCGGAAGCCCTGCCGCACCCCGAGTGGTTCCTGCAGGATGATGCGAACCACAACAACGGAACGGGGTCGTCAGCCAAGGCGCGGGGCATTGCTCGGGCGCTCGCGGTGGCGTACCCGAAGGGTGGCGACCCGATCGGCGTGTCGACGGTGTACGCCGATAAGCCGAAGGCGGCCGCAGCCAGGTAGTCGGCTGTTCTCGTCTCGTCGTTCGCCGCCCGGCCTCAGGCTCGGCGGCGTTCGTCGTCCTCGGGGTCGTCGTAGATCGCCTCGAGGAGCGATTCGTGGGTGAGCGGACGCGGCACCGAGGTGAGGGGGGTGACCTCGGGCGCCGGTGCGGTGGCGAGGTCGAGCTCGTGCATGCGGCGCGACGTCACGAGGACGCGAGATTCGAGGGAACCGACGAAGAGGTTGTAGGCCTCGACGCTGCGGCGCAGTGAGCCGCCGAGGTCGTGGGTGTGCTTGGCGAGGGTGCCGATGCGCTCGTGGAGTTCGCGACCGAGCGTGAGGAGTTCGCGGGCGTTGTCCTCGACGGTGGCGTGCTGCCACAGCACGGCCACGCTGCGCATCGTGGCGAGCAGGGTGCTCGGGGAGGCGAGGACGACGCGCCGCTCCATGGCGCTCTCGAGCAGGCCAGGTGAGGCGTTGAGCGCAGCGGCGAGCATGGCATCGCCGGGCACGAACGCGATGACGAAGTCGGGGGAGGTGGCCACGGCGCTCCAGTAGCGCTTCGACGCGAGAGTGTCGACATGCCCCGCGAGGGCCTTGCCGTGGCGTTTGAGGGCTGCGGCGCGCAGGGCGTCGTCGGTGTCCGTGGCCTGCGCCTCGAGGAACGCGCTCATGGGTGCCTTGGCGTCGATGACGAGCTGGCGGTTGCCGGGCAGGTGGACGACGACGTCCGGGCGCACGGGGCGGCCTTCGTCGTTGTGTCCGCGCCACTGCTCGTCGAAGTCGCAACGGTTGAGCATGCCGGCGAGTTCGAGGATGCGGCGCAACTGCGCCTCGCCCCACTGCCCGCGCACGCTCGAGGCGTTGAGCGAGCCGGCGAGCGACGACGTCTCGCGCCGCAACAGCTCCGTGCTGGCTCGCACGTCCTTGAGCGCGACGTCGACGTGGCTGTACTGCTCCACGCGGTCACGTTCGAGCGTTGCCACCTGGTGTTCGACACGGGCCAGGGTGTCGCGCAGCGGCAGCAGCGCGGCGGCCGTCTGGGCGTCGTCGCTCACGGTGGCTTCGAGGTCGACGACGCGTTCGCGCAGCACATCACGCTCGGCACTGACGGCAGCGAGGTCGTCGCGTGCGCGCCCCGCGGTGACCAGCGCGGTGAGGCGCCAGGCGACGATGGCGCCGAGCGTCAGCCCGAGGGCGAACAGGGCGACGGCGAGAAGCGGGGACATGCCCTCACGATGGCATGGGCCACCGACAACCGCGGAACGACGGGGATTTCGGTGGCCCCGCGCGTCAGCGGTGTGCGCGGTTGAAGTGCCGCTGCGTCAGGGTGAATCGGCTCTCCTCGCCGAGCTGGCGCCACACGAGGCGCTCGACCACGAGCGTCACGACGCCGGCAATGAGCATGCCTGCGATGTTGAGGCCGAGTTGTGCCAGCGAGCCGCGGATCTCCTGCCAGTCCCAGATCGCGAGGCCGAGCGCCACGTTGCCGGCGGCGGGCACCGTCGTCACGCTGATGAAGACGCCGACCATGGCACTCGACTTGTCGATGGCCATGGCGAGCACCCCGGCCGCGCCCGCGAGAAGAGCGACGATGAACGACCACTTGTCCGGCCGCCAGATGAAGTTCGTCTGCGGTCGCTCGCGCGTCACCATGTCGGCGTCGAAGAGCCCGACGTGGAGGCCGACCCACGCGAGCGCCGTGATGACGGCGATGGCGGCGCAGAAGGTCCAGACGAGAAGCGCGAACGAGCGGCCGGCGAGGTGCCACTCACGCATCGCGAGGCCGACGCACGTGGCTGCGACCGCGGCGAACTCGGGGCCCACGACCATCGCTCCGACGACGAGCACCGACGAGTCGGTGAGAACTGCGATCGAGGCGAGAGCCGTGGCGATGACGAGGAACGCCAGGTAGTTGACGGTGATGTGGCTTGCGCCCTTCGCCCGCTCGACGAGGAGGCGCCAGATGACGGCGTCGTCGGGGTCGCCGTGGGCCGCACGCTCCACCGATGAGGCGCGCTGGAACGGGGTGGCGAGGGGCTCGCTGAGGACGATGCCGCCGGAGTCGCCGAGACCCATGTCGGTGAGGTCGTCGATGACGAAACTGACGGCCTCGCGGGCGACGTCGGCCTCGATGAGGTCGCCTACGGGCTTGAGTACCGCACCGGGGGAGACAGTGACGTTGGTGACGGCCTCGTCATCGACGAGGCGGGTGCGAACCTGCGACGACAGTGTGCTCGGCACGGTGAGGCGCAGGTGCATCAGCATGCGCTCACGATACGGCGGCCGCAGGGTACGCCCGGCGAATAGGTCGACCGATGGTCGGTCGGTAGAATCGTCGATCGTGGCACTCACCATCGGAATCGTCGGTCTCCCCAACGTCGGCAAGTCGACGATGTTCAACGCACTGACGAAGAACAACGTCCTCGCAGCCAACTACCCGTTCGCAACGATCGAGCCGAACGTCGGCGTCGTCCCGTTGCCGGACCCGCGCCTCAAGGTGCTCGCGGGCATCTTCGGCTCGCAGGCGATCCTGCCGGCGACGGTGTCGTTCGTCGACATCGCGGGCATCGTCAAGGGCGCCTCGGAGGGTGAGGGCCTGGGCAACAAGTTCCTCGCGAACATCCGTGAGGCCGACGCGATCTGCCAGGTCGTGCGTGCGTTCGTCGACGACGACGTCCACCATGTCGACGGCAAGGTCTCGCCGAGTTCGGATCTGGAGACGATCAACACCGAGCTGATCCTCGCCGACCTGCAGACGCTGGAGAAGGCGGTGCCGCGTCTGGAGAAGGAAGTCAAGGGCAAGAAGACCGAGAAGTCGGTCTACGAGGCTGCCCTGGCCGCGCAGAAGGTGCTCGAGGAGGGCAAGACGCTCAGCTCGGTCGGTTTCGACACGAGCGAGATCCGCGAGCTCGGACTGCTGACGGCGAAACCGTTCATCTACGTGTTCAACGTCGACGAGTCGCAGCTGACGGACGAGGCGTTCCAGGCCGAGATGCAGCAGCTCGTCGCGCCGGCCGAGGCGATCTTCCTCAACGCGCAGCTCGAGTCGGAGGTCGCCGAGCTCGACGAGGACGAGGCGAAGGAGCTGCTCGAGTCGGTCGGAATCACCGAGCCGGGCCTGGAGCAGCTCGCGCACAAGGGTTTCAACACGCTCGGGCTGCAGACGTATCTGACGGCCGGGCCGAAGGAGACGCGCGCCTGGACGATCCGCAAGGGCTGGACGGCCCCGCAGGCCGCGGGCGTCATCCACACCGACTTCCAGAAGGGCTTCATCAAGGCCGAGATCATCAGCTTCGACGACCTCGTCGAGTGCGGATCCGTTGCCGAAGCCCGCGCCAGGGGTAAGGCCCGCATGGAGGGCAAGGACTACGTCATGGCCGACGGGGACGTGGTCGAGTTCCGCTTCAACGTCTAAAAAAGCGCGTCTGACCAGGGGTTTTGCCTTCGCAGTTTCCGACCTGGCTCGGCGGACGAGTTCCGATCGACCATCAGTTGCTAAGCATTTGCCCCGCTGACCGGGGACTTTGGTCGGCCTCTGCGGGGCTCTCGCAGGGGCCGGCTGCCTTCCTTCGGGTGTGCGAGCGGAGCAGGCAGGCGGCCTCGAAGGGCCTGTTCTGGGGGCAAGTTCTAATTGTTCGGCGGGCGATTGCTCGGCACGAGCGCTGACTCATAAATCGCCCTGACTCAAAAGTTGGTTGCCCGGGAGGTCGAACTTCTTCGGCAGGCGGGCCATCCTTCAGGACGCAAACGCCGGAGGCCGCAGATGGACGTGGGGCCACGAGTGGTTGCGGGCGAATGACTGAGAGGCTCTCGACGGCGAGAGCAAGCCGTGACCGGGCCTGGATGCCATAGTAGTCAGGTCGCACCGGCTTCAGTGACTCCTCGGGATACGCCGCATGGAGCAGCTTGGGAAGTCTGTCATAGGTCATCGATAGCCTCGAGGTATGAAGACCATGGAGCAGGAGCGGGTGGAGCGCTTTGAGCGCACGTTCTATGAGAGAGACATCGACTCGACCTACCTCGAGTTATACCGCCGGGAGCAGGTCCTGCCCCGCGCCTTCGCCTACATCCACGCTGGCCTCGACGCCGAGTTCAAGCACATGAACTACAAGGCCCGTGGCGGCAGCAGCGGACACTTCAATGCTGACAACTCGAGGAACTTGCTAGGTCTCATCGACCTTTTGACAGAAGCCCGCACGTTACTCAACAAGGCCGGTCACTCCCTTACCATGACTCCCGAGTACCAGCGGGTCATCGAGAACGCGCCGGCATGGCTCGTTGATAGTGGAGGGAGCCCCATCCCAGAAGGCTTCACTCCCGTCGAGGTCGAAAGCTACGCGCCAGTCTTCAGCCTCGGTGACCAAGCCGTATCAGTGTCCGATTCCCACATCGTGAAGCTGACGCCCATCGGCGAGGGTGCCTTCGCTTTGGTCCATCGGTTCACTGATCCGAACTACGGCATGACCTTGGCAAGGAAGAAGCTCAAACCCGGTGCTGATGATCGGGAGAAGGAGCGCTTCCGCCGCGAGTTCGAGCTGATGAAGGAGCTTCAGTTCCCGTACGTCCTTGAGGTCTACAACTTCAAGGAGTCGGACTGGACGTACACCATGGAACACTGCGACACCTCGCTGGAGGACTACATCGCAAAACGCAACAACCAGCCAGGCTTCGGCCCGACCACCCGCAAGCGAATCGCGCTGCAGTTCCTCTACGGCCTCAACTTCATCCACTCCAAGGGGCACTTCCACCGGGATCTGAGCACCAGGAACGTCCTGCTCCGCACCTTCGGCGGTTCAGCCGTGCTGGTTAAGCTGTCCGACTTCGGCCTGGCCAAGCTCAAAGGGTCCGAGTTCACGACGACGGAGACCGAACTCAAGGGTACGAAGATCGATCCAGCTCTCGGCTCGTTCAAGGACTTCGGTGCTGTCCATGACATCTTCGCGGCTGGCTTCGTACTGCTGTACATCTTCACTGGGCGGAAAAACATCGGGCGGAACGATGCAACTCCGATCGAGCAGATCATCCACAAATGCGTCGATTCTCAGCCTGGCCGGCGCTACCAGTCGGTGATGGAGCTGATCGCTGACGTTGAGGCACTGGACACGACCGTGACTGGTGAAGCCCCGGCGTAGATTCCACCCTTCATACCGGCAACCGACGGCGATACGAGCTTCTTTGTATGCGGAGTGACTGTCAGGACGATTCGACGACTCTCCAGCGAAAGTCGACGAAGGGCGGAACGTATTGACTGCCGCTGGTGTCCTCTTGCTGTACCCGGAGGATTTCGACGACGGCCAGTCGCCCGTGCGCATTCATGAGAACGACGCTGTGGCCAACCTGTGGAGCGACAGACCGTCCGGGTGTGAGGTGCTGCGCGAGATCGGCGTCGTCGACGTCGTTGCCTCGGATCAGGCCGACGGACTTGATTGGGTCCTTGTACACGTACACCGAGTCGTACGAGCGTCCGCTGATATGGAGCGCGAACTCAGAGGCTCCACAGCCCCAATGGAACCTGTTACCGGGCGCGTCTTCGTACATGAAGTGCGTCTCGCCGACGAGATTTGGACTTCTCCATTGGGCTGGGGAACTGCGCAGTTCCTGCCGCTCGAGCCGTGTGGCTCGCTCACGTAGAGTCGCGATAGGCGTAGCGCTGTCGCGGTTGGCCGGCAGCCCTGCGACCCAGCGCCACAGATCCTCGATCTGCCCTGCCCCGGGGAACTCCTGCTGGCTGCCGGGGGAGTGATTGAAGTCGAAGCCCTTGGGCATCCGTTCGCCGAGCCATGCTGGCAGGGCGCACGAGGCGTTGTCGACGAAGAGGGTGGAGAGCCAGGCAGGGGCGCGGTCCTCGTAGACCTCGGCTATCCAGCGGCTCTCTTTGCCCACACCCGACTCGGGCTTGGTGTCGGCTCGTTCGACGTAGTTGTGGTCCACGACTAGCAGAACGTGCTCGCAGTCCGTGACTCGGCGCATGAATCCGTTCAGGTCGTCGCCGTAGTCGACGTCGGCATCGATCAGGACGTCGAACCCGAGTGCCGTGAGCTGCGCAGCGAGCAGGCGCACCCACTCGCGGTGCCCCTCCGACGTCCAGGCGTACGAGATGAACAGGTCTGCGCCCATAGATATCCTCATTCCGGTCGGCTGAGTGCTGCTCTCACGTGAGCAGCTGTCATCAGGAGACTACGGTCGGCGAGGGACAAACTGGGGCCATGGCCAGATTCGGCACCGTGTTGGCGGCACCGGCAGCGACCGGTTGGCGTGGAGCAGGGCCTCGACTACCTCATTCACTAGGGCAGGTCTCGTTCCGCCAGAGCGCGAGTGATCTCGTCCCACTGGGAGCTCGCCACCAGTTGGTTGTGCCGGCGTAAAGCGGTCTGCCATGACCCGAACTCTGCTGGGAGCTCGCGCCACGGGATACCAGTGCGGGTCTTGTAAAGAGCCGCGTCGACGATCTTGCGTACGTCAGTGCGTGGCCGCCCGCGGAGAGGGCCCTCTTCTGTGTGAACGATGTGCTTGATCCAGCTCCATTGCTCATCTGTGAGTCGTTGATAGTCAGACTGGAGGCCCTCGGTGACGCTGCTGTCGTCGCCATCCGTCGCCTGGTCCCAGGTTCACGGTTCCTCGCGACGCGGACGACGTCGTCCCGGAACTCCTGGGGATAGGAAGCAGGCATGGTACACATCCATCCCTGCAACGCTCTCCAGCGCCACAGATCATGTGACACCTACACGTGCGTCTGTCCCTATGGCTATGGTGATCGCTTCTATGTCGTACCAAAAACGAAAGTAGTAGCTCGTTGGGGGATCCCTCAGCGGGCATTCATTCGGGCAGGGCTTACGTACGCCAGGAACTTGAGCCCCACCACCCACCGCGCCTTCAGCTCGTCGTTGACGAATTCTTCGCCTTCCGGTGCGCGTACCATGCTGACCCGACGCTCGTGCAGGGCGATAACCATCCCCGATTCCTCCATGCCGAGGATCGCAAGCGACCGCGCGAGCGGGAGATTTCTTCCTCGACTGACCTCAGTGCAGTCTTCAGTAAACGGTTCGCGTTCGCCAGGAGGGAATCCTGCAGTGCGATGACGTGAGAGGTAGAGAGGACATCGGGGAGGTGCTACTTGCGTGTCATCCGTACAGTCTGACGCAGCCCAGCGACACCGTTCGGCGGCGCGTGAACGCCACGAGCGGAGACGTTATTTGGCTACGGAACGCGGTGGAATTTCGTTTCGCCATCTAACCCCTCCACGGACCTTATTGGGCCGGACCCAGTGATTTCATCCCGGTACTGGGGCGCATCTCCAGGTCTTACCCGATGTCTATCTCAGGCTGACTGATTCAAGCTTCCTGACGTATCGGGAGCTCGCGCGAACGTGACGGTTCGGCGGCACACTCCTGTGTCGCAGGTGCGAGCGAGAGGACCAGAAGCGAGGCGCAGATGCCCGCGAGACCAGCCCATCCGATGGCGGGGAGGCGCTCACCGACGAGGACCACGGCCAGGAGGGCGGCGATCGAGGGTTCAGCGAGCGTGAGCGTTGTCTCGGCGCTTGGAGTGACGCGCGTGAGGCCATACCCGAAGAGCAGATAGCCCAGGAGCATCGGGACCAGTGCCATGTAGATCCCGACCATCATCGGTTGGGCGGAAGCGTTGCGCCGGTCAGCAGGAGTACAGGCATGAGGGCAATGCCGTCCAGGTCGACGACAGCGCCCATCGCGGCGGCGCGCCCGACGCCGGGATTCATGAGGCGGTGAGGCGCCGCCGAGAGTCCCTGTCGATGGGCTTGAAAGGGCGGTCCCGGTGGAAGGAGCGGGTCGTTGGATGGGTAGCCGCAAAAGCTCGAATTGCGCTGGGCCTACAAGGACGTGGCGCTTATCCCCACGACCGCCAACCGGTACGCGTACTCGTGGGCCGAACCCAAGGACCCGGGCTACTGCGAGCCCCACATCCTCGTGTGCGAAGAGACGGTCACCGCTCCCCGGCGTCGAAACTGGACCTGCAGACGAACTTTGAGCCAGCCGACCAGGCTGCGAGACGATCCAATGTCACCCATCCGAGCAGCAGCCCGTGACTTCGGGGCGCATTCAACGATCAGAGGCCAGGAGCAGGCTGCACCGGTCGCTTCGGGCAGTGGATCAAGCCCACCTAGCATTGAAGTATGGGTACGTTCGAATCACCTGCTGGACGGTCGCGCCGGTCGGTCCTCGCGGGGCTGCTGACGGTCCCTTTCGCTGGGCTAGCGAACGGATGTGCACCCATCAGCAGGAACGACGACGAGACTTCGGATGCGCGGATCGCCCTCCTGTACCGCGGACCGGCGGGGTGCGCAGGATGCTCGGAAACTCTTGCTGAGCGACTGTCGCAATCACCGCTTGGTATGGACGTTGCGTTTATCGGCCCGCACGAAGAATTCCCTCTCGAATCAAGTGCCCTTTCTGGAGTCGCTCTCTACGCTCAGCCGGGCGGTGGAGACGATATTCGTGCCGCTGCCCAGAGTTTTCCTGCGGATTTCATCCGCGGGGTGAGTGACTTTGTGGCTACCGGCGGTAGCTACCTCGGCATCTGCATGGGTGCATATCTTGCAGGGAGCGAGGGCTTCGGCTTTTTCAGTGAATCCGTCGAGGGGGAGGTGGGCGTTCCCGACTTCCCTGTGAAAGATAGTGCGGATGATGTGGTGGCAGTCACGTGGGGCGACACGTTGCGATGGACCTACTTCCAAGAGGGCGCGCGGTTGCCTGTAGACGGCGCTGAGGCCTACGCCCATTACGAGACAGGCGACCTTGCCGCCGCGTGTTATCGGTTTGGCGATGGCAGTGTGGGCTTGATTGGCCCTCATCCGGAGGCGGACGCAACCTGGTTCGAGGACGCCGATCTCTCTGATCGAGACGGCGACGACTGGCGATATGCGCTCCCGCTCGTCAAACGGATTCTCAGTTGACCGTCGGGACGGCCAAGTGCGACACAATTGGCCCAGGGGGGAGCAACAAAGCCCACTCTTGTCCTCCGAAGGCTCACTCCTCGCACCACGGAATAGCTCTCCGGCCGGCCAGCGACCGGCAACTCCTTGCGCTTCTCGAACCGAGAATTGCCGCGTTCCTGACAAGACTTTTAAGACTGAGCAACTACCAATGCTGTCATGCACTCCAGCTGCGAAACGCCGTCGAATTTAGGACGGGTCTCACGTCTTGAGGTAGGAAGTGATCAGGGACGCGCACGACGCGAACGAGACAACGAAGACGAACGACTTCGAGCTGACACGCCTCCGCGCGGCCCTGCCCGAGTACTTTGACAAGGACGGTGGCTTCAGGCTCGACCGCCTTCAGGACGCGCTCAGTTCGACCGATGTCTCGATGACCCGCGAGGCTACGACCTCGAGTCCCTCGCGAAGTCCTACGCCAAGTACCTGACCTCGACGCGGACCGAGACGGTTATGGTGCCGGGGTGCCTGACCTTGAGCACAACGCCGACGCGACGAACGCTGAGTCGGAGAATCTGTACATCGTCGGGGACAAT